>JAJXVH010000172.1 GCA_021782205.1 bacterium | reverse complement strand
TCCTCGGCCGCAGGCTCCACCTCGGGCCCCGCTCGACCCTTCGGGCTGGGCGGAGGTGGATCATGAACAACACGAATGGCGAGACGGTCCAGAAAAACCCGCGGGCGACGGCGGGCTTGGAGGTGGATAGGGAAACTGAGCTCGCGCGCGTGGCGCGCGGCCTCATCTACGCGTGGCGTGAAGGTGAGGAAGTCGACACTTGGGTTGATGCGGCGCAGGCGGCGCTTAAGATTAAGGCGAAGCCCAAGAGCCGCCGCGTCGTCGACGGGCGGCCGCGAATCGTCATCGACGTGCGCGGCGGCGTCGCGGAGATCAATGCGGACGAATCGACCGGCGACTATTCATGTGTCCTGCGCGATTGGGACAACTGCCCAGCGTGCGGCGGCGTCAAATGCGGCAACGGCCATAATGCTGAGGCCGTTCATGGTCGGGCCCATCGGAAAGTGATGACTGGGAAATGCCCAGTCTGCAAGCATTACGGCGACGACTGCACGGGGGAGATTGCCGGGTAAGACGGGTCATGTCAAGCCGTGAGCCTTTGGACCCAGGACAATTCACGAGAGAGGAGGTAGAATACAGTATGCCAAAGAAAATTCAGACGCGCCGGCCTGGTGCGCAGCCGATCGGCGACGACGCGCCGGCGACGAAGGGCGACTTGAAAGCGTTCGCGACGAAGGAGGACCTGAAAGCGTTCGCGACGAAGGAGGACCTGAAAGCGTTCGCGACGAAAGAGGACCTGAAAGCGTTCGCGACGAAAGAGGACCTGAAAGAGGTCGACGCCAAGGTCAACACACTTGACGCCAATGTCAACACGCTTGACGCTAAGCTTAACCGTGTCGTGGTCGAGGTGGCAAATCTCAAGGGCGAGGTCGGCGAGATTCGTCACACTATGGCCACTCAGATGGCGACCAAGGACGACATTCGCCAAATCCTGAACGCCATCGACCGCTTCGCTAGCCGCTCCGAAGAGGACATGAAAAGCCGGCTCATCCACGGTCAAGCGCTGACGGAACACGCCGTGACGATGAAAGACCACGAAGGCCGGATTGTGAAGCTCGAAACCGCACAGTAAAGGCTCTGTTGCGAAGGCAACGACCCCGCCCGCGGGCCCCCCGCGGGCGGGGTTTCTATTAGACCTCCCCAGTTCGCGAACGCGAGCTGGGGCCCCCACAGCCGGCGCTCCCCTCCCCCATAGAGGGGAGGCGTCGCGCCGGCTGGCCTCCGACTAGCGGAGGCCACGATTCTAGTCGCTAGAATCGGTTGATCGCCATGCCCGCGGTCTGGAGCCGCGGCCGCAGGCATGGCGCAGTAGATCGCTTCAGCGATGGTCGACGACATCCTCGCCCGCGGCGGGACGCCCGGCGACGGTCGCCGGGAAGTCGCGCACTCGACCCCGCTGGGGCCTTGCGCGCGCCTGGCCTAAAGGCCGGAGAGGACGAGAGCTGAATAGCTCTCTCTCAGGACTTAATGGCCGGGACTGTCGGGCAAGCCTCGCGTCCGCAGCCTGCGGCTGCGGCGCTCGGCCGAGCGCCCTTCGGGCTGGCGCAACTGCGCCAGGCGCACGCTCCGGAAGATTCCCCCGCACAGGAATACGAAGAGCAGTAGCGCGCGCTCGCGAGCGCGCGCGGGGGCTTTGGCGCCCCCCTTCCTACGCCGGCACCGCCCGGCCCGCCACCGATCGCGTCCTCGCATCCGCTCGGCGCGCCCCTGCGGGCGGCCGCCAGCGGCGGCCGTCGGGGCCCGTTTTTTCGCCTGCGAGAGAGCAGCACGGCGACCAGGCCGCCAAAGGAGAAAAACATGACTGACGCCGCCAATGCCGTCCAAGTGTCGACCCGTCGCGTTCGGACGCCGATCTACAAAGTCGTCCTCGACCGATCCGGATCGGTCGTCCACGAAGGGCCGAAGGTTTGCGACAACCCCCACGTCGCGGCTGAGATCTTCCGCGCGATCGTCGACGACTCGCCTGTAGAGCAATTCGTCGTCGCCGCCCTCGACACGCGCCGCAAGATCATCGGCGTCAGCGTCGTCTCCGTGGGGACGCTCTCAGCGTCCTTGGTTCACCCGCGCGAAGTCTTCAAGTCAATGATCCTTCTCAACGCCGCCGCGGTCATCCTCGGGCACAACCACCCAAGCGGTGATCAGACCCCGTCATCGGAGGACCGCGACGTCACGCGTCGGCTCCAGCGCGCGGGCGAACTCCTGGGAATTCCCGTCGCCGATCACGTCATCTTCACCCACGCGGACCATTATAGTTTCCGTGACCACGGACTCCTGTAAGAACAGGCCCTCGTCGGGCGCTTGCGCCCGGCGGGGGCTCTTTCGTGCTCGCCACAAGCGAGCTGGGGCCAACCATAGCCGGCGCTCCCCCTCCCGTGCAAGTGGGAGATGTCGTGCCGGTTTGCCTCCGACTGTCGGAGGTCCGATTCTAGTAACTAGAATCGGTCGAACGCCTAAGCGCCTCTCGCGCGGCTCTGCCCGCGCGTTCGGACGGCACCGGCTCGCGGGCTCGCCGGCACGACCCAGTACTGAAGGCTCGCTCCGCTACGCCTAATAGCCCGCGATTTTTTCAGGCGCGCCTCGCCAGCTGTTCATAATCCACCTCGTCTCGGGGGCCCAGGAGTGTTCCGCCTGCGGCCTGCGGCATAAACGGTCCCCCCTCTCGGCAGTTCTCGGCCGCTCCGGGGCCTTGCCCCTGGCACCCCGCGCTCAACG
>JAJXVH010000171.1 GCA_021782205.1 bacterium | reverse complement strand
GATCAATGGCAGCGCGTTGCCGGGCCGGATCTCCGCCGCGGGGCCGCTGGACACCACGTCGCCGACCTTCAGGCCGACGGGATGCAGGATGTAGCGCTTCTCGCCGTCGGGATACTGGACCAGGCAGATGCGGGCGGTGCGATTGGGATCGTACTCGATCGTCGTGATCTTGCCCGGAATGCCGATCTTGTTGCGTTTAAAGTCGATCTGCCGGTAGGCGCGCTTGTGGCCGCCCCCGTGGTGGCGGACCATGATCGTGCCGGTGTTGTTGCGGCCGCCCTTCTTGGTCAGATGGGTCACCAGGCTCTTCTCGGGGACGTTCGTCGTCAGCTCCGAGAAATCCGCGGACGTCATGCCGCGGCGCGACGGGGTATACGGCTTGTAGGATTTGATCGGCATGGGTCTACCTCAGGCGGCCTTCGCCGCGAAATCGATCTTCTGGCCCTTGGCGACCGTGACGATCGCCTTCTTCCAATCCGCCTTCATGCCGCCGCCGCGTCCCATGCGGCGGAACTTTCCGGGCAGAATCATCGTGCGGACCTTCTCGACGTCGACCTTGAACAGGGTCTCGACGGCGAGCTTGATATCGGTCTTCGACGCGCCGGGAGCGGCCTCGAAGAGATACTGGTTGCTCTTGTCCTGCAGGCTCTGGCCGCGCTCGGTGAGCAGGGGCCGGACGAGAATTCCGTGGATGGCTTTTTCGGACATGATCTTTCCTAGTTCCAGCGCGCGCCCAGCTTTTCCAGCGCGGGCTGCGTGATGACCAGCTTCTTGCACTTCAGAACCGCGTAGGCGTTGACGTCCGCCGCGAGGATCAGTTCCACGGCCGGCAGGTTGCGGCTGGCGCGCTGAAGCGCGGCGTTCGGCGCGTCCAGCACGACCAGAACGCGTCCGGCGCAGCCCAGCTTCTCGAAAACTCCCGCGGCGATCTTGGTCTTGGGATCCTTGAGCGCCAGGTCCTTGACGCAGATCAGGCCGCCGTCCTGCGCGCGGGCCGAGAGGGCCTGCGCGAGGGCCAGCTTCGCCTTCTGACGCGGGAAGTCCAAGTGAGAACCATACCCGGATCGCGGTCCGTGAATGATCGCGCCGTGGCGCCAGAGGCCCGACCGGATGGAGCCCGCGCGGGCGCGGCCGGTGTGCTTCTGCTTCCACGGCTTCTTGCCGCCGCCCGAGACTTCCGAGCGACCCTTGGTGTGCGCGCCGTATTGGCGCTGGTTGGCGAGATAGACCGTGACGTACTCGTGCAGGAAGCGCTTGGAGGGCTTGTGGCCGAAAATCTTCTCCGGGAGCGCGACCTGGCCGACTTCTTTTCCGCTGACGTCGAGAATCTTGGCATCCATGATCGGTATCCGTGCCTACTTCTTGCCGGGCTTGGCGCCGGGCTTGATGATGTTGCCCATCTTGTCCTTCTTGATGGTCGACCGCACGATCTCCGTGCGGGCCTTCTTGCTCTTGACCGTCTCGAAAATGGTGACCAGCCCGCCGCGCGGGCCGGGGACGGCGCCCGCCAGGTAGATCAGGCCCTTCTCGGCATCGATCTCCACGACCTCGATCTTGATCGTGGACGTGGTGGTGTCGCCGTGGTGGCCGGCCATGCGCTGGCCCGGCAGGACGCGGCCCAGCGAGCGCCGCGACGCCAGCGAGCCCGGCGAGCGCTGCTTGTCCGAGGCGCCGTGCGAGGCGGGCAGGCCGCGGAAATTATGGCGCTTCATGACGCCGGCGAACCCGCGGCCCTTGCTGACGCCCTGCACGTCGACGTAGTCGCCGGGCTTGAAGGAGCTGTCGACCGTGACGGTCTGACCCGCCTCGAGGCCCTTGACGTCGTCGACGCGGATCTCGCGCACGTAGCGCTGGGCGGCGACGCCCGCCTTCTTGAACTGGCCGAGCTCCGACTTGGAGCAGACCTTGTCGCGGCGCGAGCCGAAGCCGAGCTGGACGGCGTTGTAGCCGTCCTTGGAATCCGCCGTCTTGACCCGCAGGACGGGGCAAGGACCGGCCTTCACCACGGTGACGCCGTAGAGATTGCGGTCCTTCGGATGATAGATCTGCGTCATGCCGACCTTCTCGCCCAAAATGGCATGGAAGGTCTCCGGGGCCTTCTTCGCCCCGTTCGTCTCAACCGCCGTCGTCGTCTGCGCTTCGCTCATAAGACAAAAAGCTCCCTATAATTGTGGAAAGCCCGAAAAAGGCCGTCCGTTCAAGCCCTGATCGCTCAGAGCTTGATTTCGACGTCGACGCCCGCCGGCAGATCGAGCTTCATCAGCTCGTCCACCGTCTTAGCCGTCGTCGAGTTCAGCTCGATCAGGCGCTTGTGCACCCGCATCTCGAACTGCTCCCGCGACTTCTTGTCGACGTGCGGAGACCTCAGCACGGTGTACTTCTTGATGTGCGTCGGCAGCAAAATGGGACCGGAAACGACCGCTCCCGTACGCTGTGCCGTCTCAACGATCTTGCCGACGCTGGCGTCGAGGACGCGGTGGTCGTAAGCGCGAAGCCGGATGCGAATTCTCTGCTGCGAATTGCTCGTCTCAGCCATAATTATACCTTATTCTCCGCTCGATGACTAGTCCAAAATATCCGCGACGACGCCGGCGCCGACGGTGTGGCCGCCTTCGCGCACGGCGAAGCGCAGCCCCTTCTCCATCGCGATCGGCACGATCAGCTCGCAGTCGATGTCGATGTTGTCGCCCGGCATCACCATCTCCACGCCCGCCGGCA
>JAJXVH010000065.1 GCA_021782205.1 bacterium | reverse complement strand
TGGTCACCGCCCCCATGTTCTCCACGCGCGCGTCGAGAGCCGCCGCCGCGGCCGGCCGGCGCGAGAGGTCCAGCGCGGCAAGCTTCGGCATCGCGTCGCGGCGCGCGGCGTCCTGAAGCTTCGGCTCCGCGACGGGTGCGGCGTGATGCACCGCGCGCGCCTCGTCCAAGTCCACGGGCGCCGCGCGCGGGATCGTGGGCAGGGCCAGCTTGAGAAAGTCCAGCGTCGACAGCGGCGGCGGCTTGACCGCCGGCGCGGCGCCCTCGGGCGCGGGGCGCGGAGAGGAGACGATCAAGTCCACGCCCTCCACCATGCGCGCGGTCTCCCGCGGCCCCGCGCGCAGAAGGAACGCCGCCGCCGCCAGCGCTCCCGCGTGCAGGACCAAGGAGGCCGTCACGGTCGCGGGCAGTCGGTTCACGCGCCGCCCCCGTTCATTTCGCCTGCTCCGTGGCGATGGTCATGGAGCGCGCGCCCGCGTCCTTGGCGCGCGCCATCAAGTCCGTCAGCGGCCCGTAGTCCGCGTCCTTGTCGGCGCGCAGGATGACCAGCTTCGACTCGCTCTCGGCCAGCTTCTCCTTCAGGCGCTCCGTCATGGCCTGCGCCGTGGGAAATTTCTCGTAGTCGAGCGCGTATTGGCCGTCCTTGGACAGCGTCAAGGTGATCTTGTCCTTCTCCTCGCCTTCCTTGGTGTGCGCGCTCGGCAGGTCCACCTTCAGCGCGGGCTCGGAGAACATGGGGGCGGTGACCATGAAGATGATCACCAGCACCAGGCACACGTCCACCAGGGGCGTGATGTTGATGTCGGTGATGGGCTCCTCGTCGTTGAGGCCTGCACCCGCCATCGTCAGCCCCCCCCCGCGGGCTTCATCAGCGCCAGCTTCAGCGCGCCGGTCTGCTTGGCGGCGTCCAGCACGGACACGACCAGCCCCACCTTGTCGCGCGCGTCCGCCGTCACCACCACCATCCGGTCCTTGCTGCGCGCCAGGGCCGAGGCCAGCGCGCCGCGAAACGTCAGGCCGTCGGTCTTCTGGCCGTTGACGGAGATCGCGCCGTCAAGCGCGATGGACACCGAGACGTTCTCATCGACGGAGGCCTTTCCTTCGGCGTTCGACGCGCGCGTCTCAAGGACCTTGATGCCCAAAGTCACCGCCATGGGAGCCACCGCCATGAAGATGATGACCAGCACCAGGCAGACGTCGACGAGCGGAGTGACGTTGATCGCCGTGATCGGCTCCTCGCGCCCGCCTCCCCCGCCCGCCATCGCGCTCTCCTACTTGGCCCCGAGCATCACGACCAGCCGCGCGCTCGCGACCTCCATCTCCACGGTCTGCCGCTTGAGGCGACCCATGAAGTAGTTGTAGAGCACCGCGGCGGGAATGGCGACCAGCAGGCCCGCGGCGGTGGAGACCAGCGCCTCGGCGATGCCCTGCGCGACGACGGCCGGGCCGCCGGTGCCGGATGCGGCCAGGTCGCGGAAGGCCTTGATGATGCCCACCACGGTGCCGAACAGGCCGATGAACGGCGCGATGTTGCCGAGCGTGCCCAGCACCGCTAAAAAGCGTTCGAACTTCAGGCGTTCTTCCTTGAGCTTGGAGAGCATCAGCTCCTCCAGGTCCTGGCGCGAGCGTCCCGCGTGCAGCAAGCCGTAGCCGACCACCTGCGCCACGGCCGACGGATGCCGCTGGCACCACGCCAACGCGCCGTCGGCCTTTCCCGCGCCTTCCAACTGCTTGCGCACGCCGCCCAGGATCTCGTCGGCCTTGCCCGAGGCCGCGCGGAAATACCACCAGCGTTCCAGCGCGAAGGTCAAGGACAGGATGGACAGGAACAGCATCACGACCAAGGTGAAGCTTTGCCGGAACAGCTGCAGAATCTGGATGTCGCCCATAGGCTCCTGTGGTCCTCGTTATTGCGGCTATTGCCCCGAATCCGACATGCCCGGCAGGGACGGCTCCGCGACGGCGCTTTTTTTCTTCGCGGCCTTGTCCGGCGCCGCCGGCTCCGGCGCGGCCGCCCCGGTGTCGCCCGCGTCGGCGGGCATCACCATGGTCCCGTCGTCCTCGGCCGCCGCCGCGTCGTCGGCGGGCTTCGGCCGCGGACGCGGCTTGGCGTTGCCCGCCAGCTTGCGCAGGGCCGCCGCGCGCGCGGCCGCGGCCTTGGCCGTGTCCTTGGGACCCACGCGCGCCAGCTCCGCGTACACGTCGGCGGCGCCCGCGTTGTCGTTCATTTTTTCATAAGCCTTGCCCAGCTCGATGAGCGCCTGCAGGCGGTAGCGCGAGCCCGCCGGCTTCAGGCCGCGCATGCGCTCCCAGACCGCCAGCGCCGCGTCGGGACGGCCCTGCTCCACGCGCAGCTCGCCCTCGCGATACCACGCTTCCAGGACGTCCGCGCCGGGACGGCGCCGTATCCGGGCGAGCGTGCCGATCGCCGCGTCGAAATCCTTGCGGTCCTTCTCGATCTGGAAGGTCGCCCACAGCGCGTCGTCGGCCTGGGCGTCGCCGGGCTTGGCCTCGGCCGCGTACTTCTGGAACGCGTATTGCGCCAGGTCCAGCTTGCCGAGCTTCTGATAGCACAGCGCCTGGTTGTAGAGCGCCGGCGAGGAGTAGTCGGAGTCGGGGTATTCCTCCAGCAGCCGCGCGTAGACGCGCGCCGCGTCGGCGAACTTGTCCTGCGCGAAGTAGGCGCCGGCCAGATGGAACACGGCGGCGGGAAAATCGTCGTTCTTGTCGAAATTGGCCAGCAGGCGTTCGTAAGCCTGGGCGGCGTCGGCGTAGCGCTTGAGCTGGAGCTCGCTTTCAGCCAGCAGGAACTGCGCCTTGGGCAGCTCCGGGTGGTTGGTAAAATCCACGCTGAACTTCTGGAACTCGGCGGCGGCGGCGGCGTAGTCCTTGGCCTCGAACTCGCGCCGCGCCAGGCGGAACTGCGCCTCGCCGGCGATCGACGTGCCGGGTGCGGCCGCGGCGACGGCGCGCCAGGTCGCGCGGTAATCGAAGGAACGCGAGCGGTCGAAGACGCCGTCGAGCACGTCCAAGCCGTCGGTGGCCTCGGGCGCGTTGGGAAAGGCCGCGACCAGCGCGCGGACCTCGGACACGGCGCCCGCGTCGTCTTTCTGCTCGAAGGCGCACTGCGCCAGGCGCAGACGCGCCTGGGGCGCGGCGTCGCCCTTGGGATCGGCGGTCAGGAGGCCGCGGTAGGCGTCGGCGGCTTGCGCGTATTTCTGCGCGCGAAACAAGGTGTCGGCGCGCTGGGCGCGCGCCTGCGGCGCGTCCTTGGCGTTCGGATACAGCGCGATCAGGCGGCCCCACAGGTCGATGGCCTGCGAGTAGTAGCGCTGGTGGTAGGAGCACATCGCCGCGCGGTAGAGCGCGGCGGGCGCCTGCGGCGAGGACGGATAGTCCGCGGCGAACTTCGCATACAGCGTGTACGCGTCGTCGTAGCTCTTCTGGTTGAACAGCGAGTCGGCGATGCCCAGCTCGTTGCCGCCGGAGAATCCCGCCGAGGACGTGGCGACCGTCATCATGTCCTTGAGCTTGCGGCGCGCGTCGAGCGCGCCCGCGTCGTCGCCCTTGTAGCTGTAGCACCAGGCCAGGCCGTCCTGCGCGTAGAGCGCGGCCGCGTCGTCGGGATAAACCTTCAAGATCATCTCGTAGAGCACCTTCGCCTCGTCGACCTGATTGAGCGCCAGATACGCGTCGGCCGCGTAGAGGTAGCTGAGACTGCGCCACTTCGAGCGCGACGGCGGCAGGCGGCGGAAGATGAACTGGTAGGACGTCAGGATGGAGTTGAAGGCCTTCTGGTCGTATTGGCTTTTCAGGATCAGGAAGAGCGCCTGCTCGGCCGTCTCGGTGTTGGGCGCGATGTCGATGACGCGCTGGTAGGCGGAGATCGCCTCCGGGTAGTGCTTGAGCCGGACCAAGGAATCGGCCATGACCATGTAGACGTCCTTGGCCAGGGGGTGGCTGGGGAACTGCTGGGCGAAGCTCGACGCGGTCTGCACGGACTGGCCGTAGTCGCCGACCTGGTTCTGGCACCAGGCCAGCTTGAAGGCCGCCAGCGGCGCGATCTTGATCGCGTCGGGATACTGGGTGAGGACCTTGGTGAACGCGAACAACGCCTCGCGGGGCTGGCCGGAGGCCAGGAAGGATTCGGCGATGAAGAGCTGGGCCAGCGGCGCGAAGAAATCCTTGGGCGCGCGGTCGATGGCCGTCTGTAGCCCCGCGCGGGCCTCCACGTAGTCCTTGAGCTCGAAGTAGGACGCGCCGATGCGGAACAGCGCGGCCACGCGCAACGGGCTTGACGGATACAGCGCGATGAACTTGCGGTATTTGGCGATGGCGCCGTTGTAGTCCTGGGACAGGAAGAAGCTGTCGCCGATGAAGAACTGCGCCTCCTCCTTCAGGTCCGAGTCCGGGTAGTCCCGGATCAGGTTCTCGAAGGCGGCGGCGGCCAGGTAGGCGCGCCTGGAAAGCAGGTAGGTCTTGCCCAGGTAGTATTGCGCTTCGTCGGTGCGCACGTCCTTGAAGCTGCGTTCGGCGTCGGGGTAGGCGCCCTTGTGCAGGTCGACGATGCCCTGGGCGTAGAGCACGGCCGGCTCGCGCAGGAACGTGGGATACTGCTCGCCGAGCAGAAACAGGTTCGACTCGGCCTGGGTGAACTGCTCCAGCGCCAGGTCCGCGTAGACGATGCCGATCAGCGCCTCGGGGTTGACGTAGGACTTGGGATGGTCGTCGGCGACCGCGGTGAAGGCCGCGACGGCCTTGTCCCAATCGCCCAGGTCGTAGGCCGTCTCGCCGAGGCGGTACTGCGCCGAGGCCGCCAGTCCCGATTTCTTTTCACCCAGCACCGCCTCGAAGGCGCGGCGCGCGTCGTCCAGCGCCTTCGCCGCGGCCGGATTGCGCGCCGCCGACGGGCGCGCGCCCGTCTTCTTCTGCGCGTCGGCCTTCAGGAGGGCGCGCGCGCGCTGCATCTGCGCCTCGCCGATCAAGAACTGCGCGTCGGCGCGGCGCGGGCTGCGCGGGAACTCCGCGACGAAGCTCTCGAAGGCCTGGATCACCGCCAGGCGGTCGCGGCCGTCCTGCGGAAACTGCTGGGCCGCGGCGTTGAAGGCCTCGTCCTCGGCGCGCGCGTCGAAGCCGGGGCCCGAGCCCCAGAACGCGCGCGCGGGACCGGCCAGAGCCAGCGCGGCGGCCGCGGTCAGGACTAGGCGCATGCTCACTGCCACCCGGAGGCGGTCGCCTTGGAGGCGGCCTCCTGTGTCAGCTTTTGGATCAGGTCCGCGCGGGTCACGCCGTCGAACTGCTTGCCGTCGCGTCGCCGCACGGCCAAGGTGCCGGCCGCCACGTCCTTGGGACCGAGCACGATCATGTACGGCGTCTTCTCGAGCGTCGCCTCGCGGATCTTGTGGCCGATCTTCTCGGGACGCGCGTCCAGCTCGACGCGCAGGCCGGCGGCCTCCAAGGCCTTTTTTAGCTCCTCGGCCGGCGCGATCTGCTCGTCGGTCAAGGTCAGGATCTTGGCCTGCACCGGCGCCAGCCACAGCGGGAAGTGGCCCGCGTAGTGCTCCACGAGGATG
Organism: bacterium; assembly: GCA_021782205.1. Classification (GTDB taxonomy): domain Bacteria; phylum Elusimicrobiota; class Elusimicrobia; order UBA1565; family UBA9628; genus GWA2-66-18. The sequence continues at coordinate 7,129 of JAJXVH010000065.1, read as the reverse complement.
CCGAAGAAGCGCTCGATGGAGCCGTAGAGCGCGCGGTGCACCATCAGCGGACGGTGGCGCGCGCCGTCGGAGCCGACGTACTCCATCTCGAAGCGCTTGGGCAGATTAAAGTCGAACTGCACCGTGGAGAGCTGCCACGGCCGGCCCAGCGCGTCGATGAGCTTGACGTCGATCTTCGGCCCGTAGAACGCGGCCTCGCCCTTGCAGAGCTTGTACGGCGTGCCGCGCCGCTCCAGCACGGAGACCAGGGCGTTGGTCGCGCGCTCCCAATCGGCGGCCTCGCCCACGTAGTCGGCGGGCTTCTCCGGGTCCCAGGTGGAGACCTCCATCTTGTATTGCGCGAAGCCGAACACCTCGAAGACCTTCAGCGCGAAGTCGAGGCAGCCCTCGATCTCGGACTCGATCTGCTCCGGGGTGCAGAAGATGTGCGCGTCGTCCTGCGTGAAGCCGCGCACGCGCATGAGGCCGTGCAGCACGCCCGAGCGCTCATAGCGGTAGACCGTGCCCAACTCCGCCAGCCGCATGGGCAGCTGCTTGTAGCTGCGCAGTTCGCCCTTGTAGATCAGGATGTGGCAGGGGCAGTTCATGGGCTTGAGCATGTAGTCGGCCTTCTCGACTTCGATCTCGCCGAACATATTCTGTCTATAAAATCCGGTGTGGCCGGAGACGTTCCACAAATCCTTGTTGGCGATGTGCGGCGTGTAGACCATCTGATAGCCGCGCTCCAGCGCTTCCTTGCGCAGCCAGTCCTCCATGATCAGGCGCATGCGCCCGCCCTTCGGGTGCCAGAAGATCAGTCCCGGGCCGGCCAGCTCCTCGATGCTGAACAGGCCCAGCGCCGGCCCCAGCTTCCGATGGTCGCGCTTCTTGGCCTCGTCGAGCATCTTCAAGTGCTCGACGAGCTGGTCCTTCGTCGGCCACGCGGTCGCGTAGAGGCGCTGGAGCATGGCGTTCTTCTCGTCGCCGCGCCAGTAGGCGCCGGCCACGGAGAGCAATTTAAAATGACGGATCGCCTTGGTGCTGGGCGTGTGGCCGCCGCGGCACAGGTCGGTGAAGGAGCCGTCGGTGTAGTGGGTCAGCTTCTGGCCCTTGAAGCCCTCCAGAAGTTCCAGCTTGTACGTCTCGCCCTTGGCCGTCCAGTAGGCCTTCGACTGGTCGTAAGAGACTTCCTCGCCCTTGAACTCGTGGTTGCCCTCGGCGATCTGCAGCATGCGCCGCTCGATGGCCTTGAAGTCCTCCTCCGTGAAGCGGTGCGGGGAGTCGAAGTCGTAGTAGAAGCCGTTTTCGATGGCGGGGCCGATGGCGATTTTCGTGCCTGGAAAAAGTTCCTGCACGGCCTGCGCCATCACATGGGCGCAGGAATGCCTCAGCGCGTCGAGCGCTTCCGGGGAGTTCGGGTCGGCGGCGTGGACGATGTCGGTCGCGGGCATAAAAAGCGGCTCCTCAAGCTTAGCGGCGCGATATTATAGACATATTGCCCCGGCGCGGGCGACGACCGCCGCGTGACAATAAATCGACCCCCGACGTAAAAGACCGGGGGCCGGACGCGGGGAAAATGGTGCCCAGTATAGGATTTGAACCTATGACCTTTCCCATGTCAAGGGAACGCGCTACCACTGCGCCAACTGGGCTAAGCCCGACCAAACGCCGGGCGACGCATCATCTTATCATGTCGCGCGGGCGGCGAGCAAACCCGAGCGACCCGCCCGCCTCAGATCGAGACGCCGCCGGAGAACACCGCGTTGTAGAAACGCTGGTAGTAGCCCAGCACTTTTCGGACGTAATCGGGCGTCTGGCCGTTGTTCGGGATGCCGCCGTGGACAGCACCCGGCCCCGCATTGTAAGACGCGACCGCTAAGGCGACGTTTCCGTTTTGGCGCTGGAGCATTTGGCTCAGATAGCTCGTGCCCAGGGCGGCGTTGGTGGTCACGTCGTAGCGCACGGCCTGCGCGTTGCACACGCCCAGGCCGCAGGCCGTACCGGGCATCACCTGCATGGCCCCCAGCGCCCCGGCGGAACTGCGCAGGCCGTTGTGCAGACCCGACTCCTGGGTGCCGACGGCCAGGGCCAGGATCGGGTCGATGCCGCGGCGGACCGCCGCGCTGACGATGGCGGCGGCCACGCGCACGTCGCCGCCGACGGCCTGGGCGGCGCGCATCAGGAGGCCTTGGGTCTGCGGGCTGGAGGCGACGGCCGGCGACGGCGGAGGAGAGACGGTCAAATCGCTGACCGGAATGATTCCGCGCGTGTAGGGGCCGGAATAATAGGACGGGCGCGAGACGGGAACGGCGCCGCCGAAGCCGAACGAAGAGCCGCGCGTGTCGCCGTCGAAGAAGGACCGGCCGGGGTCCGAGAGGGACGCTCCACCGCCGGCGCCCGCCTGCGCCATTTGCACCAGGCTACGGCCGGACGGCGTCGCCGCCGCGCTCAAGTTTTGCTGGGAGACGGGCACGACGGGCGCCGCGGAGCCTTGCGGGGCGTCGGAGGAACCGCTCCAGTCGCAGCCCGCCGCACCGATCATCAGCCACGCGCCCAGCACCGCCGCCGCTCGCCTCATGACCCTAGCATAGCGCCATTGCCGCGAAGAATCCACCGTCCCACGGTAAAGAGACGGCAAAGAAACGGATAAAACGGCCTCAGCGTCGACGGCGATACAACGGCAGAGGCCCCGACACGGGCGCATAGATCCGATAGAGCGGATCGGGATTATTCTGCCACAGAAGGCGCGGCGCCGCGACCCCCGCGTCTTCGTAGCGGCCGGAGGCCAGAAGGTCGCCGACGCGCGTCTGCTCGCGCGGCGACAGGCCCAGCCAGGGCGAGGCCAGAATCCAGTCCGGGGCGCTGGACGCCAGCTCGTCTGGATAAACCGGGCGCAGGCCCGTGGCGAACAGCAGGGAGAGCTGGTCGGCGTCGGAGAAGAACGTGGCCCCCCCGCCCGCGCGCATGGCCGCGGCGGCGGGCTCGACATAGCCGCCCGCGCCGCGCGCGGTCTCGCGCAAAAAGCCCAGCAGATCGGAGCGCGCGCCCAGGTCGCGCAGCCGCCCGCGCATCATCCCCGAGACGCTTTCCGCGGGAGCGTCGGGCGCGGCGAAGGCTTGCGCGGCCTTCAGCGGCGCTATAAAAAGAATGTTGCAGGAGACCGCCGCCGCGGTCAGCCCGGCGACGGCCGCCGCGCGGCCGCGGCCCAACCGGTCGATCTCGACGGCCGCCAGATACGCGCACGCGGGCAGAAGACCCGCCAGGTAGCGGCCGTAGGGCTCGGCCGCGCCGAAGGCCAGCAGCCCCAGCGTGGCGACGATCAAAAGCAGGCCGGCGCGGCGCAGGCTCAGGCGGCCCGGCTCGGCCGGCGCGCGCGCCGCCGCGGCGGCCAGCGCCAGCAGGACCAGGACGGCGCACAGCCGCGAGGCGGGGCCTTCGGCGACCAGCCCGCACAGCAGCACGAAGCCGACGGCGACGCGGCCCCAGTTGCGCGCGTGGGCGGCGGCGACCAGCGCCAGCGGTACCGCGAAGGCGGCCAGCCACAGAAGAAACGTTTTCAGAAATTCGAGGGACTCAAAAAAACCGTAGGCGTGGTTGCCGGGGCGGGCCCAAACGCGGAAGTATAAAACGACGGGCGCCGCGAGGACGACGGTCAGTCCCGCCGCGATCCAGAAGCGTCGGGCGCGGAAGCATTCTTGGAAGCGCAGGGCGGCGTCCAGCGCCAGCGCCAGCGCGGCCGCGGCGAAAAAACCGAACGACGCGTGCAGGAGGAAATTCAGCGCCAAAGCGACGGCAAGCGCCCCCCACGGTTTTTTTTCCAGAAGCCGCCGCCAACCGACCAGAACCAAGGCGTTGCCCAGAACCACGAGCGCGTAGTAGCGCGACTGGCGGCAGAACAGGAGGTAGGCCGGCGACAGCGCCAGCAGGGCGAGCGCGGCCTCGGGCGCCCACGAGCGGCGCGCGGCGTCTTGCGCGTCCGAGAACAGTCGCCACCACAGCCACAGCGCCAGCGCGCCCGCCAGCGCGAACGGCAGGCGCGCGGCCAGCGGCGACGGGCCCAGGACCGCGAACGACGCCGCGCACAGATAGGCGGGCAGCCAGGTGTCCCACGTCCACACGCCGGCGGCGTTGGCCTCCCGCGCGGCCAGCGAGGGCTGCGCCGTGGCCAGCACGCCGCGCACCTTCAGGCGCGGAACGCCGCTCTCCAGAATCGACTCCGCGCGCAGGGCCGTCTCGGCCTCGTCCTGCCACAGCGCGGGACGTCCCAGGTTCCAGAGCAGGAGAACGGCCCCGGCCGCGAACAGCGCGGCGGCGACGCGGCGACGCGCCGTCAACGCGGTCCGAAGGCCTTGCGCGGCCAGCGCGCGGTGATCGTCGAGCGCATGCCGCCGCGCGGCGTGAACGTGCCGACCACCTCCAGCCAGACCGGCTTGGTGGCGCGCGCGACGTCGTCGGCGATGCGGTTGACGGCGTTCTCGTAGAAGATGCCCATGCTGCGGTAGCCCAGCATGTAGTATTTGAAGCTCTTCAGCTCCAGGCAAAGCTTGTGGGGCAAATAGCGCACCGCGATGGTCCCGAAGTCCGGCAGCTTGGTCTTCGGGCAGACCGAGGTGAACTCCGGCACCTCGATCTTGATCTCGTAGCCTTTGTATTGATTGGGCCAGGTTTCGATGGGCGGCAGGGGCGCGTCGGCGCCGGACAGCGCCAGGTCGGGATTGTAGCCGTAGATCAGCGACTGGCTAGACATTTTTTCTCCTTAGGCGAAGCGAATTCAAGGCGACGGAAATGGAGCTGAGCGCCATCGCGGCCCCCGCGTACTCCGGGCGCAGCAGGATGCCCCAGCGCGGATACAGCGCGCCCGCGGCCACGGGCAGGAGCAGGACGTTGTAGGCGAAGGCCCAGGCCAGGTTCTGGCGGATGACGGCGCGGATGCGCTGGCTTAAGTCGATGGCTTTCGACAGGCTGGTCAGATCCGGATTCATCAGCGCCAGGTCGGCGGACTCCACGGCCACGTCGGTGCCGGTGGCGAGCGCCACGCCCACGTCGGCGTGCGACAGCGCGGGCGCGTCGTTGAAGCCCTCGCCGACCATCGCCACGCGCTTGCCCTCGCGCTGGAAGCGGCGCACGATCGCGGATTTCTCCTCCGGCCGCGTCTCGGCGAACACCGTGCCGATGCCGACGGCCTCGGCCACGCGGTAGGCCGCCGCGTTGCGGTCGCCGGAGACCAGGAAGACCTCCAGGCCCCGATCCTTGAGCGCGCGCACCGCCGCCGCCGCCGACGGGCGCAGCGCGTCCTCCATGCGAAACGCCCCCAGCAGCTGCGCGCCCACGGCCACGCCCAGCAAAGAGCCTTCTGAGGAAAATCTTGTGGCGTCGTCCTGGGGCAACGTCACGCCCTCCTCGCGCAGCCAGGGCAGGCTGCCCGCGCGCGCCACGGTGCTCTTGGAGCGGACGATCACGCCGCGGCCGGGAAGGGCCTCGAAGGACTCCACCTCGGGCGCGTTCACGCGCCGCGCGCGGGCGAGGGCTCGAATCGCCTCGGAGAACGGATGCTCGGAGCGCTCCTCGCACGCCAGCGCCCATGAGAGCATCTCGTCCTCCGTGCCGTGCAGCATGATCGAGCCCGCCACCTCCGGCCGGCCCAGCGTCAGCGTGCCGGTCTTGTCGAAGAGCACCACGTCCAGGCGCCCCAGTTCCTCCAGCACGTCGGCGTTGCGGATGAACACGCCCATCTCCGCCGCGCGTCCGATTCCCGCCACGACCGCCAACGGCGTGGCCAGCCCCAGCGCGCACGGGCAGGCGCAGGCCAGCACCGAGACGAAGCTGGTCAGCGCCATCCGGTAGTCGGGACCCGCGCCCGCGCGCAGCCACGCCGCCGCGGCGGCGACGGCCAGAACGATCACCGCGGGCACGAACCAGGCGGCGATCTTGTCGACGGCGCGCTGGATGCGCGGCTTGGTGGCCTGGCTTTCGCGCACGGCCTCGACGATGCGCGCCAGCGCGGACTCGCGGCCCGGGCGCGTCACGCGCAGTTCCAGCGCGCCGTTCTTGTTCATCGTGCCGCCCCACACGCGCGAGCCCGGCGCCTTCTCGACCGGAAGGCTCTCGCCGGTGAGCAAGGATTCGTCGACGGTGGAGCGGCCGACGACGACCTCGCCGTCGGTGCCCACCTGCTCGCCCGGGCGCACGCGCGCGACGTCGCCGACGACCACCTCGTCGAGCGGCACCGAGACCTCCGCGCCGTCGCGCAGGACGCGCGCGGTCTTCGGCGCCAGGCGCATGAGCTTGACGACCGCCTCGTTGGTCTTGCCGCGCGTGCGCGCCTCGATGAGGCGGCCGAGCGTCACGAAGATCACCAGGCCGCTGACGGCCTCCCACTGCGTGGCGCGCGCGGCGGCGGGCATGGTCTCGGGCAGGAACACGACGTAGGCGCTGTAGAGAAAGGCCGCCCACGTGGACACGGAGACCAGCGCGTCCATGTCCGCGCGGCGGCGGCGCCAGGCGCGCGCCAGGCCTTCGTGAAAATGCCAGCCGCCCCAGATCTGCACCGGCAGGGCGAGCAGCAGCGCGGTGTAGGGCGACAGCCCCAGCCGGCCCGCCAGCAGAAGCGGAATCGAAAACACGACGGCGGCCTCCAGCCGCGTGGTCAGGCGCGACTGCTCTTCCTTCTGCGACAGCAGGCTGATGGACTCCGCCTGGGCGCGGCTTTCGCTTTCGCCCAGCACGTCGAAGCCCGCCGCCTCCACGGCGCGGCGCAGATGCTTGACCTCAAGCTTTCCCGCCGCCGGCACGAAGGACACCGCGACGGTGCGCGAAGGCAGGTCGACGCTGACGGCCTCCACGCCGGGAAGGGCCTTGAGCGCCGCGTCCACCTTGTCCACGCAGGAGGCGCAGTGCATGCCGCGCACCGGCAGAACCACGCGCTGGGCCGCGCGCGCCGCCGGAGCGCGCGGGCTCACTGCAGGCTCCTCTGCCAGTCGGCGAACACGTCGGCCAAGGTGTTCCAGCGTCCGGCGTAGGCGGCCTGCACCGCCTGGTCGAAGTTCTTGCCGTCGTGGATGGCGCCCAGGAAGGTCGCGAAGTTGATCTTGCCGCCGCTCTCGATGAACCAGCGGATGATCCCGTAGGCCTCCGCGTACCAGAGCGTCAC
>JAJXVH010000170.1 GCA_021782205.1 bacterium | reverse complement strand
GGCGGCGCTGGCCGAGGCGAAGGCGCGCGCCGAGCCCGCCGACGCCGAGCTCGCGGCGGCCGAGGCCGTCCTGCGCGAGGCGCAGTCCCTGCGCGACGGCCTGGCGCGCCAGGCGCAGGGCGTTCAGCAGGAGGTCCACGACTTGGGCCGCGCACTGTCCTCCGCGGAGTCCGATTTCACCCGCGCCGAAGCGCGCGCGCGCGCCGCCCTGCGCGGCCTGGAGCGCGACGAGGCCGCCGCCGCCGAGGCGCGCGGACGCATCGCGCAGGCGCAGTCCGAGCGCGACGCCGGCGCCGTGCGCGCCGCCGAAGCGAACGCGGGCGCGCAGGCCGCGGAGGACGCCGTCGAGACCTTGCGCGCGCGCCAGGCGGAGCTGTCCGAGGAGAACTCGCGCCTGCGCTCCGAGTCCGCGCAGACGTCGGCGCGCGTCTCGGCGCTGGAAAGCCAGGGCGGACGCAACCCGTATTGGGTCGGCGCGCAGGCGGTGCTGGGCGCGGCCATCCCGGGCGTGGTGGGCACGGTGCGCTCCCTGCTGAACGTCGATGATGCGCTGAAGCCCGTGCTTGAGGACGTGCTGGGCGAGCGGCAGTTCGCGGTCGTCGTCGAGGACTCCACGGCGGCTCGCGCCGGCGTGGATCTGGTGGAGGCCTCCGGGGCCGGACGCGTGCGCTTCCTGGTGCTGTCCGCCGTCCCGGAGATTTCCGCCAAGGCCCTGCCCGCCGAGGCGAAGTCCGTTCTGGGGCGCCTGCGCTACGAGCCGCGCCACGAGAAGGTGCTGCGCTTCCTCCTGGCCGACGCCTATGAGCTCGACGGCAAGCTGTTCGGCGAGCACTGGGTCTACGGCGGGGCCGCGCCGAAGGACGGCGTGCAGCCCTCCCTGGCGGACTTGGCGGACCTGAAGGAGAAGACCGCGGCGCTGGAGGCGCAGAGCGCGCAGTTGTCCGCCGCGCGCGCGCAGGCCGAGGCGGCTTTGGTCGAGGCCGTGGCCGCGTCGCGCGCGGCCGCGCAGACGCTGGCCGCGGAGTCCGGACGCCTGCATGGGCTGGAGGCGCGCGCCGCGCAACTGGCGCAGTCCCTGGAAAACCATTTGCGCAACGTGGAGCTGTCCACCGCCGAATCGGCCGGCGCGCTGGCCGAAGGCTCCTTGGCCAAGGAGCGCATCGCCGAGGCCAAGGCGCGCCGCGCCGAGGCCGAGGAGAAGGCCGCGGCCGCGCGGGCCGCCGAGGCGGCCGCCGCCGAGGCGCTGTCTTCCGCGCGCGAGGCGTTGGCGGGCCGCCGCGCCGAGCACCAAGGCGTGGAGGACCGGCGCCGCGGCGTGGAGGCGGAGCTGGCCGCGCACGCCGACGGACGCCGTCGCCTGGAAGACGAGGCGGCAGCGCTGGCCGCGCAGACCGCGCGCCTGGCCGCGGAGGCCGAGGGGCTTGAGCGGCGCAAGGCCGAGACGCTGGAATCCCGGGAGCGCATGCGCGCCGAGGCCTGCGCGCACGGCGAGACCTTGGCCGCGCGCGAGAACGAGGCCAAGTCCGTGGCCGAACGCCTGCAGGACCTGCAGCTCCGGCTGGATGCGCTGGACGCGCGCCTAAAGACGTTGCAGGCCGAGCACGACCAGGCCCAGGCGGACCTGCACCAGCATGAAGTCCACGCGACCGCGCTCAAGAGCAAGGCCGACCTGCTCAAGACGCGGCTCTGGGACGACTGGCAGATCACTCTGGAAGAGGCGAAGGGAAAATATAAGGACATCGTCGCCGACGTGGAGAAGATCGACACGCTGCGCCGCCGCATCGCGAACATGGGCAACATCAACATGGCCGCGCCGGAGGAGTATGAGGCGCTGGCCGAGAAGCATCGTTTCTTGTTGGACCAGATCAACGACCTGCTCAAGGCCAAGGACGATCTGATGGCCGCCATCGCCAAGATCAACGGCGCCACGCGCGAGAACTTCCGCCAGACCTTCGCGGACGTGCGCGAGCACTTCCGCCGCCTCTACGGCGTGCTCTTCGAGGGCGGCGAGGCCGACCTGGTCCTGACCAACCCCGAGGACATCCTGACCACCGGTGTGGAGATCGTGGCCCAGCCGCCGGGCAAGAAGCTGCAGAGCATCACCTTGCTCTCCGGCGGCGAGAAGACCTTGACCGCGATCGCCCTGCTCTTCTCGTTCTTCATGGTCAAGCCCTCGCCGTTCTGCATGCTCGACGAGGCCGACGCCGCGCTCGACGACGCCAACATCGAGCGCTTCGCCGCCCTCGTGCGCGAGTTCCAGAAGAAGACCCAGTTCCTCATCGTCTCCCACAACAAGCGCACCATGGAAGCCGCCGACGTGATGTACGGCGTGACCATGGAGGAGAAGGGCGTCAGCCAACTGGTCTCCATCGACTTCCGCAAAAAGGCCGTCCCCGACCGCGAGGCGCACTCGCTGAAGGTCGAGGCCCAGGGTCCGTTCGCGGGTCCGGAGACGAAGGCCGCGTCGTCGGACGCCGTGGCCGTCGCGGAGCCGGCGGTCGCCGAAGAGCCGCCGCTGATCGCCGTGGCGGAAATGACCGACGCCCCGGACGCTCCCGACGCTTCCGAAGCTTCGAACTCCTAAACGACGGCGGGCGTTGCGAAAATTCCGCTCAAAAAGAGGCGGGCGCGCGACTGATCGCGCGCCCGCCTTTTTATTGGACCGGAACGATCAGGGATTGGGAAGGGAGTCCATTTCCTTGGCCCACCAGCGGACCTCGTCGGCCAATCCGGCCGCTCCGGCCTGGGCGGAGATGGCGCTGGGGGTGCCGTTGGTCACATAACCGCTGATATAG
>JAJXVH010000064.1 GCA_021782205.1 bacterium | reverse complement strand
GTCTCGCCCGCGCGCCTCGCCGCCGCGCGGCTGGCCGTGCCGGGACCGCAGGCCACGTCGAGCACGCGCGCGCCGCGGCGCACGCCGGCGAACTCCGCGAAGGCCTCCGCGGTGGGGCCGAACAGCGACGAGGCGAGCTTGTCGTAGCGCGGGGCGGCCTCGGACCAGGTCTGCCGGGACTGCTCGGTGTGCGCGGCGGGGTCGAACGCGTTCATGGACGCATTATAGCGTTTCGCGGCGGGCCGCACGGCCCGCGCGTCGGCGGGTCCTGCGGCCGTGCCGGCCCGGCTCGATCGGAATACGCACTCCGCAAAAGGCCCGACTCGACGTGGGCCGTAATGCTCAGGCGACGGAGCCGCAAAGCGTATATACTGACGACATGAACCATATTCCGTGGGCCGTGATCGTGATCTTCGCAGGGTCGGTGAACGTTTGCGCGGGGAGTTTCGACGAATTGAAGGCGGCCGCCCCGGCAGACTTGGAAAGCGCGGCGGCGCCGACGCCTGCCGCGGCCCCTGTCTCAGCGGCGAATAATGACGGGGAGACGCTGCACGGCCGGAGACTTTCGGGGTTCGAGATATTCAGCACGCACTACCTGTGCGACTCGTCCGATGATCGCGACCTCGCTTTCTGCAAGTCGGATTGGCGGGCGGAATGGGCTGCCGACACGGAGAAAGCGGTCAACGAATACGTGGCTCAATACAATGTCGTCCATCCTCAGGCGATCCTCGTAGTCTCCTATCAGGACAATGATCCCGAGCACAAATACCCGTTCTGGTCGATCAACGAGCAGTGCGCGGTTCGTGCGGAGGCATTGAGAGGCCTCTTCGGACTCAACCGCGGCGTTTCCTACACGATTGACGACATTGTGGAGGTCGACGTTTACGATGACGCGACGGTCAAGACGCGCGAGCTCATCGGTACCGGCATAACTTGCTCATCGTCATTGGAGGTCGGCGGCTGCGACCATCGGCCGTCCAAAATCGAGTTCTCGATCGACAGATCGTCCGATGGGACGCTGAAGTCGATCAGTTACATGCGCCACGCCTACTATCGGACCCTCTTCGGAGCGCCGGCCGAACTTTCAGGAGGTCCGCTGTACGCGGCTTGCGGAATCCAGAACTTCTGACGGAGAAAGCGCCGGAAGAAGTTCGGACGAGCCGCGCCTGTAGAGGGTCAGGTCACCGAAGGACTTCTGGTGGCCTCGCAATGAACTCCGGGCTCGCGCCCGCGGTCGCCGTGCGCCATTGACCGAACGCGCGGAGAGAACTCCCTGCGCAGCCCAGGTCGCAAGCCCAACGACGACGAAGAAGTCCGAGTTCGTGCGCAGCGCGCTCCAGCCCAGACCCAGAGCCTTGAGCGGACTGAGGCCGTTCTTCCAACGCGCGAACGCGAGGGCCGAGACGAAAGTGGCGGACAGCGACAGGCCCTTCAAGACGACGGTGTCCGCGACAAAGAACGCGTTGATGGGAAAGCTGCCGCTAGGACGCGCCGAAAGTTCACGCTGCGTCCGTCGCTCTCCCACAGCGCTGCAAATACTGAGGAAACCGCAATGGTCATGATCACGCCGTGGAGAAGCACGAGTGAGGCTAGGCCCGCCGCCGGAACCGCACATAGCCACGGGCGCTTGGCCCAATGGGCGCGGAACTCGCGCGCGAAGCCTGCGAAGCGATCCTTGCGCATCGCATAGAAACGCTCGATCATCCGGTCCTCGGCGCGCGCCTACCGGTCTAGACGCCGGTCAGAGCGTCGTAGGCGAAGCCCACCAGCCCCTCGTCGGCGAGAGCGCGCTCGCTATCGGGCGCCGCGCGGCTGGCCTCCACGCGGGAGCGCAGTTCGCCGGAGAACGGCGCGTCACTGACGCGCGCCAGGAACGCGTCGAGCGCGCGCGGGCGGCGCAGGGCCTTGGCCGCGTGGCCGGCCAGGATCGGGTGGGTGCCTTCCCATATCTCGTTGACGACCGCGTCGTCGGCGAGGCGGTTGAGCGGGGAAAAATCGTCCAGGATGCCGTGGCCGCCGATCAGGAGCTGGGCCTCGCGCACCAGGTAGCTGGCGCGCTTGGAGACCTCGGTCTTGAGCAGGGGCACCAGCGCCTGCGCGTCGGCGGCGTCGGCGGCGACGGCGTCGACGCCGGCGTAGAAGGCGGTGATCATGCCGCGGCGTTCGCGGCGCATGCGGTCCAGGCGCGCCTTGACCGTGGGCATGTCCGCGATTTTTTGTCCGTAGGCGACGCGCCAGGCGGCGAACGTCTCGGCCTCCAGGAGCGCGCGCGAGGCGAACCCCAGCGCGGCGCCGGCCACGTGCAGGCGCGACACGGACAGGATCTCGTCGACGAGCAGGGCCAGGCCCTCGCGCGGCTTGCCGATCAGCTCGGCGCGCGCGCCAAGATATTCGACCTCGACCGTGGCCTTGCCGCGCGTGCCGCCGATTTCCTTTTTGCGCAGGACGCGGTGGCCGTTGAGCCTACCGTCGGCGCCGCGGCGCAGGACCAGGAAAAGTCCGATGTAGGGCGTGTCATCGACTTTCGCGGTGGTGACCCAGGCCTCGCCCGGGTTGGAGCAGAACCATTTGACGCCGGTCAGCGCGTAGGACCCGTCGGCGTTGCGCCGCGCGAGCGTTTCGTTGGCCGACACGTTGGAGCCGCCCTGGCGTTCGGTCACGAACTGGCCGCCGGTCAGCGCCCAGGCCGCGTCGTCGGAGCGCAGGCGCGGCAGGAGCGCTTTCTGCGCGGGCGTGCCGCGGCGCTCCAGCAGGCCGATCAAACCCTCAGTCATGGCCAGCGGGCAGGTGACGCCGCCTTCGCCGGCGTAGTTGGAGAGCACCGACAAGGTCATGCGCTCGACCAGGGGGAGCCCCGGCGTGCCGTAGACCGCGCGCGCCAGCAGGCGCCGCGCCTCGATCTGCTCCGCGCAGTACGCGATCGCCGGCACGCGCTCGCCGCCGATGTCCGTTTCGGTCAGGCGCGGCAAGTTTTCCGGCCGGTGTGCCGTCTCGATCAGCGCGCCCAGACGCCCGCCCAGCAGCGCGCCGAAGCCCAGCAGGCGCGCCTCCGCGGCGGGACCGGACAGTCGCGGCAGAACCGCGTCGCGCAGGGCCGGGTCGGCGCTCCACACGTTGACGCCGCGCGTCCCCGCGTAGCCCGGAAGAACCGCGTCATCGGTGGCTGTGGTCATGCGCGGAGCATAGAAAATAGCGCCGGAACGTTCCAGGGGTCCGCGCCGCGGCGCGCTACTGGTTGACGTCCATGTATTGCGGCTGCGGCGTGCGCACGCGGTTGGCGCGGCCCGCATCCAGCAGGTCGGGATTCGAGTCCGCCTGGTTGATGCTGACGTTCGGCGGAGCGGCGGGATGGCCTTTCTCGCCCTTCGGGGCCGAGCCGTCTCCGGCGATGCTGTAGACCAGGTTCGCCGAGACATCCTGACGGTCCGCCAGTTGGAGCAGAACCTTCATGACGCCTTCGTAGGAGAGTTCGCTGGGAGACGGCAGAGGCAGGAAGCTGAACAGCGAGCTTAAGGAGTCGACGACGACGTTGCTGTTGCTCTCGCGTACCATCAAGTCGCGCAGGGCCTTGTTGCGCTGCTCCGGGGTCTGCGTGCGCCCGTCGACCAAGGTCTTCACGATCTTGTCGACCATCCCGCGGTCGTAATTGTTCCGGGCTTGCGGTTTCTCGCCGGCGTCGGGCGTTATCGGGTAGACGCGTTCGGCGGCGCGTCGGATCTCGTCGGCCGAGGCATTGAACGCCTTCGCGACGCCGGCTCCATCGATGTTGAGCGTAAACGACAGCGAGCCGGACTTGACCCAGAGGCCCTCGTGAGGCAACTGGATTTGATACTGCTTGGGATCGGCGTCGGCAGCGGGGTTTCCGCGCGAGCCGACCAGCGCGAGCATGTCTCGGAACTGGTTGAGAGTCCCCTGGACCGAGGAGGTCGCGTGGCGCTGGAAGGCCTCGATGTGGGAATAGATGATCTGAATCTTGCCGCTGTCGGCGAAATAGAAGCCGGTGTATTTCGTGTCGCTGTTGTCGCTGATCAAGGTCCGGTTGATGATCGGGATGCTGAGGCCGATGTCGGTCCGGGGACGGTCCGCGGTGGCCAGGTGCAGTTCGCGGGTCTTGGTGCTCCCGGCTCCGGCGGCGTCGACGGTGATGATCGAGTCGAAGCTGGAGCTTGACGCGCGGCTGTGGCTGCCCAGGACCGGCAAGGTCAAGGTGACGCTGTGATTGCCGTCGATGCGGCCGACATCCGTCTGTACGAGCGTGGCCACGCGGTTAAAGACGTCCTCCTGTTCTTTGGTCAGCTTGGAGAAATTTTCCAGCGTCGCCTTTTGCGACGCGCGCAAAGTCTGCATGCCCGCGGCCTTCTTGATCAGCTCCAGAAAGTCCGACTGCATCATCCGGGCCAACTCGTCGACCTGGGCAGGGTCGGTCGGGTCCAGGTCGAAGACGATCAGGTACTGCTGGGTGTGCTGGTCGCCGATCTGCTGGAGCACGCTGAAGCTGGCGGTGAAGTAGTCGACCAGCCTGCCCGCCGCCGCGCTGTCGAAGACCTTCTCCAGTTCGTTTTTGAGCGTAAGCGCCCCGCCGGGGTTGAAAAGATTAATGATCGGCACATCGGCGACGTTGCCCTGAGCGTTGAACACGTGCAGGTGGCTGACGCGCAAGGAGAAACGGACGTGCGTGCGGCTCAGCCGGTGGACGATCATCGTCGCAGCACCGTTCTGCGCGCCGCCGATCGAGACTCCGGCCGAAACGTGGCCCGCCACGGCTCCTGCGGACACGGCCGCGCTCACCGTGGTGACGCCGGACAGGCTCCAGAGCTCGCCGTCCTCCATCGCCGCGATGCGGGGAGCCATCACCGAGACGAACTCCTCCGGCGTCGGAGTCGGCCCGTGCTTGAGCAGGCTCGGCGGGAAGACGAGCTTGACGTCGGCGACATCCAGAAGCTTCTTGATCTCCGCGCAGCCCTTGAAATACGAGCGCGGGCGCACCACGGTGGAGTCCAGGGAGAACGACGCGCCCACGCCCAGGCCGAGGGCGGAGCTGATCCGGGACGGAAACGAAAACGACGGCGACAAGCTGACGGCCGGCGTGTACTCGTCGACCTGATACAGCTCCAGGTTCTGCGGGTGGTCGACGGACGGCAAAGTGACGAGACGGCGCAGGATGCCCAGCGAGAGGCCGGCGTCGGGAAAGCTCTTGCCGACGTTGGCCGCCAGGGGGATGTTTCGGCAGAGCTCGTCGAGGCGGCCCTGCGTGGCGACTTGGTTCAGCGCGATCTGGTCGGCCTGGGTGAAGGTGCCCTCGGGGCTGTGACCGACGGTCGGGTTCCATGCCGAGCCCATCGTCACGCCGCTGTCGGCCAAGGACGGCGTGGCGGCGCCGAACGCCAGCCCGCCGGCCATCAAGAAGGAAAGTCCATTGTTCATCTTCATTGTCCGGACAGTGTAGGCGCTTTTGTCGTTTTACGCGCGGGACTTTGGACCTGGGAAGCACCACGCAGAGGGCCCACGTTTCGGGCGTCTTGGGCCTACCGGTCTGCGGGCCGCGCCGCGCCGTCTTGCGTGGACGCTTGAATCAGGCTATCCTGCGCGGGCGGAGGAAGCCAATGGATGTCACTTTTCAGGTCAGTCTCTATCCGGTGGGACGCGAGGAGTTCAAGCCGCCGATCGACGCCTTCATCGCGGATCTGCGCGCGGACGGCCTGCGCGTGGACGTGCGCGAGACGGCGACGATCGGCCGCGGGGCGCTGGCGGAGGTGTTCGCGGCCCTGGAGCGGGCCTACGCGCGCGCGGCGAAAGGCGGCGAGGCGGTGATGGTCGTGACGGTGGCCAGCGGCGCGCCGACGAAAGACGAACTGGCGCGGCTCAACGCCCCATGACCATCGCGAAGATCGCCTTCACGGCGGCCCGGGTGCGGCGGCCGCCGGCGAGGACGTTGCGCCGCGTGCGTGATGCGATGGCGCGCGACGGCGCGGCGGCCTTCGACGGCTTGTTTCCGATGAGCCTCCTTAAAAAGCTGCGCGCGGAGGTCCTGCGCCGCCACGAATCCGGAGAACTGCGCCGGCGCGGGCTGGTGCGCGACATCGCCGGGCGCTACGCCGCGCTTTTGCCGTTTGAAGGGCCGTTTCTCGATCCCGCATTCTACGCCAACCCCGCCCTGCACGCCATGCTCGAGTCCCTGCTGGGCGGCGACTACTGCATCGGCAGCCTGGAGACGGTCATCGCGGAGCCGGGCGCCTTGCGCCAGCACCAGCACATCGACGGGCCGATCCTCTTCGACCGCCGCGTGGGCGGCCGAAAGTCGGCTTATGAGGGCGATCTCTCCGCGCTTCCTCCCTATGCCGTCACGCTCTGCGTTCCGCTCTGCGACATCGATGAGAGGAACGGCCCCACAGCGATCTGGGCCGGCTCCCATCGCACCGCGCTGGGCGCTCGGCCGCCCGGCGCGGCCCAGGTCGCCCGAGAATTTAACGTCGAGCGAATGGTTGGGAAAATGGGCCTTTCCTTCTTCTTCGACTTCCGCGTCTTTCACGGAGGCGAGCCGAACCTCTCGCGCGAGCCGCGCCCGGTTTTGATGTTCGTCTTCACGCGCCGCTGGTATCGGGACCCCAATTTGGCCGACGTATTCCCCAGCGTGGTCATCTCGAAGCGCAACTTGGACCGTGTCCCCGCCGTGCGCCGCGGCCTGTTCATGCTCGCTGCGGCCGCGCGCCTGTCCCGGTGGCAGGAAAAAACCAAGTGAACAAGGTTCCCGCGCCCGAAGCCGCGCCGCCGCCGGACGCGCGTCCGCGTTGCTGGTGGGCGGGCAGCGATCCGCTCTACGTGCGCTATCACGACGAGGAATGGGGACGCCCGGTTCACGACGATCGCAGGCTCTTCGAGATGCTGATCCTGGAAGGCGCGCAGGCCGGCCTGTCCTGGATCACGATCCTGCGCAAGCGCGAGAACTACCGGCGCGCCTTCGCCGGTTTCGACGCGGGCAAGATCGCGCGGTTCGACGCGCGGCGCCGGGCGGCGCTGATGCGCGACGCCGGCATCGTGCGCAACCGCCTCAAGATCGCGGCGGCCGTCGACAACGCGCGCGCGTTCCTGCGCCTGCGCGCCCAGCCGGGCGGCTTCGACCGATATATTTGGAGTTTTGTCGCCGGCCGCGTTGCGGGGCGGCGTCCGTCGAATCGGTCCGACGTGCCCGCGCGTACGGCCGAATCCGACGCGCTGAGTCTGGATCTGAAGAAGCGCGGCTTCCGCTTCGTCGGCTCGACGATTTGCTACGCGTTCATGCAGGCTTGCGGCCTGGTCGACGACCACGTCGCCGGCTGCTACCGGGCGCGGAAGCCTTAAACCGGATAATCCGAACACGTCGCTTAAGCTCAGGGCGAAGCGCGACACTGCGGGGCCCGGACTATTTCGTGAGCGCCGTCGCCACGCCGTCCCAGTCCGGCCCGGGCGGATCGGCGCGCAGGGCGGCGATCCGTTCCTCGTACAGGTGATAGAGCTTGTCGAGGGACCATGCCGCGCCCAGGCCGCGGGCTTCCCTTAAAAAACCCGAGGCCTTGTCCCAGTCCCGGCGGCGGTAGGCGGCGAGCATGTCCTCGTGCGCGCGCGCGAGCGCGCGGAAGCCTTCGGTCTCGGCCGTCGCGGCGTCGCCGAGCAGCGCGTAGACGCGCACGGGCTTGGTCTTGCCCTTGACCCGGAGCAGGTCGAGCTCAAGCGCGGCGAACTCCGGCGCCTGCTCGCGCGTGGCCGGCCCGATCACGATGCGCACCCCGTACGTCTTCGACTGCCCTTCCAGGCGCGAGGCCAGGTTCACGTCGTCGCCCAGCACCGTGTAATCGACGCGCAGAGTCGAGCCCATGTTGCCGACCACGCACGGCCCCGTGTTCAGGCCGGTGCCGATGTGGATCTCCGGCAAAGTCCGGCCCGCGGTCTCTGCCTCGGCCTGCCACCGCGCGTTGAGTTCGTCCAGCTTCGCGTGCATCGCCAACGCGGCCGCGCAGGCCTTGCGCGCGTGGCCGGGCACCGTCTGCGGCGCGTTCCAGAACGCCATGATGCAGTCGCCCATGTACTTGTCGATCGTGCCGTCGTGGTCCAGCACGATCTGCGTCATCGGCGTCAGGAAGCGGTTGATGAAATCGGTCAGGCCGCGCGGATCGAAGCCCTCGGAGAGGGTGGTGAAGCCGCGGATGTCGCAAAAGTGGAACGTCATTTCGCGGGTCTCGCCGCCGAGCTCGACGCTTTTGCGGCTCTTCGCCAGCTGGGCGACGACCTTCGGCGACAGGTAGCGCCCGAATTGGTCGGTGATGCGGCGCCGCTCGCGGTCGCTGCGCACGTAGGCGATTGCGGTGAAGGAGAAGTAGACGGCGGCCAGCGCGGCGGTGGGGAAGACCGGATCGATCAGCCAATGCCAGGCGGCGTACGCGTGCCAGGACAGTCCGACCCAGGCGACGGCCATGCCGATGCCGACGGGGCCCGACCAGGCCGCGCCGAGGCGCAGCAGAAGTCCCAGCAGGACCAAGCCGAAAAGGGCCGACATGATGATCTCGATGTCGTTGGCGCCGGCCGGTCGTTCCAGGAACGAGCCGCTGAGGATCTGCTCCGCGACGTTCGCGTGAATCTCGACGCCCGGGGAGTTCGGGCTCAGCGGGGTCGCGCGCAGATCCTGGAGGCCGAGCGCGCTCGTGCCGACGAAGACGATGGCGCCTTTGAGGCCGGGCACGCCGCGGCCTTCGAGCACGCGCCAGGCCGAGATCGTGCGCCCGACGACGTCGGCGCTGTAGCGGACCCAGAGGCGGCCGTTCTCGTCGGTCGGAATTCGGCGCCCGCGCAAGGTGATCATCCGGATCCAGGAATCGCTCTTCGCGCCCGCGCTGCGGACGACGGGATTTTTATCGCCCAACGCCACGCGTACGGCCTCCACCGACAGCGCCGGCAGCACGCGGCCCGCGACGTTGCAGAGCAGCGGCACGCGGCGCACGATTCCGTCATACTCGGCGGAGAATCCAAAGCTGCCGAGGCCGGCCGCGGCCGCGTCGAGCGCGGGCAGATTGTCGACGACTCCGGGATATTCGACGAGTCGGGCCAGCGCCTCCTGCCCGCCGTGGTACTCGACCTTGGGCTCGGTCAGCCGCGCGGTCTTCGTCGCGGACGGGGAGAAGCCCGCGACGACGCGGCCGCTCTCTCGGAAAGCGCGCGCCAGCACGGCGTCGTGGTCGGGGAGGCGCGCGAGGCGGGCCCTGACGTCGCGCAGCGACGGGTCGTCTGGCCAATCGGCGACGACGCGGGCCGGAGAGGTCCGGTCGGGTTCGGGGAAGGTGATATCCAGGGCGATGACCTTGACGCCCAGCGCGTCGAGCCGCCGGATCAGCTGAGCGACCTTCGTGCGCGGCCACGGCCACTGACCGACCTTGGCGATCGAGGCCTCGTCGATGTCGACGATCCGCACCCTCTCGTCCTGGTACGGCCGCGGCGCCATATTCATGAACGCGTCGAAGGCCCGGAATTGGACGGGCTCGATCCAGGCCGGGTTCGAGACGCGGACTGCGAGAAGAACGGCGAGCACGGCGAGGGGGACGGCCCAGCGCGCGCCGCGGCCCAAGAGTTGGACGGCCTTTCGAACCATCGGACGATGCTCCCATTATCGTGGGGGGGCTTGCAAGTTTCGTGAATAAGAAGGTTTCGGCCGGGTTTTTGCGCGCGAGTTTTGTGCTATTCTCTCGACGCGCCGTTCGCCCTGGGGGGGGGCCATTTCATGCTGAGACGAACGCTCCTGTTCGTTGCGTTCTTCGCCGCGCCGTTGCTCGCCGTGCCCGCCGCGGCCCAATCTTTGCCGATGCCGGACGTCGAGCAGGAGGGCCAAGCCCCCGAGGAGGAGAAGCGCAAGCGCGCCGCCGCTGCGGCCGCCGCCGCGGAGGCTCGACGGCGCGAAGCGCCCGGGGAGACCGCCACCTACGCTCAAGTCCTGGCGGATCCGGACAACATCGATCTGAACTACCGCTTCGCTCGCGCGCAGATCCGGGCCGGCGACCTCAAGGGCGCGGGCGCGACGCTGGAGCGCATATTGATGATCGACCCCGACCTCGCGGACGTGCGTCTGCTGTACGCGGTGGTCCTGTTCCGTCTGGACGATCTCACGGAGTCGCGCCGCGAGCTGGAGACGCTGGAGAAGGCGGCGCTGACGCCGACCGAGCAGAAAGAGCGCGCCGACTACGCCGCCGCGGTGGACGAGCGCACGAAGAAGACCCACCTCTCCGGCCGCCTGTCCGCCGGCTTCGAGTACGACTCGAACCGGAACGCCTCGCCTGCGACGGGCCGGCTCCTGTTCGCAGACAGCCCGCTGCCCGTGACGGGCGCCTCGGCCCAGCGCGACGATACGGCCCTCTTGACGGAGGCGAACGTCGAGGCGCGGCACGACCTGGAACACGGCAACCAGGTGTTCGCGTCCCTCGACTACTACCGGGCGGACCAGACCCTCCTCAAGACGCTCAACCTTCAGGCGTATTCCGCTCAGACGGGCGGGGTTTGGCGCATGGCGCCGGGCTGGGAGGTCACGCCGACGCTGAGTTTCGACCACGTTCTTCTGGGAGAAGCCACCTTCCTGCGCGAGCGCGGCGCGGGCGTCCGGGTCGACCACGACGTCAACCCGCGCACGAAGATTTTCCTTGAAGTACGCGACTCGTTCGACGACTTCGTCAACACGGCCGAAGTTCCCTCCATCGGCGATGAGACCGGCGTCCGCTTCGACACGACCGCGGGCGTGGAGCGCGCGCTGACGCCGGACATGAAGCTGACCGCCTCCTACACGCACGAGGTCAAGCACGCCGCGCAGGATTACTGGGCGTACCAGCGCGACTCGCTTGACTTCTCGCACCTGTGGCTGACGGGGCGCGGCACCTTCCTGTTGTCCGCGCTCTCGCTCAGCGACGACAGCTACCAGCAGGCGGACCCGTTCATCAGTCAGACGCTGCGCAACGACCGGATATTGAGCCTCGGCTTCACGTACGGCGTGCCGCTGGATTTGGCGTCGCCGAAGCTCAAGGACTTCCTGGCCACGTTCGGCTATGAGTATTTCCAGGCCCTGTCGACCGTCGAAAACTACGCGTTTACGAATAATAAGGTTTCCGCTCTGGTGACTTATCGCTGGGAGGCCGGACTGTGAGCCGCTCCGGGAGGCGACCCATGAAAAACACGCTTCTGACGCTCATCCTTGTCGCGACGAACGCGGCGTCGGCCTTCGCTCAGGGCGCCGCGGCCCTGCCGTTGCGCATCGGCACGGCCGCGGCGGTGCACGGCCTGGTCAAGGCCGCCGCGCCCAGCGAAATCGGCCGCATCGTCGAAAGCGGCAAGCCTTTATTTCTCAACGATCACGTCACGACCGGCGGCCAGGGGCGCCTGCAGATCCTGCTCGCCGACGAGACCGTCTTCACCATCGGCCCGAACGCCGACATGGTGCTCGACAAGTTCGTCTATGACCCGACGACCGGCCAGGGTTCGGTCGCCGCGCAGATCGTCCGCGGCGCGTTCCGTTTCGTCAGCGGCCGCATCGCTCACCAACGTCCCGAGAGCATGAAAGTCCGCCTCAACGTCGGCACGATCGGCATCCGCGGCACCGTCGTCGTCGGCGAGACCGACGAGAAGGGCTCGCTGGTCATCAACGCCGGCGCGGGCGGTTCGAACGACGCCAACGAGCCGCCGTCGGCCATCGACGTGACCAACGCGGGCGCGACCGTCGGCGTCTATCGTACCGGCGAAGGCGTCCGCTTCACCCGCGACGGCGCGCCGTCGAAGCCCGCGCCGATGGGAGCCGAACTCGACCGTCTCTCCCGCGCGCTCGGTTCCGCGCCGACCGGCAAGCAGGCCTCGCGCCAGCTCCTGCAGGAACCCGCTTCCAAAGTCTCGCGTCAGTGGACTTCTCGCGGTTGGGCATTCGCCGATCAGGACCAAATGTTCGACCAGCTCGCGTCGAACGCGGCCTCCGACCAGATCGGCGCCAGCCAGTTCAACACGGACGGCGGCATCGCGACGTGGCAGGAAATGTCGCAGATCGCGGGCTCGGCCGTCTACAGCGGCGCGGGCACCTACACCTGCACCGGCGGCAGCAGCTGCGCCACGCCGATCACCGGCAACGTGAACTTCAGCCTGAACATCAACTTCAGCAGCCGCCAACTGACTTCGGGCACTATCAATATTCTGACCGCGTCGTCGGCTTCCGGCACGGTTCTGAGCGACACTGGCAACATCAGCGCGCAGGCGCTGCCGTCAGCCGGCAATGCCGTTCTCACGCCGGCCAATATCAGCGGGACGGGCGGATTCCTCGGCACGAACTTCAAGTTCCTGAACAGCGGGGGCGTGACCGCGAAGGAGGTCCAGATGAATCTGAGCTACACCAACAGCTCCTTCAACGCGGGGTCTTCGTTCTCCGGGTCGGCCGCGGGCTCGCGCTAGTCAGCGCGGCGAAGAGACGGCCAGGGCCCGCACGGCGGCGAGGCTCTCGCGTGCCGCGGGGTAGGACGGATTTCGGACCAGCAGGGCGCGGTAGGCGCGTTCCGCGTCGGAGTAGCGGCGCAGGCGCGCGTAGGCGTTGCCCAGATTAAAGCGCGCGGCGAGCAGCCGAGGAGACAGGCGGAGCGCCTCGCGATAGTGGCGCGCGGCCTCGTCCAGGCGGGAGTCATCGCTGAGCGCGTTGCCCCAGTCGAAATGCGCGAGGGCGCGCTGCTCTGCGGTGCCGCGCGCGAGCGCGGCTTGGAAGCGGGGGTAGGCGTCGGCGCGGCGGCCCTCGCCGGAGAGCAGGAGCCCCAGGTCGATGTTCGCGTCCGCCAGGCCGGGGTCGAGGGCGACGGCGGCCGCGAATTCGTCCTGGGCCTGGCGCCGCCGGCCCAGCTCCATCAGCAGGACGCCGAAGTCATGGCGGAACTCGGCGTCGCCGGGGTCGAGCGCGAGCGCGGCGCGGTACTCCGCCTCGGCTTGGGTCTTCTCTCCGCAGCGCGCCAAGGCCAGCGCCAGCCGCGCGCGCGCGCGCGCGGAGCGCGGCCGCCGCCGCGCCCACTCGGCGAAGGCGGTCGCGGCCT
>JAJXVH010000169.1 GCA_021782205.1 bacterium | reverse complement strand
GCCTACGAGATCGCACCCGCGCGCGGTTCGCGCACGCTCGCCGCGCTGGTGCCGGCGATCGAACTCACGGCCGCGCTCGCGTTGCCGTGGCCGGGCACGCATCGGGCCGCGGCGCTCGCCGCCGCGCCGCGCCGCGCGCCGGGCGGCGCCGCGCCGCCCGCGACGGACGCCGCCGCCGCGATGAACGGCGCAAGGACGGGCGATGAGCCTGGCCCAGAAAGAGCCGCGTCCATCCGTCGCGCCGGCCGTCGAACCCGCGACCTTGTCCGGCATCCCCATCAAGCGCGAGTATGGGCCCGAGGAGTTGGCCGGCCGCGACTTGGCGGCGGAAGTCGGGCGACCGGGCCAGTTCCCTTTCACGCGGGGCCTCAAGTCCAGCGGCTACCGCGTCAACCCCTGGACCATGCGCATGTTCGCGGGGCACAAGACCGCCAAGGACACCAACGAGCGCTTCAAGTATCTTCTCGCCCACGGCGAGACGGGCCTGTCGACCGCCTTCGACCTGCCCACGTTGATGGGCCTGGACAGCGACGACCCGCGCGCGCTCGGAGAGGTCGGCCGCGAGGGCGTGGCCGTCGACAGCCTGGCCGACATGGAGATCCTGTTCTCCGGAATCGAGCTGGCGAAAGTCTCCACGTCGATGACGATCAACCTGCCGGCGCCCGTGATCCTGGCGATGTATCTGGCGGTGGCCAAGAAGCAGGGCGTGCCCTTCAAGCGCGTGCGCGGCACCTGCCAGACCGACATCCTCAAGGAGTACATCGCGCAGAACGAGTATCTCTATCCGCCGGAGCCGTCGATGCGCCTGGTGCTGGACTTGATCGAGTATTGCGTCAAGGAAGTCCCCCGCTTCTATCCCATCTCCATTTCCGGCTACCACATCCGCGAGGCCGGCGCCGACGCGGTGCAGGAGCTGGCCTTCACCTTGGGCGACGGACGCGACTACGTGGAGCGTCTGGTCAAGCGCGGCCTGAACGTCGACGACTTCGCCTCCCAGCTTTCCTTCTTCTTCGACGTGCACAACGACTTCTTCGAGGAGATCGCCAAGCTGCGCGCGGCGCGCCGGATTTGGGCGAAGATGATGCGCGAGGAGTTCGGCACCAAGCGCGAGATGTCCTGGATGCTGCCCATGCACTGCCAGACGGCGGGCGTGAGCCTGACGGCCCAGCAGCCGCACAATAACCTGGTCCGCGTCGCCTATCAGGCGATGGCGGCGGCACTCGGCGGCACGCAAAGCCTGCACACGAACTCCTTCGACGAGGCGCTGGCCCTGCCCACCGACGCGGCGGTGATGCTGGCGCTGCGCACCCAGCAGATCCTGGCGCTTGAGACCGGCGTCACCGACACGCCGGATCCTTTCGGCGGCTCGTTTTATCTGGAGTCGTTGACGCGCGAGGTGGAATCGCGCGCGCAGGCCATCTTGGCGCGCATCCGCGAGATGGGCGGCGTCGTGCCTGCCATCGAGAAGGGCTACTTCCACCGCGAAATCGCCGAAACGGCCTACCGCCATGAGACCGAGCTGGGCGCCGGGCGGCGCAAGATCGTGGGCGTCAACGCCTACGCGGCGGGCGACGCCGCACCGCCCATCCTGAAGATCGACCACGAGGTCGAACGCCGGCAGGTGCGCGGTCTTAAAAAACTCAAGCGCGAGCGCGACGGCGCGCGCGTCGAGTCCTGCTTGTCGCGCCTGCGCGACCTGGCCCGCGGCGCCGACAATCTGATGCCCGCCATCCTGGAAGCCGTGGAGGCCTACGCGACGGTCGGCGAGGTCACCAACGCGCTCAAGGACGTGTTCGGCGAGTACCCGGTGTTCGGCGGATGAACGTCGCGGTCGCCGCCGAGGACGCGCGCCTGCGCGAGCGGCTGGGTGCCCTGCTCTCGGAGCAGGGCTACCGCGTCCAGCCCGTCGCGTCCCTGGCTCAGGTCCAGGCCGTGCTGCGCGCCGCGCGGCCGCACCTGCTCGTCATCGCGCACGAAAGCGGCGACGGCCCGGTGAGCGCGGCCCTGCGCCGCCTGCGCGAGGCACCCGAGCTGCGTAGCCTGCCGGTGCTATGCATCGACCCCAAGGCCAGCACCGCCGAGGGCGTGGCCTTGCTGGACGCCGGGGCCGACGACGTGATCCACCGCCCGTTCCAGCCGCCGATCTTTTTGGCGCGCGTACGCACGCTCCTGCGCCGCGTGGTCTGGTC
The DNA here is from genome assembly GCA_021782205.1 of bacterium. Taxonomy (GTDB): domain Bacteria; phylum Elusimicrobiota; class Elusimicrobia; order UBA1565; family UBA9628; genus GWA2-66-18. The sequence continues at coordinate 654 of JAJXVH010000169.1, read as the reverse complement.
CGGAGAGGCGCCCGAGGAGACGGTCACCTCGCTGAGCGTCGGTCCCTTGGAACTGCGCCTGGTCTCGCGCCAGGCCGTCGTCGCCGGCCGCGCGGTCGAACTGACGCGCCTGGAGTTCGACCTGCTGGCGCACCTGCTCAAGCATTCGGAACGCGCGTTCAAGCGCGAGGAACTGCTGGCCGCGGTGTGGAACTACCCGGCCGGCGTCGAGACGCGCACGCTCGACAAGCACGTGGAGTCCCTGCGCCGCAAGCTGGGACCCGCCGGCGCCTTGATCGAGACCGTGCACGGCGTCGGCTACCGCTTCGCCGCCGCCGCGTAAGCCCGAGACCTCGCTTCTTCGAAGCCCCCCAGATCGGCTCGTCTCCGTGCGCCCTATTTTTAACTAAACAGCATAAAACAGTGTTAAACAATACAATATAGCAAGTCCATATTTAAGTATTTAATAGTGTTTAGTGTTGTTTATTTATTATTTATGTTGTGAAATGTTTGTGAAAATAACTTCTCAAACACTGCGCCCGTACCGAGTGAAAAGGGCGATGCTATAGAATAAGCTATCGCCCGTGGGAGAAATCAGCATGACAAAAGCAAGATGTTTGGGCCGTGTAATGTCGCTGGCGTTTCTGGTTCTGGCCGCCGGGCGCGCCGAGGCTA
>JAJXVH010000063.1 GCA_021782205.1 bacterium | reverse complement strand
CAAGGTCGCGCGGCAGGCGCAGGCCGCGGCCAGCTCGCGCGCCTCGGCCTGGGCCGAGCCGGCGGAGAGCGCGACGCCCGCGGCCTGGGCGCGCTGGGCCGCCAGCCGCGCCTGCGTCTGCAGGCCGCGCGACAGGTCGTCGACCAAGCGCTGCCGCAGTTCCCGCGTCAGCGCGGCGCCCGTCGCGCCCAGCGCCACGGCGATCACCGCGGCCACGGCCAGCGCCAGGCGGCGAGCGAAGCGCCCGCCCGTCATTGCTCGGGCTTGATGCGGTAGCCGACGTTCTTGACCGTGGCCACGCGCGCGGCCTCGGCGCCCAGCTTCTCGCGCAGGCGCGCGACGTGCTGGTCGACGGTGCGCGTGTCGATCTCCATGGAGCGGTCGTAGCCCCAGACCTTCTCCAGGATCTGGTCGCGCGTCAGCGCGCGCCCCCCGGCCTGCAGGAGGATCTTCAGGAACTCGAATTCCTTGGAGGTGAGGGGGACGTCCTTGCCGCGCACGCGCACCTCGTAGCGTTCCACGTCCATCTCGATGCCGCCGGAGCGCAGAAAGGCCGCCGCGGCCTCGGCGGGGCCCGCGCGGCGCAGCAGCGCCTTCACGCGCGCCAGCAGCTCGCGCACGCCGAAGGGCTTGGTCACGTAGTCGTCGGCGCCCAGTTCCAGGCCCAGCACCCGGTCCACCTCTTCCTTGCGCGCGGTCAGCATCAGCGCCGGCGCGCGCGTCTCGCGGCGAATGATCTTGAGCAGCTCGAAGCCGTCGAGCTTGGGCACCATCACGTCGAGGATCAAAAGGTCGGGCTTTTCCTTGCGCGCCGCGGCCAGCCCCGCCTCGCCGTCCGCCGCCAAAACCACGCGGTAGCCCTCCTTCTCCAGGTTGTATTTCAGAAGGCGGACGATGTCCTTGTCGTCCTCGACGACGAGTATCTTTTCCTGGGCCACGGTCGCATCGTCCCATTTCGCGGCCGGGCGCGTCAACGCCGCGCGCGGGTCCGCGCGCTTGCGGGAGCGTGCCGGCATCCGCTATTCTCTCTGGGCCGTCACGCGACCGTCACGCGGCCGTCTCCGACACGTGACGCGCGAGGAGAAACCGCTTGGCGTTCAACCTGATCCCCAAGGAAGAAAAGTTTTTCGAGCTGTTCGAGACGCAGGCCGCGCACAACGTGGACGCCGCGAAAGTGTTCCGCGAGCTGGCCCTAAAGTGGACGCGCGAGACCGCCCCGTTCGACCGCCTGCGCGACATCGAGCACGAGGCGGACATGACCTGCCACGAGATCTACGACAAGCTCAACCGCACCTTCGTCACGCCCTTCGACCGCGAGGACATCCGCGAGCTGGCCGGGGAGCTCGACACCGTCGTCGACTTGATCGAGGCGGTGGGCCGGCGCATGCATCTCTACCAGATCGACCACTCCACCGACGATCTGGTCCGCCTGACCGACATCCTCTGGCAGTGCACCGAGACGGTGCGCAAGGCCGTGGCGGAGCTCAAGACGCCGGAGAAGTCGCGGCGCGTGCTCGACTACTGCATCGAGGTCAACCGGCTGGAGAACGCCGGAGACCAGGCCCTGGGCGTGGCCCTCGGCAAGCTGTTCCAGGGCAAGCCCGACCCGCTGGAAGTGATCAAGTGGAAGGAGATCTACGACACGGTCGAGCAGGCCATCGACAAGTGCGAGGACGTCGCCCACACCTTGGAGACCATCCTCGTGAAGCAAGCCTGACGTGGGCCACCTCACGCCGGCGATCGTCGCCGTCGCCCTGCTCGCGTTCCTGTTCGATTTCCTGAACGGGATGCACGACGCGGCCAACTCCATCGCGACCGTGGTCTCCACGCGCGTGCTCTCGCCGGGGCAGGCCGTGGTCTGGGCGGGGTTCTTCAACTTCGTGGCCGCGTTCATCTTCCAGGTGCACGTCGCCGACACCATCGGCAAGGGCCTGGTCGACCCGCGCGTCATCGACACGGCGGTGGTGGCCGGAGCGCTGATCGGCGCAAGCCTGTGGGACTGGGTCACGATCGTCTTCGGCATACCGGTGAGCTCCTCGCACGCGCTCATCGGCGGCATGATCGGCGCGGGTTTCGCCAAGGCCGGCGCCGGCTGCCTTCAATACGCGACGCTCAAGACCACCGTCCTCTTCATTTTCTTGTCGCCGCTGATCGGCCTGGTCTTCGGCTTCGGGCTGATGGTCGCGGTGTTCTGGGCCTTCCGCCGGCGCTCGCCCAGCCAGGTCGACCGCTTCTTCCGCGTCGGCCAGCTCTTCTCCGCCGGGCTCTACAGCCTGTCGCACGGCGCCAACGACGGCCAGAAGACCATGGGCGTCATCGCCGTCCTGCTCTACTCCAACGGCCTGCTCGGCCCGACGTTCTACGTGCCCGGCTGGGTCATCGTCGCCTGCTGCGCGGTGATGGGCCTGGGCACCATGCTGGGCGGCTGGAAGATCGTGCGCACGATGGGCAGCAAGGTCACCAAGCTCAAGCCCGTGGGCGGCTTCTGCGCCGAGACCGGCGCGGGCCTGTCCATCCTGATCTGCTCCTGGTTCGGCATCCCGGTGTCGACGACGCACACGATCACCGGCGCGATCGTGGGCGTGGGCACCACCCAGCGCCTGTCGGCGGTGCGCTGGGGCGTGGCCGGCCGCATCGTCTGGGCCTGGGTGCTGACCATCCCCTGCGCGGCCCTCACGTCCGCGCTGGTCTACAAGATTCTGGCGCTGGCCTTATGACTATGAAACCGACACCCGGAGCCGTCGTCACCAAGCGCGCGCTGGACTACGCGTGTTCGTTCGACGATTACGCGAATGAAAAAATCGCCGAATTAAAGCCGTATGCGTCCGAAAAGCGCAACGTCTGCCTGCAGGCGGCCATCGTCGTCGCGACGTTGATCCAGCTGGAGCGCCGCGACGGCGGCGCGGGCCGCGAGCTTCGCCATCAGGACGTCTGCCGCTCCTACGCGCCGGCCGTCGCGCACCGCCATCTCGCGGTGATTCAAGATCTTTGCGCCAAGCTGCTGTCGGTCGAGTCGCCGCGCTGGAAAGCCGACGAGATCCCGTCGTTGGCGTCCGCCGCCGGCGCGGGCGACAAGGACTTGATCGCGGCGCTCGGCGCGTGGCTGGCCCGCACCGTGACCAAAAAGCCGACGCTGGGGCCCGAGGAGCAGGTCATCGCGTCGGCGATGGGCCGCAGCGCCTGGACCAGCGCGACGATGATCGTGCGGCAATTATCGAAGGGCGGCGGAAGCCCGGCATGAAAACGTTCGCGGCGGTTTGACGCTCAAGGGCGTGAAGCCGGGCCGAACGAAGGCGGTCGTCTCCAAGCGCGCGACGAATACTGACTAAATTGGTCGACTGACGCTGGAGTCACCATTTTTAATCGGCGGCTCGCCGCGCGCCTCGAAGGCGACGAACAGGCGCGGCGCGCGGACGTCGCGCGCGGCCTCGCGCAGGACGTCCTCCAAAACCGCGCGCTCGCGCGGCAGGTCCGCCAGCGCCGACGCCGCCACCACGATCAACCGCGCCGCGTCCGCGCCCGGATCGGCCAGGCAATCGGCCAGCGCGTCCCAATTGCCGCCGAAGTGGGCGGGGAACTTCAGGCCGCGCGCCAACTGGGCCAGCACGCCCGCCTTGTCCGGCGCGTCGGCGCGCGCACGGCGCAGGCCCGCCGCGTCGGCCGCGGTCTCCAGCGCCGCCAACGCGCCCGCGTCCAGACCTTCGGCCAGCGGCGGCGCCGACGCGTCCGTCAGCGCCGCCGCCGGGTCCATGGTCAGGGAACGACTTGCAGGGAGATGAAGGTGCGGTAGTGGTCGGGCGTGTAGTAGAGCTCGTCGTTGGAGCCCATGATCAGGCGCTCCGCGCCGCGCGTGCCGTTGGGCGGCTCCATCTGGAAGCTCTGATTGCCGACGTTCAGAACCAGCGGAGAACCGACGGGGGGCATCACGGTGTATTCGTGGTAATAGCCGCGCGGCTGCTGAGGCAGAAGTCCCTCGCGGTTCTCGAAGACGATGCCGTCGCGGCCGTAGGGCAGCGGCTGGCCGTTGTAGACCTCGGAGATGATCGCCATGATCGTCTGCACGCGGCCCGGGTCGCTGAAATGCGGCAGCAGGTCGCTGCCCGGCGCCACCGACGCGAGCGACGTCGCGCTCACGCGCGCGGCGGCGGGAACGGCGGGCGCGGCCGGCGCCGAGGGCGCTCCGACGGCGTTGAGCAGTTGGGCGAGGGCGGGGCTTTGCGCCCACGACGGCGCGGCAAGGACGGACGCGACGGCGGCGGACATCCAGAACTTCAGCGCGGACTTTTTCATGTGCCTCCTGAGGGTTCCCGGGCCCGGAAATATTCTAGCACGAAGGACCGAAGGTCTTACGTTCGCTTTAGGACTTTCGGCCCAGCGCGCGCAATTGGCGGGGGGACAGGGACCAGAGCAGGACGGCCGCGCCGGGGCGCGGTTGCGGCAGCTCCAGCAGAAGCGCCTGGGACTTCTTGAGGAGCAGAAAGGCGCGCTCCCGCCCGGTCAGCAGCCAGGAGGCGAAGCGCGAGAGATGCGGCTCGTGGCCGACGAGTGCGACGCGCTTCTCGCGACGCGATGAAAGCCAGGCCAGCAGTTCCTCGGGGCGGCGGTCCGGGATCAGCTCCGCGCGCTCCGCCACCGCGCCGCCGCACGCGCGCGCGAGCAATGCCGCGGTCTGCGCCGCCCGCGTCCAGGGGCTTGTCGCGATCACGTCCAGCCGCCCATAGGCGCGCATGAGACCCTCGGCCGCCTCTCGCGCCTTCTTGCTCCCGCGCTGGGTCAAAGGGCGCACGGCGTCGGGACGGCCCGCGCGGCGCCAGGCGTCGCGGTCGCCCGCGGGTCCGTGCCGCACGATCAGGAGCTCCACGGGGTTTATGATATCATGCGCCCATGTCCCCCGGCTTCGACGCCTTCGCGCGTTCGCTGAAGCGGCGCCTGGCCATCGACGACCTGCGCTTCGTCGAGATCGAGTGCAAGAAGCGCGTCCTGCCCGAGGAGTCCTCCGCGCTCAAGGAGTGGCTGCTCGAGCGCCGCGGCGTCAAGCACAAGAAGAGCGCGTTCTTCTTCGACCAGTTCCTGGACACGGACTCCGGCGCTCTCCTGCGCGCCGGTGCCAGCCTGCGCCTGCGCTACAAGCGCGGCGGATCGGCGGTCTACCTGCAATATAAAGGACCCGGCTTCACGCGCGACGGCGTGCTCTACCGCTCGGAGTTCTCCTCGGCGCGCCTGACCGGCGTGTTCCTGGAGGAGAGCCACCACGACATCGTCCACTTCACGGACGCCACCGTCGAGTCCATCCTGCGCGGGCAGGCCTCCACGGAGATGGCCGAGGCCATGCGCCGCCACCTGGGTGCTGCCGTGGTGCGCCGCATCACCAGCGGCCCCATCATCGCGCTCTATCAAAAGGAAAAATTCGAGGTGGACCTGGGCTCCGCGTTCCTGGAGCCCTCGCTCGACCGCGTGTTCGCCTTTCACATCGCCAAGAAAGGCCTGCACCCCCTGTCCACCTTCTGCGAGTTCGAAAACGAGATCAAGGCCGGCGACGGCTCCCTGCGCGCCAAGCTCGAGCACATGGACGAGATGCACGAGTTCAACGCCGCCGTCGAGAAGCGCTTCGAGCTGCGCCGCGAGCCGCTGGACAAATACCACCGCTGCGCGTCGTTTTTCGCGAAGTCCTAACCCGCGATGACGCGGGAGTGGCGCGACCTGGCCCGGCCGTCCGCCGTCGCGGCGCTTTTGCTGGGCGCTTTCTTCTGCTTCGGAAACCTGGGCGGGCGCGGGTTGTGGCAGGACGAAGCCGAGACGGCCGTGCTGGCGCGGCGCGTCCTGGTCTACGGCATGCCGCGGGCCGACGACGGCGTCAACGCCGTCTCCGCGGAGCTGGGCCGCGACCGCGGCGCCGACGGCGTCTGGAACTGGTCGCCGTGGCTGCCGCTGTACCTGGACGCCGCCGCGCTGCGCCTCTTTGGAGACAACGAGGCCGCCGCGCGGCTGCCTTTCGCGTTGGCGGGCTGGCTGTGCCTGCCCGGAGCCTTCCTGCTGTCGCGGCGCTGGTTTTCCTCGGCGCGGGGCGCGCGCCTGTCTCTGTTCGCGCTGGTGCTGTCGACGCCGTTCCTTCTCGCCGCCCGCCAGGCGCGCGGCTACGCCCTGGCCGCGCTGGCGCTCGTGGTCCTGCTCCTCGCGCTCGACGGGCTCCTGCGCGGCCGCCGCCGCGCCGCGCTGATTTTCGCGACGGCCGCGCTGACGCTGTTCTACACGAACTACCTGGTCGCGCTGGGGCTTTTCGCGGCACTGGCGCTGTCCGCGCCGCTGTTGAAGCCGGACCGCGCCGGCGCGCGCCGCTTGGCGCGGGCCGCCGCCGTCGCGCTGCTGGGCGCCGTGCCGGGCCTGGTCTACTTTCACGTGTTCGGGCGCGCGCCGTCCTGGAACGCCGCGCGCTTCTTGTCCCAATTAGAAACCGGCGCCGTCCTGCTGGCCGCGTTCGTCCTGCCCTGGCCGTTCGCGCTCGGCCTGCTGGCCGCGGACGCCCGCGGCGATACATCGTCCGCGCGGCGCGTTCGTTTTCTGCTGGCCGCGATCGGCCTCGACCTCGTGATTCTCGCGGCCGCCCCGTGGCTTTTTTTCCGCTATCTGGTGGTGCTGGCACCCGTCGCCGCGGTGCTCCTGGGCGCGGCGCTGGACCGCCTGAGCCGCCGCTCCCGCGCCGCCGCCGCCGTCGCGCTCGCCTTGCTGGCCACCGACCTGTACGCCCGCGTCCCGCTGGGGCTGCTGGGCCTGAGCGCCGCGCGCTGGGCCGACCCCGGCCCGGCGCATTCGCCGTACCTCGGGCTGGCCGGAGAAATACTCCGCGGCTATCCCTCCTGCGACAAGGCCGCCGCCGCTTATATAAGCGAGCGCGCGCGTCCGGACGACGTCGTGATGACGAACTACGGCGACACGGTCCTGCAGTTCTACACGCCCCTGCGCGTGCGCGGGGGAGAACAAGGCCCGCCCTGGCCCGCCGACCCGGACTGGGCCGTCCTTCATCCCTACGAAATCAGCCGCGACCCCGGCCGCGACTGGTCCGCGCTCCAGTTCCTGCGCGCGCGCGTCGCCCGCCCCGGCTCCGGCGACGCCCTTCAGCCCTTCATCTGCCGCGACCCCGTCCTGGCCGACGCGCCCGACCCCGGCACGCACCTGTTCCGGCCGCCGAGCGGCGGCAGTTCCCTGCTGATCCTGCGCCGCGCCAAGCCGGATTAAGCCGCCTTATTTTGCGCGGCGCCGGGTAGGGGACGCCCGGGTCTTTCGGCCCTTTTCTGAGCAGGGCCATTTCGACCTCTTCCGTCATCCAAAATTCCCCCGTCCGTGACGCGGCGCTCGGGCTGGGCCGGGTATGATGCCAGGGTGAAGAAAATCAAGCACATCGCGCTCGTCGCGCACGACAACCGCAAGGCCGACATGATCGAGTGGGTCGAATGGAATCAGACGGTGCTGCATAAGCACAAGCTGCTCTCGACGGGCACGACCGGGAGGCTCGTCGAGGAGGCGCTGGCGAAGATGCGGCGGCGGGACGGCGGCGCGCAGCCCGGCGTCGAGATCGTCAAGCTCAAGTCCGGGCCTCTCGGCGGAGACCAGCAGCTCGGCGCGCTGATCGCCGAGGGGCGCGTGGACTTGATCGTGTTCTTCTGGGACCCGATGGAGCCTCAGCCGCACGACGTGGACGTCAAGGCGCTGCTGCGCATCGCCGTCCTCTACAACATCCCCACCGCCTGCAACCGCTCCACGGCGGACTTCCTGATTTCGTCGCCGCTGATGGACGAGATCTACCACCCGAAGCCGACCGATTTTTCCTCGTACGTCAAGCGCGCCATTCCGGCTCCTGCCTGAACTCGATCCCGCCAGGACGGCGTCTTTGCGCGCGTGACAGGATGCTGACGCCGCCGTCGAACGGCCGACACCCGCCTTTGGCACGCTCTGCCCATGAGAATAGCATCGAAGACGCGCCGCGCCGCGCTTGTTGCCGCCGCCGTGCTCCTGCCGCTCGCCGCCGCCGCGCCGGTCCGCGCGCAAACCGCGCCGAATGACGGCGAGCGCGCCTGGGTTCAACGACTCCAAAGCGCGTTCACGCGCGGCGAACTTGAGAACGCCGCGCTTGAGACGGGCGCCGCGGACGCCGTGGATCCGATCGTGGCGCTCGCGGCGACGACTGGGCCGACGGACCAGGGGTCTGACCGGCGTCAGGGGTTGACGGGCTCGATCATCAGCGCGGCGTCGTAGCGCGCCGCGCCGCCGCCGGGGCAGTCGCCGCGCTCGCGGCAGATGCCGGAGCGCGAGCCCACGACGAGGCGGACCCGCCAACCTTTCGCGAGCCGGACGTAGCTGGTGAGCTCATCGACCTCGCCGATCACGTCGGTTCCGCGCAGGACCTTGCCGCCGCTCACGCTCAGGTCCGGGAACACGAAGTTAAGGTCGGCGATCCAGCGTCCAAGGGCGCTCTCCGGCGTCGACACGGTCGCGGCGACCGGGTAGTCCATGCCGCAGCCGGCGCCGGGAGTGCAGTAGGGCGCGCACGCCGCTTGGCGCGCCGGGCCGCACACGCGGCGCGCGAACAGCGTCACGTCATGCTCCGCGTCCGCCTCGGCCTTGCCCGGATACCGGGCCGCACCGTCGACCGAGAGGCCGAGAATCGGCGCGGACGACGCCGCCGCGGCGCGAATCTTCGCCGTCTGCGCGCTCATGGACCGGAGCATGGCTCCGCTCTGCGCGTCCCAGCCCGTATCCTGCGCGCGGGCGCCACCCGCCAGGACCGTCAGCACGACCGCGACGAACGTTGCCTTGTTCATGTCAATCTCCTTTCAGATCGGAATATTCGGGCGCTAGTCGTAGTCGTACGCGCCGGCAAGCCGGGTCCCGTCTCCCGCCGCGTCGGTCACGGTCCCCGAAAACGTCACGCCTTTGCTCTTGAAGCTTTGGTCCGACAGCCGCGGGAAGACGTTGTAGACGTAGCCGAACACGCCTCCCGCGTCCTGAGCTCCCGAGATCGTCCCGCGGACGGACACGTTCTCCATGCGGTTGGTCCCGGCGGTCTTCGCGTCGTAGTCGGACGCGACGAGGTAGTCGCCGATGAGGCCGGCGCTGTAGCGGCGGCCTCGAACGCGGACGTCTTCGAGGCGGATGTTCTTGACCGCGCACCCGGAGCAGCCGCGGATGAGGGCGACGTCGTCTTCATCGGGCCGGGAGATCGTGAGGCCGCGGATGGAATGCCCGTTTCCGTCCAAGACTCCGGTGAACGGCGCCTTGGAAAAAAGCGGCCGCCAGCCTTTCCCCGCGCCCGTCGAGGGCCCCAGGTCGACGTCGGCCCGCAACTGATAGGAAGCGCCCGGAGCGTTCTCCATCCGCCGCAGCTGGCCGGCCGTGCAGATCCCGAAAGGACTCGCCGGAGTTCCGTCGCCGCCCGCGAAGGACCCCGCCGACGCGCTTGAGCCGCAGGCGGACGCGGCCGGAGCGGACGACGGCGCGGCGGGCGCGCTTGAGGCCGACGCGGCGACCTCCCGAAAAGACGCCTGCTGAAGGTCGGAAAACGCGTCGGCGCGGCTTGACGCGCGCAGCAGCGCGAGGCCGGCCAGGGCGGCGATCACGGCAAGACGCGGACGGCGGTCGATCATGGGGGGAAACCTCGGGGAGAGAAGCGTGCTTTTCATGACCGGATCATAGCTCCGGGCTCCGCCTTCCGCGTTGCGGCCGCGTGAATATCGCGTGACGCGCCGAGCCTAAGAGGCCTTTAATAATTTAGGTCTTTTGGGCGTCCCGCGGCGAGGCGCAGGATTGGCGTCATGACCCTTGCGCCGCGCGAAAACACCGTCCCGGCCGGCGCCTCACAGCCGAGAGCCGTCCCCCGCGGCGTGAAATCGTATTCGTTCACATGATCTCCTTGCGTCCATCGACGCGAGGATTATGCCTCTCACCTTTCAGCTCCGGCGTTCCGGTCTCATGACGAACGCGTAAGGCCCGCAAGCGCCTGGGCGTCCGAAGCGGAAGTGGCCAGGCGCCACGGCCGACCGCCGTCGCCGCCGCCCGCACCCAAAACGTGATCGACGACGCCGCGCAGATCGTCCGCCGTGAACGGCTTCGTGAGATAAGCGCACGCGCCGGCCGCGAAGGCCGCGCGAACCGATTCGAGGTCCGCGATGCCCGTGAGCATGACGACGCGCAGGTCGGGGATCTCGCCGAGCACCGCGCGCAGGACGTCCAAGCCGTCGGGTCCCGGCAGACCAATGTCCAGAAGAAGCATATCCGGACGGCGCCTGCGGACGCGGCGCAAGGCCGCAGCGCCATCGACGGCGGTCCGCACGCACTCCCGCGGGCTTAATAGGCGCGACACGAGCCGCCGCACGCCCGGATCGTCGTCAACGACCAGAATGCTGCGCCGAACCACGCGCGAGGATTTCATGGATAATTGACCGGCCGCCGCCTTACGCCTTTAAGCATAAACCGGGGCGCTGAAGCGGCGCTTAAATCTTCAGGCCGGCCGTCTCGCGCTGGGCCAGCGCGGTGTCGCGGTAGTCGGAGCGCGCCAAGGCCTCGAAGAAGGTCTGGGAGCGGATCGGCGTCGCGCCGGGTCCCGCGGCGACGCGGCCGTAGGAGCCGTCGGGGCGCAGCAGCCAGGCCTTTTGATTGTCGGCCAGGCCCTTGCCCAGGATGGTGTCGTGCACGTAGCGCCTGAGCACCGGGTCCTTGACGGGAAAAGCCACCTCGTAGCGCGAGTAGAAGTTGCGCGGCATCCAGTCCGCGCTGGACAAGTAGAGCCTGCGCGCGCCGCCGCCGCGGAAGTAGTAGATGCGGCTGTGCTCCAGGAATCGGTCCACCACGCTGATCACGCGGATGTTCTCCGACATGCCCGCGATGCCGGGGCGCAGGCAGCAGATGCCGCGCACCATCAAGTCCACCTTCACGCCCGCGCGCGAGGCGTCGTAGAGCGCCTCGATGAGCACCGGGTCGACCAGCGCGTTCATCTTCGCCACGATGTGGCCGCGCGTGCCGGCCTTCTGCAGGCGCGTCTCCTCGCGGATCAGGGCAAGCATGCTGGAGTGCAGGTTGACGGGGGCCACCAGCAGCTCGCGGAACTTCTCCGGCGGGCGGCCGCGCGCGAGTGCTGCGAAATAGTCGGCGACCTCGCGGCCCAAAGTCTCGTCGCAGGTCAGCAGGCCCAGGTCGGTGTACTGCTTGGCCGTGACCGGATGGTAGTTGCCCGTGCCCAGGTGCAGGTAGGACACCACCGCGCCGTCCTCCTCGCGCAGGACCTGGGTGACCTTGGAGTGGACCTTGAAGCGGCCCAGGTGGCGCACCACGCGCACGCCCGCGCCCCGCAGTTCCTCGGCCCAGCGCAGGTTATTGAGCTCGTCGAAGCGCGCCTTGATCTCCACGTAGGCCACCACCTTCTTGCCGGCGGCCGCAGCGCTTTTGAGCGCTTCCATGACCGGGGAGTCCTGGCTGGTGCGGTAGAGCGTGTGATAGACCGCGCGCACCTGCGGGTCGCGCGCGGCGCCCTGCAGGAACTTCACCACGATGTCGAAGGAGTCGTAGGGGTGATGGAGCAGGATGTCGCGCTTGCGCACGATCGCGAAGGCGGAGCGCGGCTTGCGAAACGGCGCGGGCACGCGCGGCTCGATGGGAGGGTAGCGCAGGGCGCCGGGACGGGACGGCTCGATGCGCGCCAAGGTGCGCAGGTCCAGCGGCAGGTCGAAGCGGTAGAGCGATCCGGAGTCCAGGCCCAGCGCGGTGGCCAGGAACAAGGCGCCCTCGGAGTAGGTCGGCGAGTCCACCTCCAAACGCACCACCTTCGCGCGCGTGCGCCGCTGCACGGCCTCCCAGATCTGGTCCTCGAGCGACTCCTCGTAATCCGGCCGGTAGCGCAGGTCGGCGTCGCGGATGATCTTGAACGGAAAGGTCTCGATGACCTCGCGGCCGGCAAACAGCGCGGCCGCGCGGTCGGCCAGCCAGCGCTCGAGCAAAGCAAAGCGGCGCGCGCCGCCGCGCGTGGACAGCGGCAGCAGACGCGCCTCGCGGTCCTCGATGGTGATCACCGCGTACTCGCGCGGAAAGCGCACGAAGACGTGGATGCGCTCGCTGGCCAGCGGCGGCGGCGGCTCCGGCAGGCGGCGCAGGATCACGCGCAGGCGCGGCAGGCGCGCGCGGATCTCCCGGTCGGGGGCGCGCGCGCCGGTGAACTCGGTCAGGATCTCGATGCCCTCGCGCTTGAGCGCGGCCAGCACGTCCTCCAGCACCGCCGCCTGGCGCGACTTCTGGCGCAGGGCGTGCTCGCGGATCTGCGCCAGCGCCTGGCGCGCGGACAGCCCGTCGGGAAAGCGCCGCAGGGGGTAGTGCCGCGCGATCTTGCCGATCTCGGCCACGCGCACCATGAAGAACTCGTCCAGGTTCGAGCTGACGATGGTCAGGAAGCGCAGCCGCTCCAGCGGCGGCACCGACGCGTCCGCCGCCTCCGAGAGCACGCGGTCGTTGAACGCCAGCCAGGACAGGTCGCGGTTGAAGAGGCGCTCGGACGCCTTCAGGCCTTCGTCCGGCCGAGGCGCCGCGGACGGGGCCTCGTCGATGCGCAGGGGGAGGAGTTTGACGCGGGCCATGACGGGTTGGGAAGGCATGATAGCTTATTGGGCCGGCGCGTCCTTGGCCAACCGTCCGGCCAAGGCGAACTGCGCCAGCGCCAGCGCCGCAAGCCCGGCGCCCACCGCCGAAAATGCCGCGCGCGGCCCGCCGCCGAACGCGAACGCCGCCCCGACCAGCGCCTTGGCCAGGACCGAGACGCCGTTGGCCGCGAAGCGCGCCGCCGCCGTCACGCCGCCGATCAACCCCGTAGGGGTGCGCTCCTGCAGACGCCGCGTCAGCGCCAGGCGCGCGCCGACGTTGCCCAGGGCGAACAGGAACGCCGCGGTCAGCATCGGCGTCAGAGCCCCGGGAAGCCAACCGAACGCCAGCGCGAGCGCCCCGATCCCGCCCGCCGCCAGCCACGCGGCCCCCGTGCCGCCGCCGCGCCGCGCGTAGAGCAGCGCGCCGCAGGCCCCGCCCGCGCCGAACGCCGCCCCCGTCCAGCCCGCGGCGGCCGGCAGGGACAGAATGCCCTGCGCGAAGAACGCCGACAACGGCTTGCGCAGAGGATACAGGTTCAGCGCCGCGGCACCCAGCGCCGCGGCCAGGAGAACGCGGTAG
>JAJXVH010000062.1 GCA_021782205.1 bacterium | reverse complement strand
GGGCCGCGGTCCGGACCTGGCCGCGGCGCGCGCGCGCGCGTATGAGGCCGTCGCCCGCGTCCGCGCCCCCGGCCTGAGCTGGCGCCGCGACATCGCCGCGCGGCCGTTGGGCCGGGCCCCGGCCGGACGCGGCGATTGACCGACGCGGCGGCAAAGGCTAGAATCAGGCTTCGATGATCCAGGAGCAGGTGCGGTTTAAAGTGCCCGTCGGCGGCCTCAGCATCAGCGCGCGCGGCCGGCGCTACGTCAACGAGGCCCTCAAGAACAACCGCCTGTCCTACGGCCCCTTCCTGCGCCGCTTCGAGGAAAATTTCGCGCGCGCGCACGACAGCCGCTGGTCGATCTCCTGCAACTCCGGCACCAGCGCCCTGCACGTGGCCGTCGCCGCGCTCCAGATGAAAGGCCGCTGGCGACCCGGCGATGAGGTGCTGGTCCCCGCGGTGACCTTCGTGGCCACGTCCAACATGGCCATCCTCCAAGGCCTCAAGCCCGTGTTCGTGGACGTGGACCCGCGCACCTACAACATCGACCCCGCGCAGATCGAACGCCACGTCACCCGGCGCACGCGCCTGATCATGCCCGTGCACCTGTTCGGCCAGCCCTGCGAGATGGACGGCGTGATGGCGGCGGCCAAGCGCCACCGGCTGAAGGTCGTCGAGGACTCCGCCGAGACCATGTTCGCGAAATACCGCGGACGCTCCGTGGGCTCCTTCGGCGACGTGGGCTGTTTCTCCACCTACGTCGCGCACATCCTGATCACCGGCGTGGGCGGCCTAGCGACGACCAGCGATCCGGAACTGGCGGTGTCCCTGCGCTCCCTGGTCAACCACGGCCGCGACTCCATCTACATCTCCATCGACGACAACGACAAGAAGCGCCACGAGGAAGTCCTGGCCCGGCGCTTCCGCTTCATCAGCATGGGCTTCAGCTACCGGCTGACGGAGCTGGAGGGCGCTTTGGGCCTGGCCCAATTGGAAGAGCAGGCACCCTTGATGGCGCGCCGCCGCCGCAACGCGGACTACCTGCTGAAGGCGCTCAAGCCCTACGAGGAGCACGTCCAGCTTCCCTGGTGGCCCGCTCACGTTCAGCATTCGTTCATGATGTTCCCGCTGGTTCTCGCGCCGCGCGTGGACAAGGCGAAGTTCACCCTGTTCCTGGAAAGGCGCGGCATCGAGACGCGCGACATGGTCCCGCTGATCAATCAGCCCTTCTACCGGAAAATGTATGGGAACATCGACAAGAAATACCCCGTCGCCGCGCGCATCAACCGCGACGGCTTCTACGTGGGCTGTCATCCGCAGCTGGACCGCGGACAGCTGGACCTGATCGTCGAGGCGTTCCACGACTACTTCAAGAAAGGCGGACGGGGGCGGGCGTGAGCAATAAAAAAGCGCTGATCACGGGCATCACCGGCCAGGACGGTTCTTATCTGGCCGAGCTTCTGCTGGAGAAGGGCTACGAGGTGCACGGCATCATCCGCCGCTCCAGCTCCTTCAACACCGGCAGGCTGACCGGCGTCTTCCAGGACCCGCACGAGCGCGGCGCGCGCCTGCACCTGCACTACGGCGACCTGACCGACGGCAGCAGCATCAATCGCCTCATGGAAAAAGTCGTGCCCGACGAGGTCTACCACCTGGCCGCGCAAAGCCACGTGCGCGTGAGCTTCGACATCCCCGAATACACCGGCGACGTCACCGGCCTGGGCGCCCTGCGCATCCTCGACGCCATCCGAGAAACCAAGGTCAAGGCCAAATTCTACCAGGCCTCGTCGTCGGAGATGTTCGGCGACACGACGATCGTGCCGCAAAGCGAGAAGACCCCGTTTCATCCGTGCAGCCCCTACGCCTGCGCCAAGGTCTACGCCTACCACCTGACCATCAACTACCGCGAGGCTTATGGGATTTTCGCCTGCAACGGCATCCTTTTCAATCACGAGTCCCCCCGCCGCGGCGAGACCTTCGTCACGCGCAAGATCGCGCGCGCGGCCGCGCGCATCAAGGCCGGCCTGGACAAGCACCTGTATCTGGGCAACCTGGAGGCCAAGCGCGACTGGGGCTACGCGCCCGAGTACGTGGACGCGATGTGGCGCATGCTCCAGCAGAAGAAGCCCGACGACTACGTGGTGGCCACCGGCGAGAGCCGCACCGTGCGCGAGTTCGTGGAGGCCGCGTTCGGCCACGTGGGCCTGGACTGGAAGAAGCACGTGCGCATCGACCCGCGCTACTACCGCCCCACCGAGGTGTCCTACCTGCTGGGCGACGCCGCGAAGGCGCGGCGTCAGCTGAAGTGGACGCCGAAGATCAAGTTCGCCGACCTGGTGCGCCTGATGGTGGACGCCGAGGTCGCCGCATTGTCCGCCGCGCCGCACTGAGCGCGCCGTCTTGATTCACGAACTGCGCGTCTACCATTGCCTTCCCGGCCGCCTGCCGGACCTGCACGCGCGCTTTGAGAACGTCACGCTGAAGTTCTGGGCGGAGCACGGCATCCGCCCCGTGGGCTTCTGGACCACCTTGATCGGCCCCAGCAACCAGAGCTTGCATTACCTTCTGGAGTGGGACAGCCTGGCCGAGCGCGAGACCCGCTGGAACGCGTTCTCCTGCGACCCGCGCTGGGTCGCCGCGCGGACGGAGACCGAGAAGAACGGCCCCATCGTCGAGCGCATCGAGAACACGATTCTCGCGCCGACGCCGTACTCAAAGCTCCGTTAGGCACGGCGGCGCTCCTCACTCGTAGGGCTTTTGCCGCCGCGGAAGTTCCGCTTGGACCCAGGCCCGAAAATCCGCCGCCGGCTATAGTACCGGCCATGAGGCGTCTTGTCTCCGCGCTTTTGCTCTTGATGGGAACGCGGGTTTGCGCGGCCGGCTGGACGGACGCGCGGTTCCAATATGACCCGCGCACGCGCGCGTGGAGCCGCGACGGCGGCGCGCCGACCGATCACAACCTCTACAACCCGAACAACAATTTTACCGCGCGTTTCGAGCAGGGCCGCCTCAAAGTCCTCTTCGACAATTATCCCGACGCGGGCCCCGCCCAGCGGCCCGACGACGTCTACCTGTTCCGCGACGCGGGCGAAGCCGAGCGTCTGCGGTCCTCCCTGGGAGACGCCCCGGCGCCGGTGGATCTGATTTTTTCCGCGCCGAAAGGCCGCGGCGCGGCCGATCACCTGGTCCGGCAGACGTTCGCCGACGGCATCTGGACCAGCGCGCGTCAGGAAAACGGCTGCACGGTGAGCGAGGACCAGTTCTTGGTCGCGGGCGATGCCGACGAGCGGGCGTTGGTAGAGCGTCGCGTGGTGCGCAACGTCTCCGGCGCCGCTTTGACTTTGAACGTGCGCGGCGTGCTGTGGGCCGTTCTGCAGAAAGACGTCTACGATTATTGGAATGCGTTTCATCCCTCCTGGACCGCGGTGGAGACCTGGGACTCCGGGCTGAACGCGGCCGTCGCGCGCAGCGGCGACGGCCGGCTGTGGCTGGTCGCGGGCACGACGACGGACGACGCGGACGTCCGCTGGTCTACGTCGACGTCCTCCGCCGCGCCTTCGGCCGTGCAGTGGAGCGCGGATGCGCGCTTCGCCCCGGGCCAGACGCGCGCGTTCGCGCTGATCGCCGCCGCGGGCGCCACGCGCGACGCGGCGGTCCGGGAGTACACGCGCCTGGCCGCCGAGGGGGCGCTCGCCGTCGAAGGCCGGACCCGGGCGGAGTGGCACCGGCATCTGTGGGAGCAGGGCGTCTTCAAGACGGGCGAAGCCTCCCTCGACGCGCTCAACACTTTGAAATACATCATGGACGCGAACTACGCCGGGGAAAACGGCGGCTTCACCGCCGCGAAATACGGCCACCCGGAAATTTGGGCGCGCGACTCCGGCTACACGGCGCTGTCTTCCACTTATTTCGAGCCGGAGCGCACGCGGAAAACTTTAGAGACGGCGCTCCACAGCGGCTACGTCTCGGGGCAGGACGGCACCTCCATGCTGGTCATCGCCAGCGAGCATTACGCGCGCTGGACCGGCGACCACGGCTTCGCGCGGGACAACGTCCCTCTTCTGACCAAAAGCATGCAGGGGCTTTGGAACAGCCGGCGGCGCGACGGATTCTTGGTGGATCGCGGCGGCGGGCTGGACACCTGGCGGGACATGCCGGCCCAGCAGGCCCGGCTCAAGGGCGAGGCGAACATGTACCAGCAGGTGCTGTTCTCCGCGGCGCTTTCGCGCTTGAGCCGACTGCTCGACGACGTGGGCCTGTCCGACCAGGCGCGGGTGTGGCGCCGCCGCGCGCAGGAGACGGCGAAGGCGCTCAACCGCGCCGTGAGCGCGGGCGGCTTCTGGCGGCCGCGCGCGGGCGACTACGCCGACTTCGTCGACCCCAAGGACCCGGCGGGCCAGACCCATTACGATGAGGTGGGACACAGCCTGGGCGTGCTGTGGGGCGTGTTCCCAAAGCGGCGCGACGCGACGGTCATGGCGCGCGCCTCAGGCCTGGAGGCCGCCAACGGCCTGGGTCATGTCGACATCCAGCCCTACGGCGCCAAGCCGGACTTCAACGACGGGGGTATCTGGTCCTTCGCCAATTTCCTGGAGGCCGGCGCGCAGTTGGCCGCCGGGCGCGGCGGAGACTTCATGTCCCTGATGAACGCGCAGTCGCGCACGCTGGGCATCGTCCCCGGCGCGCTGCCGGAGGCGCTGGGACCCGAGCAGACCAAGGGCCCGATCACTCCGGTGAGCACGTCCTGGAACTCGGCCGGGCTCTACGTGATGACGCGCGAACTCTTCGGCGTCGAGGGCGACGGCTTCCGTCACCAACTGACGCTGACGCCGCATATCCCGGAACAACTGCGCGGCGCCGCGCTGAGCTTGACGCGCCTGCCGTTTTCCGACTGGCTGGTCTCCATCACCTATCGCCTGGTCGCGGGCGGCCGAGTGGCCGTGTCCGTGGACGCGCAGAAGCAGGGACAACCCGCTCAAACGCGGCATGAGCGCTTCACCGTGGCCGACGGCCAGAGCCGCACGATCGCCCTGCCTTGAACGCCCCGGCGCGGCCGCGCCAAACGGCCCGCGACCGCCTAGGTCCGATGATTCTGGCGGCGCGGCGGCGCGGAGGGCATCCTTTAGCCATGCGCAACCTCTTGGCGTTTCTGCTGGCGACGGCTGCTTTTGTCCCGTGCCACGCGGCGGCGCCCGGCGCCGACGAGCCCCAGCCGCGGATGACCGCGTCGGGAACGCAGATCGAGCCGTATTGGCTTAAAAAACACGAGGAACTGACCGCGCTGGCGCGCCAAGGCGGGGCGCGCGTCGTGTTTCTGGGCGACTCGATCACGGAATACTGGCGCGACAATCAGATTTGGCGCGAGCGCTACGCCGCGCTGCCTTCCGCGAATTTCGGCGTGGCCGGCGACACCACGCAGAACGTGCTCTGGCGCCTGGCGCAGGGGGAGTTGACCGGGGAAGATCCGCGGCTCATCGTCCTGCTGATCGGCACCAATAACCTGGGCCGCGGCGACACGCCCGAGGAGGCCGCCTACGGCGCGGGCGCCGTGGTCCGCGCCGTGCGCGCGCGCTTTCCGGCGGCGAAGATCCTCCTGCTGGGAATTTTTCCCCGAGGCGCCGACGCGCGCGATCCCTACCGCGAGCGCGTGCGCCGGGCCAACGTCGTGCTCTCCCGCTTCGGCGACGGGCGGAGCGTGCGCTACCTGGACATCGGCCGCGTTTTCCTGGCGCGCGACGGCTCGCTGTCCGCCGACGTCATGCCCGACTTCCTGCACCCGTCGCTGGAGGGCTACCGGCGCTGGGCCGACGCCATGGATCCGCTTCTGCGCCGGATGCTGGGCGAAGGCGGACGCTGACGCGGACGCCCGAGTCTATCCAGGCGCGCCGCCGCCGTGATATGATGGCCGCGTGAAGAAGCGCGCCAAACCTCTCGTCGGCGTCATCATGGGCTCGGCCTCCGACTGGGAGACGATGAAGGCCGCCGCGGAGGTCCTGGACCTCTACGGCGTCGCCTACGAAAAGGAAATCGTCTCCGCGCATCGCACGCCGGACAAGCTGATGAAATACGCCGCCGCGGCCGAGGCGCGCGGCCTTCAAGTTTTGATCGCGGGCGCCGGGGGCGCCGCGCACCTTCCCGGCATGGCCGCGGCCAAGACGACCTTGCCCGTGCTGGGCGTGCCGGTCGCCTCCAAAATGCTCAAGGGCCTGGACTCGCTTCTCTCCATCGCGCAGATGCCGCGCGGCGTGGCGGTGGGCACGCTCGCCATCGGTCCGGCGGGCGCCGCCAACGCGGGCCATCTCGCCGCGCAGATCCTGGCGCTGTCGGACCCCGCGCTGGCGCGCCGCGTGAAGGCCTTCCGCGCCGCGCAGACCGCGAAAGTCCTCAAAAGCCGGCCGTGAGCGACGCGGCGCTGGCGGCCGGACGAACCCTCGGCATACTCGGCGGCGGCCAATTGGGACGCCTGCTGGCCGAGGCGGCGCGCGCGCTGGGCTACAAGACCGCCGCTCTCGACGCCGCGGCGGACGCGCCCGCCCTGCAGTTCGTCGACATGCCCGTCGTCGGCTCCGTGGACGATCCCGCCGCCGCGCGGCGTCTGGCCGAAGTCAGCGATCTGCTGACGCTGGAATGGGAGCTGATCGCCTCCTCCGTTTTGGAGGAAGCCGCGCGCCTGCGCCCGCTCTATCCCGCGCCGTCCGTGCTGGCCGTCATCCGCGACCGCAAGACCCAGCGCGATTTTTTGACGCGGCACGGATTCGCGCAGACGCAGTGGGGATCGGCGCAAAGCGCTGCGGACGTTCCTTATTATCCGGTCATCGTCAAGCGCCGCACGCACGGCTACGACGGCAAGGGCCAGGCGCGGCTGTCGAGCGCCGCCGACGCCGCCGCGCAGAAAGCGCTCTTCGACGCGCCGTGCGTGTGGGAAAAAATCGTCCCGTTTGAAAAAGAAATCTCCGTGATCCTGGCCCGCGGTCGCGACGGGCAAACCGCCGCGTATCCCCTCGCGGAAAACCTCCACCGCGGCGGAATCCTGCACGCGACGCGCGCCCCCGCGCGCGTGTCCGAGGAAACGGCCGCGAAGGCCGTCGCCCTGGCGCGCGCCGTCGCCGAAGCCCTGGGCCACGTCGGCGTGCTGGCCGTGGAGCTGTTCGCGCTCCCCGACGGCGGCCTGCTGGTCAACGAGATCGCCCCGCGCGTGCACAACAGCGGCCACTACACCCTGAACGCTTGCGCCTGCTCGCAGTTCGAGCAGCACGTGCGCGCCGTCGCGGGCTTGCCGCTGGGCCCGACGGAGATGAAAGGCCCGGCCGTCATGGTCAATCTCCTGGGCGAGCTCTGGGCCAAGGGCGAGCCCGACTGGTCGTTGCTCGACGGCGTGCCCGGTCTGAACCTGAGGCTGTACGGGAAATCCTCGGCGCGGCCCGGGCGCAAGATGGGCCACTACGTGGTCGTCGGCGACGCGGCCGAAGACGAGTGGAACCGCGCCGACGAGCGCCTGGCGGCGCTGGCGCGTCTTTGACGCCGGGGTCTCAAAATAGTCTAATCGCCGCGGCGCTCCGCGCCGAAATACCCGTGACGAAAGACCGGAGCCGCAAGGATCTGCTCGGCCTGGAAGGGCTGGGCGCCGCAGAGATCGAGGCGCTTCTCGACGAGGCCGCGTCTTTTAAAAAATCCCCGCCCGACCGGCCGCTGGCCGGGCGCACCGTCGCCTTCCTGTTCTCCGAGGCCTCCACGCGCACGCGTTCTTCCTTTGAAGAGGCGGCGCTGCGCCTGGGCGCCCAGCCGCTGAGCTTCTCGGCCGCGGGCTCCTCTCTGGCCAAGGGCGAGACGATGCTGGACACGATGCTCAATCTGCAGGCGATCGGCGTCACGCACTTCGTCGTGCGCCACGAGCGCTCCGGCGTGCTGGAAAGCCTGGCGCCGAAGGTCGCGGCCTGCGTGGTCAACGCGGGCGACGGCTGGCACGAGCATCCCACGCAGGCCCTGCTGGACCTGCTGACCTTGCGCGAGCGCTGGGGCTCCTTCAAGGGCCGGCGCGTGGTGATCCTGGGCGACATCCGCCACAGCCGCGTGGCGCGCTCGAACCTGTTCGCGCTGAAGGCGCTGGGCGCGAAGGTGACGTTCTGCGGGCCCACGCCGCTGGTCCCGGACGCGTTCTCGGCACTCGGCGCGCAGGTGGAGCACGACGTGGAGCGCGCCCTGAAAGGCGCCGACGCGGTCAACGTCCTGCGCCTGCAGCTGGAGCGCATGGAACAGGGCTTCGTCTCCTCGCTGGCCGACTACGCGCTGTCCTACCAGCTCACCGAGGCGCGCGCGGCACTCATGAAGCCCGACGCGCCGGTGCTGCACCCGGGCCCGATGAACCGCGGCGTGGAGATCGCCTCCGAGGTCGCCGACGGGCCGCGCTCGATGATTCTGCCGCAGGTGGCCAACGGCGTGTTCGTGCGCATGGCCGTGCTGGCCGCGTGCGACCGAGGACGGGCAAGTCATGACTGAGCGCCTCCTGATCGTCGGCGGGACCGTGGTGGATCCCGCGCGCGGCGTGGAGGCCGCGCGCGACGTGCTGATCGAGGACGGGAAAATCCGCGACGTGGCGGCGGGGCTTTCTAAAAAGCCCGCGCTCAAGGGTGTCGCGACGATCGACGCCGCCGGGCTGTGGGTGATCCCGGGCCTGGTCGACATGCACGTGCACCTGCGCGAGCCGGGCCGCGAGGGCGACGAGACCATCGCCACCGGCACGGCCGCGGCCGCGCGCGGCGGCGTGACCACGGTCCTGGCCATGGCCAACACGGAGCCGGTCACGGACAATGCCTCCCAGCTTGCCTTCCTGCGCGCGAAGGCCGCCGCCGACGCGAAGATCCACGTCCTGTTCGCGGGCGCGGTCACTTTGGGCCAGAAAGGCGAGCGCCTGACCGAGTTCGCGCGCCTCAAGGCCGCGGGAGCCGCCGCGCTTTCCGACGACGGGCGGCCGGTGATGCATGCGGGCCTGTTCCGGCGCGCGCTGGAGTGCGCCAAGGACCTGGGCCTGGTCGTCATCGACCACTGCGAGGACCTGACCTTGTCGCACGGCGCGTGCATGAACGAAGGGCCCGCCTCCCTGCGCAAGGGACTCAAGGGCGCGCCGTGGGCCGCCGAGACGGTGCAGGTGGCGCGCGACATCGCTTTGGCCGAACTCACGGGAGCCCGCGTCCATCTGGCGCATTTATCCGCCACGGCCTCGGTCGCCGCCGTGCGCGACGCCAAGCGCCGGGGCCTGCCGGTGACCGCCGAGGCCTGTCCTCATCATTTCGTCCTGTCCGACGAAATGATTCCGGGCTATGACGCCGACTGGAAGATGAATCCGCCGCTGCGCCGCGAAGAGGACCGCGCGGCGCTCATCGAGGGCCTGGCCGACGGCACGATCGACGCGATCGCCACCGACCACGCTCCGCACGGCTGCGGGGCGAAGTCCGCGGGCCTGGACGCGGCTGCGTTCGGCGTGATCGGCCTGGAGACCTCTCTGGCGGCGTCGCTGACCGAGCTGTTCCATAAGAAGGCCCTGACGCGCCGCGAGCTGGTCGCGCGTCTGACCGCCGCGCCCGCCGCCATCCTGGGCCTCAAGAACAAGGGCACGCTCGCGCCGGGCGCCGACGCCGACGTGACCTTGGTGGACCCGGACACGGTCTGGACGCCCGCGGCGCCCTTCGTTTCTAAAAGCCGCAACACGCCCTTCTCCGGCCGACACCTGAAAGGACGCGCCGCGCGCACGCTGGTGGCCGGCCGGACCGTCCATGCTCTATGAGAGCGTGGTGCAGCCTTGGCTGTTCCGCCTGGACGCGGAGCGCGCGCACGAGGAAGTCAGCGGCGCGCTGGCCCTGCTCGCGTCCCTGCCCGGCGGCGCGCACGCGCTCGCGGCGCTGACCGGCGCGTCCGAGACGGGCTGGGTGAAGTCGCTGGAAAAAGACGTCTTCGGCGTGCGCTTTCCCAATCCCGTGGGCCTGGCCGCGGGCTTCGACAAGGACGGCCGACTGGTCCCGATCCTGCCCGCCCTCGGCTTCGGTTTTTTGGAAATCGGCTCCGTGACATTGGAGCCCCAGCCCGGCAACCCCCAGCCGCGCCTATTCCGGATACCCGAAAGCCGCGCTCTGCTCAACCGCATGGGCTTCAACAGCGAGGGCGCGCGCGCCGTCGCGCGGCGCCTGGCCTCCCAGGATAAGTGCCGCGTGCCGCTGGGCATCAACCTGGGCCTCAACAAGGACACTCCACGCGCGCAGGCGCCCGCCGCCTACGCGCGCGCCTTCCGCATCCTCGCCGCGCACGGCGATTATTTCGTCGTCAACGTCTCCTCGCCCAACACCCCCGGCCTGCGCGACCTGCAGAACGCCGCCGACCTGACGGCGATCCTCGCCGAGATCCAAGACGCCAACGCCGCGAAAAAACCGGTGCTGGTCAAGCTCTCGCCCGACCTGGCGCCGGAGGATTTCGACGCGGCCGTGGCGGTCGCGGACAAATTCGCGAGGGGCCTGGTGGTCTCCAACACCACGCTCGCGCGCGACGGCGTCGACGCGGCGTGGTCGCAGGAGGCGGGAGGCCTGTCCGGCGCGCCGCTCAAGGACCGCGCGGACGCCCTCCTGCGCCGCGCGCGCGCGCTCACGAAGCTCCCGATCATCGGCGTCGGCGGCATCGCCTCGACCGAAGACGCGCGCCTGCGCCTGGACGCCGGCGCCGACCTGGTCCAACTCTACACCGGCCTGGTCTACGGCGGCCCGCGCGCGGTCCGGGACATCCTGATCGGCTTGGCGCGCGAGACGCCGCTGTTCAACGGCCGCTAAGCCAGCGAGCCGCCAGACTTTGACGGGCGAGAAACGAAAATAGTCTAATCGTTTAGGCGGGGTACGCCGAACCACGCGTGACGATCGACTGGGGCCGCGAGCACCCGCTCGGACCGAAAGGACCGGGCGGCGCACGAAGCAGATCCGCGTTCGCGGGGGCCCCGCTTTCCCCGGAATGCCTCCGCGAGATTCCGCGCGAACTCGGGAGCGCGCGGTGACCCAGATCATCGTCGCCCTGGACGTGGACACGATCCGCCGCGAGGAAGAACTGCTCAAGTCGCTCAAGGACTTGATCGTCTGGTACAAGGTCGGACTGCGGCTCTTCACCGCGCATGGAAAGCGCGCCGTCGACCTGGTGCACAAAAGCGGCGGCAAGGTGTTTCTGGACCTCAAGCTCCACGACATACCGCAGACGGTCGCGCACGCGGTTCAGGAAGCCCAGCGCCTGGGCGTCGAGGCGGTGTCCCTGCACCTGATGGGCGGCGCGGACATGGTGCGCGCCGCCGCCGAGGTCACGCCGCGGCCGAAGCTGTGGGGCGTGACCGTGCTGACCAGCATGGCGCCGAAGGACGTGAAAATTTTCCATCCGGAGGCGCGCCTGCCCGCGCTCGCCAAGTCCCTGGCGAAGACCGGCTGGACGGCCGGCGCCGACGCGACCATCTGCTCGCCGCGCGAGGTCGCCTGGCTGCGCCGCCAACTGCCGGACCTGGGGCTTAAGTTCGTCACGCCCGGCATCCGTCCGCGCGGCGCGGACCTCAATGACCAGTCGCGCGTGATGACGCCCGGCGAGGCCGCCGCCCTCGGCATCGACTACGTGGTCATCGGCCGGCCCATCACGCACGCGCCCGATCCACGCAAGGCCGCGCTTTCGATCCTGTCCGAAATGAAGGCGGCGGCACCCGGCGCGCTTGATTTCGCGTCGGCGGCGGCCCGGAGGAAGGAATGAACGTGGAACGGATGTTCTTGGATCACGGCGCCTTGCTTCAGGGCCACTTCCTGCTCTCCTCCGGCCTGCACAGCGACAAATATCTCCAGTCCGCGCTGGTGCTGGCGCAGCCCGCCCAGGCCGAGGCGCTGGGCCGCGCGCTGGCGGCGAAGTCCGCGCTCAAGCCCGACCTGGTGGTGTCCCCGGCGATGGGCGGGCTGATCATCGGCCACGAGGTGGCCCGCGCGCTGGGCGTGCGGCACTATTTCACGGAGCGCGTGGACGCGGCCATGACTTTGCGCCGCGGCTTCGTCTTGCGGCCGGGCGAAAGAATATTGGTGGTCGAGGACGTGGTGACCACCGGCAAGTCCACGAAGGAAGTCTTCGCGGTGATACGGGCCGCGGGCGCGCAGGTGGTCGGCGCTTGCTCCATCGTGGACCGCTCCGAGGGCAAGTCCGACCTCGGCGTGCCTTACGCCGCCCTGTGGACCGTCGCCGTCCCCACCTGGACGCCCGACGCCTGCCCGTTGTGCCGGACCGGCGCGCCGGCGGTCAAGCCCGGAAGCCGCAAGGAGCTCAAAGATGCCTAGCGCGACTCTCACCTACCGCAAGTCCGGCGTGGACATCGACCTGGCCGACAAGCTGGTCGACCACATCGCCAAGAAAGCCCCCGCCATCGGCGGCTTCGCCGGTCTGTTCCCGCTGAACCTGGACGGGAAAGGGCCATGGGAACTCGTCGCCTGCACTGACGGCGTGGGCACCAAGCTCAAGCTCGCCTTCGCGCTGGACCGCCACGACACCATCGGCGTGGACCTGGTCGCGATGTCCGTCAATGATCTGGTCTGCTGCGGCGCCAAGCCGCTGATCTTCCTGGATTACTACGCCACCGGCAAGCTGGACCTCAAGCGCTCCAAGAAAATCATCGCCGGCATCATGGAAGGCTGCCGCCAGGGCCGTTGCGTTTTGCTCGGCGGAGAGACCGCGGAGATGCCGGGGATGTATCCGGAAGGCGAGTACGACCTGGCGGGCTTCGCCGTCGGCGTGGTCAATCGCGACGAGGTCATCGACGGCTCCAAGATTTTTCCCGGCGACCTGATTCTCGCGCTGCCCTCGTCGGGCCTGCACTCCAACGGCTACTCGCTGGTGCGCCAGGTGTTCAAGACCAAGAACGACATGAAGCGCTGGGGCAAGGCCCTGCTGACGCCCACGCGCATCTACGTCGACGAGGTCCTGCGCCTGCAGGACGCCTTCCGCGCGCAGAACAAGATCATCCTGGGCCTGTCGCACATCACCGGCGGCGGCCTGGTCGAGAACGTGCCGCGCATCCTGCCGCGCGGACGCAAGGCGGTGTTCCGCAAGGACGCCTGGAAGCGCCCGCCGGTGTTCGCGGAGATCGCGCGCCGCGGCGGCGTGCCGGAGCGCGAGATGTGGCGCACGTTCAACATGGGCCTGGGCCTGGTGATCGTGATCCGGCCCGACAGCCTGGAGCTGGCGCGCAAGACCTTGCCCGAGGCGCGGCTCGTCGGCGAGATCGTCGAGGGCAAGCACGAAGTGGAAATCGTTTAGCCACGGATGAATAACCGGAAAGATATCGGCCGGCGGTCGGAGGGACCTTCGGCGGGCACGCGCGGCATTGAGCCGCGCTTGGCCTCGTCCGGCGGCGGTGCG
>JAJXVH010000168.1 GCA_021782205.1 bacterium | reverse complement strand
AACGCGGCCTGCAGTTCGGGCGCCATCACCAGCCGCACGTCGGTGTATTTCTTATACCGGTACAACCAATACTCGCCGCCCTGGTAAAGTTCGACGACGTCCGAGCGCAGACCGGTCTTTTCCGTGGACTCCTGGGTGACGCGCGCGATCTCCGCCTTGCGCCGCTCGTTCTGCTCCTTGTCGGACAGCTTCGGGTCCACGGCCTTGAGCACGCGGACCGTCACGTTCTCGAAAGACTGGAGCACGTTGATTTCCAGGTCCGGGCAGGCGATCTCCGCGGACTTCGCGCGCGCGAAGAAGCCTTCCTTCACATAGTCCTTTTCGGCCGTCGACATCTTCTGGAGCTGGCCCAGAGCGACATGGTGGTTGGTCAGCACCAGGCCGTCCGAGGACACGAACGCGCCGGAACCGCCATCGTTAAAACGCACCGAGGCCTTTTGAAGAAGCTCGATCCACGCCGCCGTCGGGGCAAAGCCGTAATGCTTTTTGAGCGGGGCCAGCGGCAGATTGTCCAGCGTCCACATCCCCTCATCGACGAGAATCGGGGCGGCGGCAGGCGCGGATTTGGCTTTGCGGGTTTGGGCGGCGGCGGGCATGGAGATTCTCCTGGTCGCGTCGGCGGTCATTCTACAAAACCCGGGGAGGGCCCCCGTGCGCTATACTCACTTCATGCTGCGCGAGGCGCCCGTGTTTCTCTACGCATTCTTGATCAGCCTGATGGCCCGTTACGCGGCCGTCCAGATGGGCGTGGTGATATTGAGCATCGTTCCGAGAGACCTCTGGCTTGTCCATCCGTGGCTGGACTTCGTCCTACGCGCACCCTTTCTCGCGCTCGTCGAGTCCGCCAGCTTCGCGGTGATCGGCTTCGCGTTCTGGTCCGGGACCGACGAGCGCTGGCCCGTCGCGGGCGCCGTCACCGCCGTCGGCGCGACGCTGTGCGGCTATTTCGTCTGGGGTCTGCCCAATCCCAGCCGGCCCTACCTATTCGCCGTGGTCGTGGCCGCGCGGCTGGCCGGCTCCTTCCTGGGACCGTGGTACGGCGACCGTACCGAGCGCGACCCCGTGGTCAGCGAAATCCGCAACATGCTGTTTTTTCTGTACCCGTTGCGTCTGCCGCGCTGACCCGCTACTGCCAAACGTCGTTGATGGGAGCGGCGGAGTCGTCGTTCTGGCCGAGGGTGCCCAGGCCGAACTGGTCTTCGATGGTGCGCAGGACGCTGTAGTGGTTGTAGGCCGCGCCGGACGTGGCGCCGGGAGAGACCGAGGCGCCGTAGACCACCGCATAGACCTGGTTGCCCTCGGACTTGTCGTCCTCGTCAAAGACCAGAATCAGCACCGTGTCCTTCGTGAACGAAGGGTCTTTCAGCAACGGCCCGAAGTAGGACGAGAACCAGTCGGCCGCGTCGGAGACGCTGGTGTTGTGGCCGTCGTTCAACAGATTCGGGATAAAAAGAGAGAAATTCGGCAGATTGCCGCCGGCCAAATCGGAGGCGAACGTCGAATCGTCGACGACGTTGGCGCAGCGCGTCGGGTCCGACTGCACGTCCTGCATGCTCAAAAACGGCACGTGCTTGCGCGCGTAGTTCCCGGTCTGAGCGCCCAGGTAGCAGTTCCCGGGATAATCCTGCGCGTAGACGCGCCAGGTCTTGCCGTGCTGTTCCAGCAAGTCCCCCAAGTGCTGGACGTTCAGGTTCACCGGCCGGTCCGAGGTCACGCCGGAGCGGCTGCCCGCGACCAGCGCCACGTAGTTCGGCTGGGACGGATGGCCGACGGCGTGATAGTTCGTCAGCAGGGCGCCGCTCTGCGCGAACTGCGCCAAAGCGGGTGCCGCCATCGCCTCGTCATAAGAGGCGTTCTCGAAGACCATCAAGATCACCTTCTTGAACGTGGGCGCGGCCGCGCGGGCGGGGGCGGCGGACAGAAGAGACGCGGCGACGGCGAACGCAAGCATGGCACGGGCGGAGGGGTGGCGCATGAGGTGATTATGGGCCCTAGGACCGTCACTGGTCAGGGTTTAAAGACCTATAAGAAAATAGGCCTAAAGACCTACCCGCCGGGACTTGTCAACGAAAAAATTCAGCCAGCAGCGCGTTGACGCGCTCGGGCGCGTCTTCCTGAGGCGCGTGGCCGCAGCGTTCCATCAGGACGAACCGGGCGCGGGGCAGGTCGCGCGCCAGTCGCCGAGCACCCTCCGGGTCCACCATGCCGTCGCGGTCGCCGACGAGGACCAGCGCGGGCTGCCGAATCTCGGGATAGCGCGCGATGCGCTGCCGGAAATCGGGAGGAATGGCGCGGCGGATGAATTCGGCCACCGCGCGCCGCCCCGCGGCGCTTTTCAGCGGCTCGCCGTATTCGGCGATCAGCTCCTCGGTCACCTTGGATTGATCGACGAAAGTGGTCTTGGCCATCCAGCGCAGCGATCGCTCGCCCAGCATGGCCTCCAGGACGCGGCCCAGAACCGGCCAGCCCAGCGGCCACAGCATGCGCGGGCGGTTCTCCGGATAGGCGGGGGTGCCGAGCAAAGCCATGCGCTCCACGCGCGCGGGCGTCTCCAAGGCCGTCCACAGCGCGACCACGCCGCCCATCGAGTTGCCCGCGACGCGCGCGCTCTTGAGGCCGAGCTCATCCATCAGCGAAACCAACCAGGCGTGCAGGCCCGCGATCGAGTAGTCGAAGCCCCACGGCTTGTCGGAGCGGCCGAAGCCGGGAAAATCGGGAGCGAACACTTCGTAGTCGCGCGCGAACTCGGGCAAGGCGAAGCGCCACGAGTAGGACGACGCGCCCAGACCGTGCAGAAGCAGAAGCGGCCGCCCGGCTCCCGCGCGCCGCAGGTAGGTGCGCACGCCCGCGACCGTCAATTCGCGGCATTCCACGTCCGGAGCCGGAGTCATCGCCATCGCGTTCAG
>JAJXVH010000061.1 GCA_021782205.1 bacterium | reverse complement strand
TCTTAAGAACAGCGCTCGTGTCTTCGGCTACGACCCCAGCTTGGGTCAGGTCCTCGAACGATCCGTCTCCTGGCTGCTCGAGCGAAAAACGCCCGAGCCGACCGCGCTCTGAGCGTCGCGCCCGAAGGCGGATTGGCTAGAATACCGGCTATGTCGATGATCCGGCTTGCGGCGTGCCTGGCGCTGGCGGCGGCCGCGCCCGCGCGCGCGGACGGCCGGGCGCTGTTTTCCGCGCACGGCTGTTCGGCCTGCCATCGCGTCGGTCCCGACGGGGGCTCGTCGGGGCCGGACCTGACGCTCGTCGGGGTGCGGCGGCCGCGCGCGTGGATTGACCAATGGCTGAAAAGCCCGCGCGCGTGGAAGCCCGGCACGTCGATGCCGGAGCAGGGCCTTTCCGACGCGGACCGGGGCGCGCTGGCCGATTATTTGTCGGAGCAGAAGGGCCAAGCGTGGAATGGGACGCCGCCGTGGACCGGCTACGGCGGCCTGCCGCGCGGGCGGATGATCTACGAGCGCGCGGGCTGTGTCGCCTGCCACGGCACGGCGGGCCGCGGCGGCCAGCCCGACCCGGGCGCGCCGGGCGGCGAAATTCCGGCGCTCGCCCCGGTGGTGGGAAACTACACGCGCGCGGAGCTGATCGCGCGCGTCAGCGGCGGCGTCCCGTCGGAGCCGTTTCACGGCGTGATGCCGGCCGTCGCCATGCCCGCCTGGAAGGACGTCCTCGGACCCGGCGACCTGGACGCGCTGGCGACGTATCTGCTCTCTTTGGACGAGGGCCAACCCAAGCCGGACTGGTGAAAACATGAGCGACCTTCAAGAATGGCTGAGCCTGGTCCTGCGCTGGACGCACGCGATCGCGGGGATCATGTGGATCGGTCAGACGTATCTGTTCAACTGGATGGAGAAAGCTTTCGACCCGCCGCGCGACCCCAAGGAAAAACCGAACATCGCTGGCGAATTGTGGATGGTGCACGGCGGCGGATTTTATGTGGTCGAAAAGCAGAAGTGGCCGGAGATCATGCCGCGCACCTTGCACTGGTTCAAGTGGGAGGCGATGCTGACCTGGCTGTCGGGCTTCTTTTTGCTGGCCGTCGTCTACTGGAACGGCGCGGCCTTGCAGGACTACGGCGCGCTCCTGCCGCGCGGCCAGGCGGTCGCCATCTCGTTGGGGACGATGCTCGGCGCGGTCGCGGTTTACCGCCTGATCTGGAAGACGCCGCTGGGCCGCGTCGAGGCCGTCGGCGGCGTCGTCTGGGCGCTGTGCGTGTTCGGCGCGGGCGCGGCGCTGATGCGGGTGTTCTCCGCGCGCGCGGCCTATCTGCACGTCGGCGCGATGATGGGCACGGTCATGGTGACCAACGTCTGGATGACGATCATCCCCAACCAGCGCAAGATCATGGCCATCACCGAAGCCGGCGGTCCGCCGCGCCCGGAGCTGGCGCTCGCGGCCAAGCGCTGCTCGAAGCACAACACGCTGATGTCGATGCCCCTGCTTTTTACGATGCTGTCCAACCACTACCCGTCGATCACCTTCGGCGGCCCGCACCCGCTGATCGTGCTGGCCTTCCTGCTCCCGGCCGGAGTCTTGGCCGCCTATCTGATCCGCGAGCACGCCTGAGCGGCGCTTCGCGCTAAAAACCGAACAAGCGCCGCAAGAAGCCGGGGGCCTGCGCGCCGTCCGCGGCGGGGGACCCCTCGCCCAGCGCGGCGAGTAGCCGGCGGATCGCGGGTTCGCCCGGCGCGGAAAGATCGCCTTCCAGCGCCTTTTTCGCCGAGCCGCGCACGACCGTCGCCTTGTCTCCCCGCAGTCCGTACATCGAAAGCAGTTCGCGCATTTCCATCTCGACAAGGTCCACAAGCGACTGATCCGCGATGTCCATTTTATTCAGGAAAACCACGACATTCGTGAGGCCGTACTGACGCGCCAAGATCAGATGATCCCGGGTTTGCGGCATGGGACCTTCGGCGGCGGAGACCAGCAGGATCGCGGCTTTCAAGCGCTCCGGAGGGGGCTGATTGGGGTCGATGACCGCGAAGCGCGTCGCGCTCGGCGCGCCTTCGTTGGTTCGACTGCGCGAGATGGCGGACAGCAAGGTCGATTTGCCGTGGCCGGCGTGGCCGATGATCCAGATGACGTCCTGCGCGGGAAGGGCTTGGGGATCGAGGTCGGACATTATTTTGTTCTCCTAGGAGCCGTAGACCAGCAGGACGAACGTGCCGGGAATCATGCGGGGGCGGGGCCGCGGTTGGGCGGGCGTCGGCGCGGGCGCCGGGCCGAAGTCGGCCGTGACCAGGAAAAGCCGGCCCGTCTTGGGGTCCAGCGCCATGGTCCGCGCGCCGCGGCGCGTGGCGACGGTCTGGACGGAGGACCAGCGGCCGTCTGCGCCGCGCGCGACGACCGTCAGCGTGCCGCCGCCGTTGGAGCTCAGCGCCCGGCCGGCCGCGTCGAACGCGGCGGCGTCGGGGCGAGCGCCGATCGGCGGGGTCGCGATGATTTTTCCGGAGGCGGCATCGACGACGGCCATCGTTTGGTTGCCGCAGACGGAAAACAGCAGGTCGTGCGCGGCGTCGAGGGCCAGGCCCGTCGGTTCCAAACACGGCTTAAGGGGGAAGCGTGAACGGACCTTGGGTGTTTTCACGTCGAGCGCGAGAAGCTCGGAGGTGTCCTCGCTGTTGACGTAGACCGTGCCGCGGCCGTCGGCGACGGCGAACTCCGGCTTGCCGCCGAGCGGGAGCGTCGCGACGACGCCGCCGCCGACGGCGTCGATCACCGTCGCTTCCCGGCCGTCGCCGTCGAAGGCCAGCACGCGCCGGGTCGCGGGCTCGTAGACCACGGCGTCGGGCTTGCGCCCGGTCTTCACGTTTTTCAGGACCTTGAGCGTCTTCAGGTCGAAGATCACCACGCGGTCCGCGCGTCCCGCCGTGGCGAAGCCCCGGCCCAGTTCCGGCGCCAGCGCGACTCCGTGCGCGCCGTCCACGCCGGCAATATCGCCCACGGGCTTGAGCGTGTCCGCGTCGAGCACCTGCACGCGCGTGTCGCGCGCGATATAGAGCCGGCGCGCCTCCGGGTCCACGACCAGGTAATCCCAGCCGCCGTCTGCGCCCAGCGTCACGGTCTTGAGCAGGCGGTAAGGCGGCGCGTTCGTCGCGGCGCAGGCGAGCGCCACCGCCAGCGCCGCCGCCGCCCGCGCGCGCGTCCTCGTGGTGATCGTCATGGTCGGTCTCCGGGTCCGCGACCGGCGGACGTAGCCCGATTCTAGCCGATTCGGCGGATCGGCCGATGTGTTATCATGTCTTAAATGCAGCGCGACACCGCCCAGCGCCGCGCCATCCGCCGCGCGCTCGACGAGGCCGGACGGCCTCTCGGCGCCTTGGAAGTGCTGGAGCGCGCCCAGCGCGACGTGCCCGGCCTGGGCCTGGCCACCGTCTACCGCAACATCAAGGCGTTGGTGGCGGACAAAGCGGTGACCCCCGTGGAGCTGCCCGGCCAGCCGCCACGCTTCGAGTCCGCCGGCAAGGACCACCACCACCATTTCCTGTGCGCGGCCTGCGGCAAGCTCTACGAGTTGGACGGCTGCCTGGTGGAGCTCAAGCCGCTCCTGCCGCGCGGCTTTCAATTGCGCGCCCATGAACTGCTCCTGCACGGCCTGTGCGCGGCCTGCTCGAAATGAGCGCGCCCCTGGCCGTCATGGCCGCCGCCGACCGCTGGCTGTTCCTCAAGATCAACCGCGATTGGACGAGCGCGTCCCTCAACGCGCTGATGCCGGTGGTGACCGATCTTCACAAGCTGGCCTGGTTTCGCTGGGGCGTGGCGCCGGGAGCGCTGGCGCTGTGGCTGTGGCGCGGAGGACGCCGCGCTCTGCAGGTGCTGGCGGTCGCCGCCGTGGCCGTGGGCGCCGGCGACCTGCTGGCCTACCGCGTGATCAAGCCTTGGGTCGCGCGGCCGCGGCCGGAATATGCGGTCCTGGGCGCGGTCAAGCGCGCGCCGACGGGAGGCTATCTGGGTTTTCCCTCCAATCACGCGGTCAACACGGCGGCGGCGGCGGCCGTGCTGTCCGCGGCTTACCCCGGCGGCGCGTTCGCCTTCGCGGGCGCTGCCGCCCTCATCGGCTACAGCCGCGTCTACGTCGGCGCCCATTACCCGGGCGACGTCCTGGCGGGCTGGGCCTTGGGCGCGCTGATGGGCTGGCCCTGGGCGTGGTTGATGCTGGGTCGCGGCGGCGGAGTGTCCGGCCGCAAGAAGAAGCGACGTTAGGCGCGGACCGGCGCTGGAGCGTGCGCGGCCGCGGGCGGGGCGCGGTCGGGATCGTCCTCGTAGCCCAAAGTGTTGACGAACTCGCGCAGCTTGTCCTTGTCGCCGCCGGTCTCCCACAGGCCGATCAGGTGGTCCAGATACTTGACCGACTGGGCGGTGATCGCGTCCTCGGGGTGGCGGTCGAGCCAAAGGTTGAGCGTGGAGCGCAGGACGATCATGCGCATGCCGCTGGGGTCCATGGTGGTCAGCCACAGATACTGGACGCGGAAGGCGTTCATTTCGGCGTCGATCTCGTGCTGGGGGTCCAGGCGGCCAGCCTCGCGGTCGCGCGCGTGCGTGGCCTCGTGGACGAGCGTGGCGAAAGCGAACGCCTCGCCGATGCGCGTGGCGATCAGCGCCATGCGCCGGTTCATCGAGACGACGCCGCCCTCGAGGGTGTTCGTCGCGTAGCGGAAAACGCCCATCTGGTTTTCGGCCATGCTTCCCGTCTTGTCGAACGCCTCGCGCTTCTGCGCGCGCAGGGACTCGGCCATCTGCACGGAGAAGACCAGGTCCGGCGGCGGCGATTCGTGGAAGCGGTCGCGGTATTGCGCGAAGCGCTCCTGGCCCGTGGCGATCATGCCGTCGATCGTGCCCACGTGTCCATCCACGTTTTCGCGGTCGACCGGCGTCCAGTCCGGACGGACCACCGGGGTCTGGCTCTGCGTGTTCTGGAAAAGCGCGGCGGCGCCTTCGTGCAGGCGGACGTCGCTGACGCTGGGGTCGGCGACGGAGTCGCGCAGGGCGTCGGCCTCCTTCATCATCACGGCGGGGTCGACGACGGGCGGGCGCTTGGAGCCTCCGCCCGACGCGCCCGCCGGCGCGGACTGGGCCCAGAGGGGGCCCCAGACCAAAATCAGCAGGGCGGTCAACGGCGCGAACCTCATGCCTACATTATAGGGGCGAAAATTGAGACGACGTATGGAGCCAAGGGCCCAAGAAAAACTAGGACTTTAGACCTACGCCCAGCGCGTAGGGCAGGTCCTTGTAGTGGTCCTGCAGGGGCTTTACGTTCATCGAGTAGCCCCATGAATTTCGTCGCGTGGAGGATGCGCGTCCGGGCGTGTCCCGGCATCCATAGGCATTGATTTGTATATACATAATGTATTACAATAAATTTAAATGACCATCAGGTGGGATTCCCGCAAAAGCGAGTTGCTGAAACGCACACGGGGCGTCTCATTCGAGGAAATTCTTAAAGCAACCCCGCTGGGCGCGAGGGAGAATCCGGCGAGGCCTCATCAGAATGTTCTCCTTTTCGATCTGCACGGGTATGTCTGGATCGTGCCTTATGTGGAACATGGCGACGAGATATTCCTCAAGACCCTTTATCCCAGCCGAAAGTTCACGAAGAAGTGGCGTAAGGGAGAGCTCCCATGAAAAAAATCAAGCTGAGTCGCAGCGAGAAGGCGATCGAAGCGGCGTTGGTCCGCGGTGAATATCGGCCCGTGAAAAAGGCCGAATTTGACCGGATAGCCGAAGCCATAGCGAGGCGTAAAAAAGATGCTGTCTTGAATATCCGGGTCAACAGTCAGGATTTGGACAGAATCAAGCAGAAAGCAAAAAAGATGGGAATTCCGTATCAAACGTTCGTGTCGGAACTGATTCACCAGTACGCAGTTTGACGCACGACATCAGTTCGAACGGCTCCTATTCGGAGCGCGAGGATGATCTGCACGCCCTTAATTGCGGCGGGCACGGAACCTTCAATACCGTCGAGCGCCCGTGACCCGAGTTCTCATATCCATCCGGAGTTGAGCCGCCCAGCGCGGTCGGTCTTTTACGGCATCGTGCTAAGATTCAAAAAATAATATGCAACTGGAAATTTCCGCGCATTCGGGCTACACTCGTCCAGTGCGATATCTTCTGCTGATCGCGATACTGGGGACGCTCCCCGGGTGCTTCGGACTGAAACTAAATTTGGCTGCGCCACCCCCGGAACCGCCCGCGCCAGTTTTGAAACTCGCGCCTGGAGCGCAGCACGTGCGCGTAGGGAAATCTGATGCGCCGGAAGACTTTGAGGATGTCGGCACGATTTCCGTCAGCGACGGAGAAGGTTGCGGAATGGAGGGCACGTACGGAGATTTCACGAGTCTGATGATCAAACTCAAGAACGCGGCCGTCGTCATGGGAGCACAATATGTCCAGTTGCTCGCGTTCATACCGCCCCACATGGATGCGTACTGCTTCCTCGATGCCTACAGCATCGAAGCGATTGCGTACCGGAAAAGCGCGCCCGCTCAAGAGCCAGGAACAAAAGTCGATCCTCCGGGAACCATACCTTGATTCCGATTGCGATCCCGTGACTTACGCGATGCTTGGGATACTCCCGCCCCTCTCGCCTCAGAAGCGCGCTTGTCGTCGGGGGTAGGTCCTGCGATCCGTTGAGACATCACGCTTCGCGGCTGTGGGAGTTCTTCCCGCTGGACAGCGCGTAGGGCAGGTCCTTGTAGTGGTCCTGCAGGGGCTTGACGCTCATCGAGGCGCCCTGGATGACGG
This sequence comes from bacterium, assembly GCA_021782205.1. Taxonomy (GTDB): domain Bacteria; phylum Elusimicrobiota; class Elusimicrobia; order UBA1565; family UBA9628; genus GWA2-66-18. The sequence continues at coordinate 6,867 of JAJXVH010000061.1, read as the reverse complement.
CGATCGCGTGCACCGCGGCGCGCACGCTGCGGATGTTGGTGATGCAGGGGATGTCGAGCTCCAGGGCCGTGCGCCGGATGGCGTAGCCGTCGGTGCGCGAGCGTTTGCCCGACGGGGTGTTGATCACCAGCGACAGGCCGCGCTGCTTGAGCAGGTCGACGACGTCGGGCTTGCCCTCGCCGAGCTTGGCCACGCGCTCGGCGGGCAGGCCGTGGCGGCTGAGGAAATCGGCGGTGCTGCGCGTGGCCACGATTGAAAACCCCATCTGGCGCAGGGAGCGCGCGACGTGCAGAATCTCGGGCTTGTCCTCGTCGCGCACGGAGACGAACACGGAGCCGGACGTGGGCAGGTTCAGGCCCGCGGCCTCCTGGCTTTTGGCGAAGGAGCGCGGGAAGTCCGCGTCCAGGCCCATGACCTCGCCGGTGGACTTCATTTCCGGCCCCAGGCGCGGGTCCACGCCGGGGAACTTGATGAACGGCATCACCGCCTCCTTCGTGGCGGTGTAGGGCGGCACCGCGCCCTTGAGTGCCGCGGCGGGCACCAGGCTCTTGAGCTTGCGGCCCATCATCACCCAGGTGGCGATGCGCGCCACCGGCAGGCCCGCGGCCTTGCTGACGAAGGGCACCGTGCGCGAGGCGCGCGGGTTGGCCTCCAGCACGTAGACGGCGCCGTCCTTGACCGCGTATTGGACGTTGATGAGGCCGCGCACGTTGAGGTGCAGCGCGAGCTTGCGCGTGTGCTCGCGCACGGTCGCCAGCACGGCGGGCGCCAGCGAGTGCGGCGGCAGGGTGCAGGCCGAGTCGCCGGAGTGGATGCCGGCTTCTTCAATGTGCTCCATGACGCCCGAGATCCACACGTCCTTGCCGTCGCACACCGCGTCGACGTCCAGCTCCGCCGCGTCGGCCAGGAAGCGGTCGATCAGGATCGACGGGTGCAAGGACGCCTGGCGCGCGCGCGCGGAGTAGTCGATCAGGGCCGCGTCATCGTAGACCACCTCCATCATGCGTCCGCCCAGCACGTAGCTGGGGCGCACCATCACGGGGTAGCCCACGCGCCGCGCGATCTTCAGCGCCTGCGCGGCGTCGCGCGCGATGCCGGACTCCGGCGCGAGGATGCCCAGTTTTTTCAGCGCCGCGCCGAACAGTCGGCGGTCCTCGGCCATGTCGATGGACGCGGGCTGGGTGCCCAGGATGGGGACGCCGGCCTTTTCCAATGAAACGGCCAAGTTGAGCGGCGTCTGGCCGCCGAATTGGACGATGACGCCCGTGGGTTTTTCCACGGCGACGATCTCCAGCACGTCCTCCAGCGTCAGCGGCTCGAAGTAGAGGCGGTCCGAGGAGTCGTAGTCCGTGGAGACCGTCTCCGGGTTGCAGTTGACCATGACCGACGGCACGCCGATCTCGCGCAGGGCCTTGGCGGCCTGGACGCAGCAGTAGTCGAACTCGATGCCCTGGCCGATGCGGTTGGGGCCGGAGCCCAGGATCATGATTTTTTTGCCGGACTTTCGCGGCGGGAGGTCGCCGGTCTCCTCGTAGGTCGAGTAGAAATAAGGCGTCGCGGAGGGGAACTCCCCGGCGCACGTGTCGACCAGCTTGTAGGACGGGCGCACGCCCAGCTTCCAGCGGCGCTCGCGCACGGCTTTCTCGGTCAGGCCCTTGGCCTTGGCCAGCTGCGCGTCGGAGAAGCCCAGGCGCTTGGCCTCGCGCAGGACCGGCGCGTCCAGCGGCGCCGCGGACAGACCCGTCTCGAAATCGACCAGCTCCTTCATCTGGTGGAGGAACCACGGATCGATCCGGGAGACCTCGGCGATGCGCTCGATCGAGAGGCCGCGCGCCAGCGCTGACTTCACATGGTAGAGCCGCGAGGAGCTGGGCGTGGCCACGCGCTGAAGCAGGACGTCCTGGTCCAGTTCCTCTCCGGCGTCGAAGCCTTTCTTGCCGCTCTCCAGGCCGCGCAGGGCCTTCTGCAGGGCCTCCTTGAACGTGCGTCCCATCGCCATGGACTCGCCGACGGACTTCATGGCCGTGTCCAGCGGGAACTCGCCGAATTTTTCCGTGGCGAAGCGCGGGGCCTTGACCACCACGTAGTCGATGGCGGGCTCGAAGCAGGCGGGCGTGGCCTTGGTGACGTCGTTGGGCAGCTCGTCGAGCGTGTAGCCGACGGCCAGCTTGGCGGCGATGCGCGCGATCGGAAACCCCGTGGCCTTGGAGGCCAGCGCCGAGGAGCGCGACACGCGCGGATTGATCTCGATGACCACGCGCCGTCCGGTCTTCGGATCCACCGCGAACTGGATGTTGCAGCCGCCGGTCTCCACGCCGATCTCGCTGACCACGCGCCGGGCGTCGTCGCGCATCTCCTGGTATTGGCGGTCGGTCAGGGTCATCGCGGGGGCGACGGTGATCGAGTCGCCGGTGTGTACGCCCATGGGGTCGACGTTCTCGATCGAGCAGATCACCACGAAGTTGTCGGCCCGGTCGCGCATGACCTCCAGCTCGTACTCCTTCCAGCCGATGATGGACTCCTCAAGCAGGACCTTCTTGACCGGGCTCATCTCCAGCGCCGTGTGCACCCGCGCGCGCAGCTCCTCGAAGTGGTAGGCGATGCCCCCGCCGGCGCCGCCGAGCGTGAACGAGGCGCGCACGATGACGGGAAAACCCAGCTCCTGCGCCGCGCGCTTGAGGTCGCTCTCGTCGGTGACCACCAAGGAGCGCGGCAAGTCCAGGCCGATCTTCTGCATGGCGGCCTTGAAGAGCTGGCGGTCCTCGGCCTTGCGGATGGTCTCCAGGCGCGCGCCCAGGATCTCCACGTCGTATTTTTTGAGAATCCCCATCTCCGCGGCGGCGACGGTCAGGTTCAGCGCGGTCTGGCCGCCGAGCGTGGGCAGCAGCGCCTGCGGGCGCTCGGCCGCGATCACCTTCTCCAAATATTCCGGCGTCAGCGGCTCGATGTAGGTGCGGTCGGCCAGCTCCGGATCGGTCATGATCGTGGCGGGGTTGGAGTTGATGAGGACGGTCTGGTAGCCTTCCTCGCGCAGGGCCTTGAGCCCTTGCGTGCCCGAGTAGTCGAACTCGCAGCCCTGGCCGATGACGATCGAGCCGGAGCCGATCACGAGAATTTTCTTGAGGTCGTTTCTTTTAGGCACGCGGGGAGGCCTCCAGGCGCTCGCGCATCAGGGCCGCAAAGCGGTCGAACAGGTAGCGGCTGTCGTGCGGACCGGCGGACGCCTCGGGATGATACTGCACGGAGAACACCGGCAAGGTCGCGTGCGCCATGCCCTCGGAGGTTCCGTCGTTGAGGTTGACGTGGGTCGTCTTGACCTCGGCGGGCAGGGACTCCAGGTCCACGCAGAAGCCGTGGTTCTGCGCGGTGATCTCCACGCGTCCCGTCGCCAAGTCCTTGACCGGGTGGTTGGAGCCGTGATGTCCGAACTTGAGCTTGTAGGTGCGGCCCCCGAACGCGAGAGCCAGCAGCTGATGGCCAAGGCAGATGCCGAAAAGAGGCATGCGCTCGGCGAGCAGCTTCTGGATCGTCGCGACAGCGTCGGTCACGGGCTCCGGGTCGCCGGGGCCGTTGGAGAGCAGGACGCCGTCGGGGCGCAGGCGCAGGATGTCTTCGGCCATCGTCGACGCGGGCACCACGGTCGCGCGCGCGCCCAGCGCGGCAAGACGGCGCAGGATGCCGTATTTGACGCCGAAGTCCATCACCACGACGTGCAGCGCGGGCTTGGCCGGCGCTCCCTCGGTCCATTCCCAGGGCTTCTCGCAGGTCACGACCTTGGCCAGGTTGCGCCCCGCCATGGACGGCAGCGCGCGCGCCTTGGCGGCCAGACGCTTGGGGTCTCCGTCCAGCGTGGAGATCACGCCGCGCAGGGCGCCCTGGTCGCGCAGCTTGAGCGTGAGCGCGCGCGTGTCCAGGCCCTCGATGGCGACGATGCCGTGTTTCTTGAGGAAGTCACCCACGGTCTCGACGGACTCGTGGTTCGAGGGATTGCGGCACAGCTCGCGCACGACCAGGCCCGCCAGGCGCGGCCGCGCCGACTCGTGGTCGCCCGCCGTGATCCCGTAGTTGCCGATCTGGGGATACGTCATCGTCACCAGTTGGCCGCAATACGACGGATCGGTGAGAATTTCCTGGTAGCCGGTCATCGCGGTGTTGAACACCGTCTCGCCTCCGGTCTCTCCGGCCGCGCCGCACGCGCGGCCCTGATAGACCGTCCCGTCTTCCAGCGCCAGCCAGGCCGTGTCGTTCATTCGTTCAATCCTTAATCAATGTCGGAAGTGCCTCATGCCGGTGAAGATCATCGCCAAGCCGTGCTCGTCGGCGGCGGCGATGACCTCGGCGTCCTTCACGGAGCCGCCCGGCGAGATGATCGCCGAGATGCCCAGCGTCGCGGCCGCGTCGATGCCGTCGCGGAAGGGGAAGAAGGCGTCGGAGGCCAGCACCAGCGCCTTCGGCGCGGGATTGTCGCGCAGCCAGAGCTTGAGCTTCACGCCGGACATGTGCACGGAGTCCACGCGCGACATCTGCCCGGCGCCCAGGCCGACGGTCTGCTCGGGCCCGGCCAGAACGATCGCGTTGGACTTCACGTGCTTGGCCGCGGCCCAGGCGAAGCGCAGGGCCTTCTCCTCGTCCGGCGTCGGCGCGCGCTTGGCGACCGAGCGCCAGTCGGTCCCGAAGACGGCGCGGTCGGGCTCGGTGGCCAGCACCTCGTCGCCGATGGAGCGCAGCTGCAGCGCCTTCGTGGGCGGCTTGGTGCGGACCAAGAGGCGGACGTTGGGCTTTTTCTTTAAAATCTCCAGCGCCTCGGGGTCGTAGCCGGGGGCTGTCAGCACCTCGACGAAGCGCTGCGACAGCGCCTGCGCGATGGCGCGGTTGACCGGGCGGTTGAAGGCCAGCACGCCGCCGAAGGCCGACAGCGGGTCGCAGGCCCAGGCGCGGTCGAAGGCCTGGTCGATGGTCTCCCCGACGGCGACGCCGGCCGGGGTCACGTGCTTGAAGACCACGGCGGCGGGCGCTTCAAAATCGCTGACGGCGTCCCAGGTTCCGGCGGCGTCCAGCAGGTTGTTGTAGGACAATTCTTTTCCATGCAATTGCGTGAAGGAGGAGCCGTTCTCGTTGGCGTAGAGCGCCGCCTTCTGGTGCGGGTTCTCGCCGTAGCGCAGGTCCTGGACCTTGGCCAGGCGCGCGTTCAGCACCGGCGGGAACTGCTCGGCGCACTTTTCCGCCGAGGCCTCGCCGCACCAGGCCTTGGCGATCATGCCGTCGTAGTCGGCGGTGTGGCGGAAGGCCGACAGCGCCAGCTTGCGGCGCGTGGGCTCGGCCAGGCGGCCCTGCGCCGCGGTCAGCTCCGCCAAGGTCGCGCCGTAGTCGGCGGGCGAGGTCAGCACGGCGACGTCCTCGAAGTTCTTCGCGGCGGCGCGGATGAGCGCGACGCCGCCGATGTCGATCTGCTCGATGACGCTCTGGTCGAACGGGGACTGGGCGGCCGCGACGGTCTTGGCGAACGGATACAGGTTGACGACCACCAGGTCGATGGGCTCGATGCCGAACAGCTCCGCCTCGCGCGCCTGCTTGGGATCCTTGCGGCGCAGGAGGATGGCGCCGTGCACGTGCGGGTGCAAGGTCTTCACGCGGCCGTCGAGTATTTCCGGAAAGCCGGTCATGGAGTCGAGCGGCCGGACCGGCACGCCGGCCTCGGCGAGGGTCTTCGCCGTGCCCGACGTGGAGACCAGCTCCACGCCCAGCTCATGCAGGCCGCGCGCCAGGTCCACGACGCCGGTCTTGTCCGACACGGACAGCAGGGCGCGCTTGACGCGCGGCGACGCGTCGGCCGGCGACGCGGCGATGCGCGCGCGCCCGCCGTCCAGCTTCAGGCGCCCCTCGCACAGCAGGGAGACGGCTTTCGGATAAATCCAGTGCTCCTGCGCGCGCACGCGCGCGGCGAGCGTCTGCGGCGTGTCGCCGTCGAGCACGGGGACTGCCGATTGCAGAAGAATGGGGCCGCGGTCATATTCCTCGTCGACCACGTGCACCGTCGCGCCGGAGATCTTGGCGCCCGCGGCCAGAACCGCCTCGTGCACCTTCATCCCGAACATCCCTAAGCCGCCGAACGCGGGCAATAAGGCGGGATGTATGTTTAATACGCGGTTTGGGTAGGCCTTCAATAGGGGGGGCTTCAGTTTGAGCATGAAGCCGGCCAGGCAGATCAAGGTCACTTCGCGCTGGCGGCATGCGTGGGCGAGGAACGCGCTGTATTCGTCGGGCGTGGCGTGATCGGCGGGCGCGCTCACCACGGTCTCCACGCCCGCGCGCGCGGCGCGCTTCAGCGCGCCGACGTCGGGCTTGTTGGAGACCACGAGAACGATCTCCCCGCGGATGCGGCCGTCGGCGCAGGCGTCGAGCAGAGCCTGAAGATTGGTGCCCTCGCCGGAGGCGAAGACCGCTATTTTTTCCATGTCACCTGGCTCCGAACGTCCTCGAAGTCGGCCGCCGTCCAAACCCATCCCCGCCGGGAACGCGGCGGATTGACCGCCGCTTGGCCTCGCTCGCGGCTATACGGCGGAACGACGGCTTTGACGCCGTCTTCGCTCGACATCCCGTCGGGGATGGGTTTGGACGGCGTCTCACACAGTTTTACGGCAACGGACCTGGGCGCGGCGGCTGCGCCGCCGGCGCCTTGTCGGCCATATGGAATTTCCTCCACGGCGCCGAGGCTCAGCGATGAATAGGGCGGATAGTTTGGGGCGATCGGCGGTCGGAGGGACCTTCGGCGGGATGTCGAGTCCGGACGGCGCAGAGCCGTCGCACCGCCGCCGGACGAGGCCAAGCGCGGCTCAATGCCGCGCGTGCCCGCCGAAGGTCCCTCCG
>JAJXVH010000060.1 GCA_021782205.1 bacterium | reverse complement strand
GTGGCCGGCTCGGCCGCGGCGGCGGAGAGCGCAGCGGCGGCGGCCCCGCCCGAGACGGCCGGCGCGGCGGCGGCGGTGAAGGCGTCTGCGAGCGCCGGCACCGGCGAAGCGATCGACACCGCCCCGGCCGCGACGGAGGACGGCGTGAACGCGAGCGACGCGGGAACGTCTTCGGGCGTTTGAAAGACGGCCGCTTGTCCGGGCGCGGCCAAAGACGCGACAAGCGCGAAGATCGACACGCGCCGGACGGCTTTCGGGAACATGGATTGAGGATAGAAATTCACGGCATCCGCGAGGAGGGCCTTCGGGGCCGTACGCCGCGGTCCAGTGGTCCCATCCGACTACGCCGCGTATTTTCCGCGCAGGTAGGCAAGATACGGCGCGGCGGAGATCGGCCCGCCGCAGGCGCGACGCACGATCTGTTCGGCGGAGAACGCGCGCCCGTGGCGATGCACGTTCTCGCGTAGCCAGGACAGCAGGGGCTGCGCGTCGCCGCGCGACAGACACTCCTCCATCCCCGGCCGCGCCTTTCGCGCCGCTTCGTAGAGCTGGACGGAGATCATGTTGCCGAGCGCGTAGGTCGGGAAATACCCGAACAACCCCGCCGACCAATGCACGTCCTGCAGGACGCCGTGCGCGTCGTCGGGCGGCGTCACGCCCAGGCGCGCGCGCATCCCCGCGTTCCACGCCTCGGGCAGTTCGGCGACGCGCAGCGCCCCGGACAGCAGGCGGCGTTCCAGATCGTAGCGCAGGAGCACGTGCAGGCTATAGGTGAGCTCGTCGGCCTCCACGCGGATGAAGGACGGCTGCGCGCGGTTGACGTGGGCCAAGACCTCGTCCAGGCCCAGGGCGGACGTCGACGGGAATATCTCGCGCAGGCGGGGCAGGAACGCGGTCCAAAACGGACGGCCGCGGCCGACCAGGTTCTCCCACAGCCGGGACTGCGACTCGTGCAGGGCCATGGTCGCGCCGCCGCACAGCGGCGTGTCGGCCAACGCGGGATCGACGCCCTGCTCGTAGAGCCCGTGGCCTGCCTCGTGCAGGACGGTGAACACGTTCGAGAACGGGTCGCTCTCGTCGTAGCGCGTGGTCAGGCGCACGTCGCCCAGCGACAGCGCGCAGGAGAAGGGATGCGCGGACTCATCGATCATCCCGCGCGAGAAGTCGAAGCCGATCAGGCGCGCGGCGGCCTCGCCCAGCACGCGTTGGCGCGCGACGTCGAAGCGGCCGCTCAGCGCGGGAGGGCGGGCGGACGGCGCGCGCGCGGCCGCGGCGCGCGCCAGCGCGGACAATCCCGGCTCCAGCTGTGAAAAAAGGCGGTCGACGTCGGCCGTCGTCAGGCCGGGCTCGTGCTCGCCCAGCCACGCGTAATAGAGGTCTCCCGCCGGGGCCAGCGCCTCGGCCTGACGCCGCTTGAGCGCCAGCACGCGCTCCAGCTCCGGCCGGAACAGCGCGAAATCGGACTTCGCGCGCGCCTCGGCCCAGACGTCCTGCGCGCGCGCCGTGGCGCGCGCCAGGTCTTCGACCAGCGCGGCGGGCAGCAGACGCCGTCGCCGCGTCTCGCGCTCGGCCCAGCGCCACAGCGCGGCGTCGCCGCTTTCGTCGTCGGCGCGCGAAAACCGCGGCGCCAGGGCGTCGACCAGACGCAAGGTCTGCGCGTCCACCAGAGTCTCGTGGGCCGCGCGCAGGACCGCGCCGTACTGGAGCGCGCGCGAGGCCGCCCCCGCGCGCGGCATGCGCGTCTCCATGTCCCAATCCAGCACGCCCGCCGCCGCGTTCAGAGCGTGGAAGCGGTTCAGCCTCTCGCGCAGCGCGTCGAGCGCCGCCTCCGCCATCGGCGCTACTTCGCCAGCAGCGGCTGGACCAGGACCACGCGCTCCATCTTGACCGGCGTCAGCGGGCGGTCGCCCGGGTCGCGCGGCACGCCGCCGATCTTGACCACCACGTCCAGACCCTCGATGACCTGGCCGAAGACCGAGTGCAGGTCGTCCAGGTGCGACGTGGGCCCGTGTGTGATGAAGAACTGCGAGCCGCCCGTGTGCGGCGCGGCCGTCTTGGCCATGGAGACCACGCCGGCCTTGTCGTGGCGCAGCTTGGGGTGGAACTCGTCCTTGATCGTGTAGCCCGGGCCGCCGCGGCCGGTGCCCGTCGGGTCTCCGGTCTGGATCATGAAGCGCGGGATCACGCGATGGAAGATGATCCCGTCGTAATAGCCCTTCGCCGCCAGCTTCGTGAAATTCTCCACGGTCCCCGGCGCCTCGCGCGCAAACAACTCCACGGCGATCTTACCCAACGTCGTCTCGATCACCGCGACCGGATTGTCCGTCATATAAGGTCGTTCAGCCATTTCACTCTCCTTTTTATTGACAAGAGGGTCAGTCCTTGACACATGTCCGACTTGTGCCGAATCGATGGAAACATGTCAAGGACTGACCCTCTTGTCAAAGCAACGGCGGCAGCGGGCCTCGTATTTGTCGGCGGCGCCGACGTCGATGACTTTTTTGCCTGGGGACAGGCGCTGGGAGCGGTTGGCGGGGTTGCCGCAGACGGTGCAGATGGCCAGGTTCTTGGTGACGAACTCGGCGACGCCCATCAGGCGGCAGGTGACCGCAAACGGCTCGCCGCGAAAATCCTGGTCCAGGCCCGCGACGATCACGCGGCGGCCCTGGCCGGCCAGCTTCTCGCAGACCGCGACGATCTCCTCGTCGAAGAACTGCACCTCGTCGATGCCGACGACCTGCGTGTCCGCCGCGACTTTCCGCAGAATGTCGCGCGCGCGCGACACGGCGATGGACGGGGTCTTGCTCAAGTCGTGGCTGACGATGTGATCCTTCGCGTAGCGCACGTCCAGCGCGGAGTTGAACACCTGGACCTTCTGCCGCGCGATGGCCGACAAACGCAGGCGGCGGATGAGTTCCTGCGTCTTGCCCGAGAACATGGAGCCCACCACCGCCTCGATCCAGCCGCCGCCGTGATGCCCCCAGGACACCGGCGCTGCCGGCCGATGGCCGTTGCGCACGACCTTCGCCGTCTGTCTCATTTCTTACGGTATTGCGTCTTGTAGTAGGAGCGGTAGCCGCCCGCGGTCTTCAAGGGACGCCACCAGGCTTCGTGCGCGCGGTACCACGCGATGGTCTCGCGCAGGCCGCGCTCGAAATCGTAGGCGTGGCGGAAGCCCAGGCGCTTGAGCTTGCCGCAGTCCAGCGCGTAGCGCCGGTCGTGGCCCTTGCGGTCCTCCACGCGCGCGACCAGCCGCGCGTCCTTGCCCATCAGCTCCAGGACCTTTGAAATCAGCTCCCGGTTCTCGCAGGTGTAGGAGCCGCCGATGTTATAGACGTCTCCCAGCGCGCCTTTTTCCAGCACGTGCAGGATCGCGCGCGCGTGATCCTGGACATGCAGCCAATCGCGCACCTGACGCCCGTCGCCATACATCGGGAAGGGCCGGTCCTCCATGAAGTTCGTGATCATGAGGGGCAGGGCCTTCTCGGGATATTGGTAGGGGCCGTAATTGTTCGACGCGCGCGTCGTGATCACCGGCGCGCGGTGCGTGACGAAGTAGGAGCGCACGACCAGGTCCGACGCCGCCTTCGAGGCCGCGTAGGGACTGTTGGGCTCCAGCAGGTCGCCTTCTTTGGAGAGCCCCTTCGGGATGGAGCCATACACCTCATCGGTGGAGACATGCAAAAATCGGCGCACCTTCCGGCGCAGCGCGGCGTCCAGCAAAACCTGCGTTCCGATGACGTTCGTCTTCAGGAACGCCGACGCGTCCAAAATGGAACGGTCGACGTGCGTCTCCGCGGCGAAGTGCACCACCAGCTCGCAGCCCGCCATCGCCTTGTCGACGGCCTTTGCGTCGGCGATGTCGCCCTTGATCCAGCGATGGCGGCTCTTGGGCAGGTCCGCGACGTTGGCCGGGTTGCCCGCATAGGTGCGCGCGTCCAAATTGACGATCGTCCACGACGGGCGCGCCGCGATCAGGTGCCGGACGAAGTTCGAGCCGATGAAGCCCAGCCCGCCGGTGACCAGGACCTTAGGCACGACGGCCTCCGGCGAACCAGTCCCACGTCTCGCGCAGGCCGTCCTCGAAGCCCTTGACCGGCCGGTAGCCCATGAGGCGGCGGATCTTGCGGTTGTCGGCCCAGGTCTTGCGCACGTCGCCCGCGCGCATGGGGTGGTGGCGGCGCTCAAGCTTCCGGCCGACGATTTTCTCGATGATCCGGATCATGTCCAGCAAAGAGCGCGTCTCGTCGTTGGCGACGTTGAACGCCTCGCCGGACACCTTCGCGGCGGGAGCCTTCGCGGCCAGCAGATTGGCCGACACCACGTTGTCGACGTGCGTGAAGTCGCGCGACTGGCGGCCGTCCCAGTGCACGTCGAGCGGCACTCCGGCCAGGGCCTGCTCCATGAACTTGGGAATCACCGCCGAGTACAGGGATTCGGGATCCTGACGCGGCCCGAACACGTTGAAGTAGCGCAGGGCGACGGCCTCCAGGCCGAAGGACTTCGCGTACACCAGCGTGTAGTGCTCCCCCGCCAGCTTGCTGACCGCATACGGCGACAGCGGTTGGGGCCGCAGTTCCTCGTGCTGCGGGAAAACCTTGCCGCCGCCGTACACCGAACTCGACGACGCGTAGACGAAGCGGCGCACCTTCGCCGCGCGCGCGGCGGCCAGCATGTTGAGCGTGCCGGTCGCGTTGGCCTCGTGCGAGGGCTGGGGCCGGTCCATGGACTTGGGCACGGAGCGGATCGCGGCTTGATGAAGAACGTAGGTCGCGCCCGCGCAGGCTTTCGCGCAGTCGGCGGGCTTGGTGATGTCGCCCCGGACGAACTCGAAGCGGCCCTTGACCCCGGCCAGCTTGTCGAGACGCCCCGTCGAGAGATTGTCCAACACGCGCACGCGCTCGCCGCGGGAAACGAGCGCCGCGGCCAGGTGCGAGCCGATGAAGCCCGCGCCGCCGGTGACCAGCCAAAGGTCCTTGCTCATGCGGCCGATCCTAGCATTTCATCCGCGTCAGACGCCCAGAACCACGAGCAGGCGCGCCAGAAGCGGAACCAGGATCAGGCACAGCGGTATGCCCAGGCTGACCAGCGCCGAGCATAACTCAGGATCCAGGCCGTGCTCGGACGCCAGCGCGGCGCCCGTGACCATCGGCCCCATCGCCGCCTCCAGCACCGTCACGCGCGCCGCCTCCCCGCGCAGGCCCGCAGCACCCAACAGGAGTGCCCCGATCAGCAGCGGGGCAAGCACCAGCTTAAAACCCAGCCCCCACTCCAACGCGCCGCGCTCACGCCCGCGCAGCGCCGCGCGAAAATCCAGGTTGCCGCCGACGGCGATCAACGCCAGCGGGACCATCGTCTTGGAAAGCAGGCCCAGTCCCGCGGCCAGAGGCGCGGGATATTCAAACGGGCGCAAAGCAACCGACGCGGCGAGCGCCCACACCGGCGGAAAGACCAGCACGCGCCGCAGAGCGGCCCGCGGCGACGCCCGGCCGGAGGAATACCACGACGCGGCCGCCACGCCGACGGTCGACAGCGCCAGGAAGCTGCCCGGCTGATCGTTGAGCACCGCGATCGACAACGCGTGCTCGCCGTAGAGCGCGCGCAACAGCGGAAAACCCACGAACGAGGTGTTGCCCAATCCCGCCGTCAGAGCCAGCGCGCCGACGGTCGCGCGCGGCCAGCCGTAGGCGCGGCCCAGCGCCTCGAACGAGAGCACCCCCGCGCCGAACACGATCCACGCCATCGACACCGGCGCCCAATAGGACGGGTCCCACGGCAGGCGGTGCAGGGCCAGCAGGATCGTCGCCGGCAGGCACGCCCACAGCACCGCGCGGTTGAGCGCCAAAAAAGTTGCGTCGCGCGCTCCCGCGCGCCGCGCCGCCGCGCCCAAACCCAGCCAGACGAATATCCCCGCGACCGCGATCATGGCGCCAACGCAAACGCCCAAACATACGCCTGCGCGGCCAGAATGGCCGCGAGCACGCCGGCCGCGGCCGCCGCTCCCAGGCGTCGGTCGACGCGCGCGGCGGCGCGCAGCCCCAGGATCACGCAGGCCAGATAGACAGGCAGAAGAAACAGGAGATATTTCGCCTTGAGCGCCCAGGAGTCTTGCCCCAGGATCCACCAGAAGTAGGCGCCCAAAGAGAGTCCCGCGTAGACGAAAAACGGCCGCAGGGCCCGACGCCGCGCCGTCGCCAGAACGCCGATGAGCGCCAGCACGCCGGGTATGACGCCCAAACGCAGGACCAGTTCGATCAACGGCCGCGGCACGCGCTTGGCCGGGTAGGCCGCGACGCGGACCGCGTCGACCGGGGTGTCGACGACCATCGCGACCACGCGCCCCTCGCCGTAGCCCTGGGGCAGAACCCACGGCTGGCGCTCCGGCAGAGAGAAGAACGTCATGTCCGTCCACGCGGTGGCGTAGAGCGCCGACCAGACGCTGCGGTATACGGGAAACGTGTCGAGCTTGCCCGGCGTCTCGGGGCGGTAGAGCGACACGACGTCGGCGATCTTGAAGGACAGAAAATCGTAGCGCGCCAAATTGCGGCGCAGGCCGTCGTCGGCATGCACGGTCCTGAGCCACGGCGGCTTCAGGAAAAATTTTCCCTGCGCGCGCATGTTTCCCGCGTAGTGACCGCCGCACAGCGCGCCCGCGACGGCGAAGACGATCACCAGGTCGCGCGTCGCGCGCCGCCGCAGGCGCGGCCGGAACATATCCGGTCCCAAAACCGCCGCCGCCGTGGGCAAAGTCAGCAGGCCGGAGTACTTGGTCAGCGCCGACAATCCCGCCAACGCTCCGAGGATCAGGGCCTGGCCGCGAAACCGCCGCCCCGGCCGCAGACGCCGCAAACACAATTGATAGAAGAACGCCGCCATCAACGCCGCCAGCAAGATGTCGCTTTCCGCCGCGTAGGAACCGATGACGAGGCAGGGTAGCGCCAGCGCCAAGGACATGGCCAACAGCCTCTCGTTCCAAGACGCGCGTAGAAGGACCAGGGTCTTGTCGCAATAATAGACCAGGAGTCCGACCCCGAGCATCGACGCCCACGCCAGCAGGCGCATGCCCCCCGCCGCGGCGCCGCCGGCCGCGAGCTTGCCCAGCGCGTAGAACGGAAGCCCCGCGATGACGTACAGCGGCGGCGGGTAGCACTCCCAGCAGTCCGTCGGCGCGGGCAGGCGGCCGTGATCGTAGGCCCACATCACGGCCTCGTGATAGAGGTCCCAGACGTAGCCGAACGGGCGCGGCGCGCGCAGGCCGACGGCCAGGCGCACGGCGACGGCGGCGGCCAAGACGCCGAACAGAACGGCGCGACGGTTCCGCTCGACCCACGACGCGCGAGAAGTCCCCACGGGTTACGAGTTTAGCGGATTCATCGCACGCGGAGGCGATCAGTCGCGCCCGCTTCTCGTGTTATAATCGCAACTGTCGCAGCCCGGGGAGGGAGGAGCATCATCGTGAGAAATCTCGTCATCGGCGTCGTGTCTGTTTTCGTCGCGTCCTCGGCCTCGGCAGACCCGGGCGCGCTGTCCTCCGCGTTTGACCAGGCTGCGACGGCCATCTCCGCGGTCCGCAATTGGCCCCTGTCGCAGGCCCCCGTGCGGCGCACGGGCTATCCGGTCAACCCCGGCGGAATTCCCTACCCATGCGCGAACATGCCGGTGGTGGCCATCGACGCCGAGGGCGTCATCACCAAGAACGGCCAGAAGCTCGGCGATTCGGCCTCCGACTACCAGGCCGCGTGCGACGGCGTGGTGGCTTGGCGCGACACCAGCGGAGAACTGTTCAAGGACACGCAGGACCTCGGTCAGGGCGGCTCCTATCAGATCGCCTACTACAGCGGCGTGGTGGTCTGGACCAGCGACACGGGCGAACTCTATCGCGATGCGCAGGATTTGGGCGCCGCGCAGGGCCACGCGATGGCACTCTACAGCGGCGACGTGGCCTGGACGGACTCCACGGGCACGCTCTACAGGAACGCCGTCAAGCTCGGCCAAAGTTCGGACTACCAGATCGCCGACTACACCGGCGACGTGGCCTGGCGCGACTCCTTCGGCGGCATCCACCGCGACCAGCAGAACCTGGGCTCGTCGGTCCAGACCTATCAGATCGCCTCGCGCACCGGGGACGTGGGCTGGCAGGACACCTTCGGCGCTCTCGACAAGAACGCCCAGCAGGTCGCCGACGATCCGCTGTCGTGGTCGATGCGCGACGACGGCCGGCTGATCTGGCAGGGCCAGTCGGGCCAGACGCACTCGGACTAGCGCTGCATTCGGCGGCCGCTCCCGGCATGAAAATCGAGGTCTACGAGCTTTCCGCCGCGTGCGGGGCGGACGCTTGCGGTCCCCGGCCCGATCCGTCTCTCCCGAGTGCACGAATCTTCCGTGACCGACGCGGCCGTGCGCGAGAGGATCGCCCGGCGCGGTCTGGAGTGCCTGCCGATCGTCGTCGCGGACGGACGCATCGTCAGCGCGGGCGCGTATCCCGTGCGCGCGCAGCTGGCCAAGTGGGCGGGCGTAAGCGGCTGAACCCCGGCGGCGCTTGACGGGACGTCTTGTCTGGGTTAATATATACGCATACGCATATATGAAAACAGCGCCCAGCCTGATGTTCAAGGCCTTCACCGACGAGACTCGCCTGCGCATCCTGAACATGCTCGCGCGTCGCGGAGAACTGTGCGTTTGCGACATACAGGCGATCCTGCGCTGTTCCCAGCCCAAGGTCTCGCGCCACCTCGCATACCTGCGACGGGCTGGATTGGTGGGCGTGCGCCGCGACGGGCAGTGGAAGCACTACTCGCTGCTCGCGCCGGAGGGAAAATTTCAGCGCGGACTCGTCGGCTGCCTGCGCGGCTGCTTCTCCGAAGTCGCCGTGCTACGCAAGGACTTGGAGGCGCTGCGCCGGCGGCGCGCGCGGAAGATTGCATGCGCTTAAGGAGGCGAAGATGAGCGGCAGGCAAAAGGTGCTGTTCGTGTGCATCCACAACTCCGCGCGCAGCCAGATGGCGGAGGCGTTCCTGCGTCACGTCGCCGCGGACCGCTTCGAGGCGGAAAGCGCGGGCTTCGAACCGGGAACGCTGAACCCGACCGTCGTCGCCGCCATGAAGGAAGCCGGCATCGACATCTCCGGAGCCAAGACCAAGAGCGTGTTCGACCTCCACAAGCAGGGCCGGACGTATCACTACGTCGTCAGCGTCTGCGACGAGTCGAGCGCGGAGCTCTGCCCGATCTTCCCGGGCATGGTACGCGAGCGCCTGCACTGGAGTTTCAAGGACCCGTCGAGCGTCCAGGGCTCGCCGGAAGAGCGTCTGGCGTTCGCGCGCGAGGTCCGCGACGAGATCAAAAGAAAGATCGATACGTTCGTCGCGGCGCCGCCGCGCGGCCGGCTTTCCTTCCTGGACCGGTATCTGACCGTCTGGATCTTCGCCGCCATGGCGCTGGGCGTGGCTCTCGGCTATTTTCTGCCCGGACTGCCGGCTTTCCTGGGCCGCTTCCAATCGGGGACCACGAACATCCCTCTCGCCGCGGGCCTGATCCTCATGATGTACCCGCCGTTGGCGAAAGTGCGCTACGAGGACCTGGGCGAGGTTCTGCGCGACAAGAAGATTCTCGGCCTGTCGCTGCTGCAGAACTGGGTGATCGGGCCCGTCTTGATGTTCGCGCTGGCGGTCTTGTTCTTGCGGCGCTACCCGGACTACATGGCGGGACTCATCATGATCGGGCTGGCGCGCTGCATCGCGATGGTCGTGGTCTGGAACGATCTGGCGCTCGGAGACGCCGAGTACGCGGCGGGCCTGGTCGCCTTCAACAGCGTCTTCCAGGTCCTGTTCTACGGCCTCTACGCCTGGGTGTTCGTGACCGTGCTTCCGCCGTTGCTGGGGCTGTCCGGCGCCGCGGTCGGCGTGAGCATGGGCCAGATCGCCGCCAGCGTGTCGCTCTACCTGGGCGTGCCTTTCGTCGCCGGCGCGCTGACGCGCCTGATCTTGGTACGCGCCCGGGGAAAGGAGTGGTATCACGCGCGCTTCATCCCGGCCGTCGCCCCGCTGACGCTCGTCGCGTTGTTGCTCACGATCGTGGTGATGTTCGGCTTGAAGGGTGCTACGATCGTGCGCGTGCCGCTGGACGTCCTGCGCGTGGCGCTGCCGCTGCTGATCTATTTCGTCGCGATGTTTCTGGTCAGCTTCTGGATGGGCCGCAAGGCGGGCGCGGGCTATCCGCGGACC
The DNA here is from genome assembly GCA_021782205.1 of bacterium. Lineage (GTDB taxonomy): Bacteria > Elusimicrobiota > Elusimicrobia > UBA1565 > UBA9628 > GWA2-66-18. The sequence continues at coordinate 3,751 of JAJXVH010000060.1, read as the reverse complement.
GCGACCCTGTCGTTTACGGCCGCCAGCAACAACTTCGAGCTGGCCATCGCCGTGTCCGTGGCGGTGTTCGGCGTCGGCTCGGGGCAGGCCTTCGCGGCGGTGATCGGGCCGCTGGTGGAGGTTCCGGTCATGATCGGGCTGGTCCGCGCGGCCCTATTTTTCCGGGAGCGCTTTTTCGTCGCGGACGCGCGCGCCCGCTGAATCCGGGGCGCGGATGGCGGCCGTCGGCGTCAGGTGTTATACTGGGCCCATGGCCGCGGACGCGCCGACCGCCCCGGATTGGATCGAAGTGCCGTTTCGCGTGCTCAAGGAGCACGACGGCCTGCGCCTGGACGCCTACCTGGCGCTGCGGCTCCACAAATACTCCCGCGCGAAGGTGCAGCGGCTCATCGACGACGGCCGCGTCTTTCGAACCGGACGCGGCGTGAAAGCGTCGGGACGCGTGAACTGGGACGAGACCATCCTGATCCGCTATCCGCGCACGGCGGAGCCGCCGGCGTTCTGCGAAACGCTGTCGATCGTTCATCAGGAAGACTCGTTCGTGGTCATCGACAAGCCCGCGGGGGTCCTCAGCCACCCCACCGACAAGATTCTGCACAACACGGTCACCGCGATCCTGACGCGCCAGCTGGGGCGCAAGGTGTTCCTGTCCCACCGCCTGGACCGCGAGACGAGCGGACTCATGGTGCTGGCGCTGGACGCGCCGGCGGCCCGCGCGCTCTACGACCAGTTCGTCGGGCGCGAGGTCCAAAAGGAATACCTGGCGGTGGTCTTCGGCGACGCGGCTTGGAAAGCGAAAATCGTCGACGCGCCGCTGGGTCCCGAGGGCGGCGAGATCAAGGTGCGCCAGGCCGTGGGCGCCGGCGCGCCGGCCGTGACCGAGTTCGAGCGCCTGGCGGGCGACGGGCGCCTGACGCTGGTCGCGGCCAAGCCCCGGACCGGGCGCCTGCACCAGATCCGCGCGCACCTGGCGCACCTGGGCCATCCGGTGGTCGGCGACAAGCTCTACGTGGACGGCGGCGCGGCCTACATGAAGGCGGTACGCCGCGAACTGCAACCCGAGGACCTGGCGGCGCTGGGCGCGCCGCGCCAGCTCCTGCACGCCTGGCGGCTGTCTTTCGCGCACCCGCGTACCGGCGCGCGTCTGAACTTCGCGGCGCCCGTCCCCGCGGATTTTCCGTTGCGCCCGGAGGGCGCGTGAGCGGCTTTGATCCCGTCATCAAGGACGGCGTGGCCTACGCCCAGTTCGCGTACGACATCGGCCTGTCCATCGCGCTGGACGCCGCGGAGAAGCGCGTGAAGGCCATGACCGAGCGCACGCCCATCAAGCACCAGCGCCGCGCGCCCAAATACTTCGACTTCCAGCCCATCCCCCTGCGCGTCACGCAGGTCTCCGCGCCGCACAAGATCGGCGCGTTTTCGACCACGCCCGCCGTCGAGACCGTGCTCTACGACTTCGGCGCGGTGTGCGTGACCTATCAGATACCGCTGACGGGACCATTTTCCGGCCTGCTCGCGCTCTCCGAGACTCTTTACGACAACGACCTCCTGCTGGCCGACAGCCGACGCCTGGTCGAGGAGCTTTTGGCCGGCATCGCGCCCGCGGTCGCGCGGCCGCAGATCTCGGGCTTCTACGAGGACTACGTGATCTTCCAGGTCCGCGAGTTCGACACACCCGACGCGCACCGGCGGCTGGCCGCCGAAAACCGCCTGCTGGTCGCCCAGGTCCTGCGCGCCGACGCCGACCTGCGCTCCGAGCAGGAAATCCGCGACGCCTTCGACTGCGAGGTCTCCTACGGCGCCGACGACTTGACCTTGGTCGACTGGGTCTCCGCCTTGGTCTTCGCCAAGGCCGCCGAGGACACGCGCGCGGTTCTGGAGTTCGGCCAGGTCCAACTGCTGGAACTGCGCCACCTGGACCACCAGCTCGACGCCTCGCTGGACCGCTGCTACGAGGCGCTCTCGCGCTCCGCGCGCAAGCGCCGGCTCTCGTTTCCCGCCGCGTCCAACGACGACATGCGCGAGATCGGCCAGCTCCAGGTGGAGAGCGCCGTGCTCTTCGAGGGCGTCAACAACGCGCTCAAGCTCCTGGGCGACCAATACCTGGCGCGCCTCTACGAGCAGGTCGCCAAGCGCTATCACCTGGACGCCTGGGACGAGAGCATCCTGCGCAAGCTGCGCACCCTGGAAAGCATCTACGCCAAGCTCGAGGACGCGCAGTCCGCCGCGCGCCTGGAATTCCTGGAGTGGATCGTGATCGTGCTGATCGCACTGGAGCTCTTCGTGCCGTTTTTGGTCAAGCACTAAACCATATCGGCCGTCAGCCGCCGCGCGGCCCGCGAAACGCTATAATGCCCGACATGCCCACCGTCGCCGCTCCGAAGCTGGTCGTGCGCGCCGCGTTCTTCGACGTGGGCAACGTGCTGTTGCGCTTCTCCTCGCGGCGCGTGCTGGCCAAGATCGCGTGCGCGGTCAAGCGCCACCCGCTGAAGCTGGCGCGCTACCTGTGGACGTCGGACGTCGGCGAGCGCATCGAGCGCGGCGAACTGGACGGCACGGCGCTGTACGCGATCTTCCAGAAAGAGCTGGACTACCGCGGCAGTTTCGCGCAGTTCCGGGAGCTGTGGTGCGATCATTTCTCCTTGGACCGCGGCTCCCACGCCGTGTTCAAGGCCGCCGCCGAGCGCGTGCCCACCTACCTGCTGTCCAACACCAACGCCCTGCACTTCGACTACATCCGCAAGCGCTACTCGTTTCCGCACCAGGCGCGCGGCTCCATCCTGTCGCACGAGGTCGGCCTGCGCAAGCCCGACCCCGCGATCTACCGCAAGGCGCTGGAGTTGTCGGGCACGCGCGCCGGCGAGACCGTGTTCGTCGACGACCTCAAGCCCAACGTGGACGCCGCGCGCGACCTGGGCATGATCGCCATCCGCTTTCGCGGCGCCGACGACCTGCGCCGCCGCTTCGAGGCCCTGGGCCTCGCCTAGCGGCGCGGCCCGCCCCGCGATGTTTCCCCTCGGCCACCTCGGCTTCGGCCTGCAGGTCTCCAAGCCTTTCGACCGCGGACGCCCGCGCCTGCCGCTGGCGCCGCTGCTGCTGGGCACCGTCCTGCCGGACCTGATCGACAAGCCGCTCTACTACGGCCTGTCGGCGCTGACCGGACGACGCGGCGCGGCGCTGGGAATGATCGCCGGCACGCGGACCTTCGGCCACACCCTCCTGTTTGCCGGCGCGCTCGCGGCGCTCGGCCGCGCGCGCCGCTCCCGCGCGCTCACGGCGCTGTCTCTGGGCTGTCTGACGCACATTTTTTTGGACATCGTGACCGACTCGGTCATCCGCGGCCCGGGATTCTCGCTGAAGGCGTTCCTGTGGCCCCTGCTGGGACTGCAGTTTCCCGTCTACACCTACCGCGGCTGGCACGACCATCTCCTGCACATCCGCGAGCCGTTCCTGCTGGTTTCGGAGGCGCTCGGCGCGGCGCTTTTGATCTGGGAGTGGCGCCGCGCGCGTCCCGCGCGCTAGGACGGCAGGATTTCTTTTTTGCGGCCCTTGCGCAGATCCAGCTTCGACAGCTCTCCGGCCATCATCGCGGCGACGATGAGCGCGCCGCCGGCGGCGCGCGCGGGGGCGAAGGCCTCGCCGCCCAAGGTCCAGGCGAACGCCGCGGCGAACACCGGTTCCAGCGAAAAAATCAGGCTGACCTTCACCGGCGGGACCGTCTTCTGCGCGCGCATCTGAAGGAAGAACGCCG
>JAJXVH010000167.1 GCA_021782205.1 bacterium | reverse complement strand
TGCCCGCGTCGGCCGCCGCGGCGGCGCAGCCGGCCGCGCCCGCTTCTGTCGGCGATGAGGCGTCGCCGGGCTTCTTGCGCGCGTCCGCGGCGCGAACGGCGGCGCCGGCGGTTGCCGCCGGTCTTTCCGGCGCGAGCGCGGCGGAGGATTCCGACGACGCCGGGCGCGCCCGGTTCGACGGCCAGACCGCCGCTCGCGCCCCCGTCGCCAGTCCGCCGGCGCGGCCGCTCACGGACGCCCAGCGTATGGCGGAGGTCCGAATACCGGCCTGGGCGCGGGAAGAACTGCCGATCACGTCGCGTCTGCTGGACCGTCCGCTGACCGAGCAACAGCGCAACGCCGTCCTGGCGCGCACCAACGTCTGGGTCTATCGCTGGCACTCGCGCTGGACCTACGAGGTTCCCGGAGGACTGCCCGACGGCCACTACGATCCGAAGTTCGGCATTCGCCTGATGCTGCAGACCAGTTGGAGGAAGCTCAAGGATCCGGAGACTCATTTCCGCGTGCTGATGGCGCATGAATACGGCCATTGGCTGCAGAACGACGGGACGCTCACGCGCCGCTACGGCATCGAGACGCCGTCGGTGGCCATCGAGCTTCTGCGCGGCATCGAGCTGGTCGGACTGGACGGCTTGAAGGCGGGCCGGGTCGGCTTCATCGGCGCGGGCGTCCTGCAGTCTTTCGAGGACGGACGGCGCTGGGCGCGGGGGGACATGAAGGACACGTCGATTCTCTTTTATCGCGGCGTTCTGGGCGGCGCGGCCTACCAGGTCGGGCTCGACGCGGGGCGCCCGGAGGCCGCGTGGGAGTTTTTGCGCCTGGTCGCCGCCGAGACCGGCGCGCTTTCGCCGCGCGAGGCCTACGCGCGCGTGGTCGGCCGCCCGAAGTGAGCGCTGCGCGCGTCATTTTTGAAGACGAGCGGCTGCTCGTCGTCGACAAGCCCGCGGGCCAGCCGACGATACCCGGGCGCGGGGACGTGCGCGAGGCGCTGAACGTCGAACTGGCGCGCGCGCGCGGCCTGCGTTTGTTCGTCGTCCATCGCTTGGACTTGGAGGCCAGCGGCTTGGTGGTCTTCGCCAAGGACGCGGACGCGCACCGCGTCCTGTGCGCGCAATTCGAACAGCGGCGCGCGGAAAAGACCTATCTGGCGGCGGTCGCCGGAATGCTGACGGGGGAGGGGGTCTGCGACGTGCCGCTCAAGGAGTTCGGCTCCGGACGCGTCGCGCCTTCGCCGGAAGGCAAACCATCGCTCACGCGCTGGCGGGCCGTGCGCGCCCTGCGGGGAGCGACCTTGCTGAACGTCTCCCCGCAGACCGGCCGGCGCCATCAGATCCGCGCGCATCTGTGCGCGCTGGGACATGCGATCCTGGGTGATCCGCGCTACGGCCCCGCGCCGCGTCCCGTGGGCGGCGCGCCGCGCCTTCTGCTGCACGCGCTGAGCCTGCGCGTGTCCGTCGATAAAACCTACGAGTGGGGGGCGCCGCCCGGCGCCGATTTTGAAGCGGCGCTTCCGCGTATTTGACGTGCCCGCGAACTTTTTTTGCGTTGGCGCGTAAGAATGATGTAGAGTAACGTCGAAGGGTCGCACCCTTCAGGATTGCACCACGATGTACATCTAAAGGAGACATAAGCTTATGAAGAAAATGCTGATCGCCGTTGCCTTGACCGCTCTCGCGGGTTCCGTGTTCGCGCAGGCCCCGGCCGCCCCGGCCGCCGGCTCCGACTCCTCCATGTCCGCCCCGGCGTCCCCGGACGCGAAGGCCGACAAGAAGGACGAGAAGAAGGCCGAGAAGAAGTCCAAGAAGGCCAAGAAGGCCAAGAAGGCTTCCAAGAAGGCCGCGAAGAAGTCCAAGAAGGCCAAGAAGGAAGAGAAGAAGGACGAGAAGAAGGCCGATGCCGCTCCGGCCGCCGCTCCCGCCGCGGCTCCCGCGTCCAACTAAGCCGCATTCCGAAAATCGGCCCCCGCGCGCGAGCGCGGGGGCCTTTTTTTGTCGCATAAAATATTAGATTAACTATTGACTTGTATTAGGATACCTGTTATAAAACGCAAGCTTGACGGCCACGAGGTACACGGGAGGATCGCCGACGATGATCGCCAGGGACCTGCTGCCGTGGATGTTCGTGAGACGGGACGCGGCGTGGACGCCGTTTGCGAAGATTCGCACCGATGCCGTGCGGTCGGCGGGCGCGGCGCTGGACGTCAAGCCGGCTCGGCGGCCGCCCCGCCGCCCACCGCGTGGCTAGACTCGATCCGCCGTTGAAGAAGACGCCCGCGACCCCGATCTACACGATCGGGGCCGCGTCGCGTTTGAGCGGCATCCCGATCTGGACCTTGCGCTGGATCGAGAAGAACGGCGTTCTGCGCCCCGGTCGCAGCGGCGGCCGTCATCGGCTCTATTCCGAGACGGAGCTCGCGCTTTTGCGCGAGGTGCGCGGCCTGCTTTCGCGCAAAGTCAACCTGGCCGGCATCCGCGTGATCCTCGGCCGCCGCCGCGTGTCCGCGCGCTGACGCGGCGAAAAACCGAAAGTCCCCTCGCCTCGTGGGCCCTCTTACGTCCCGCCGTTGGGTCCTTCGTTCCTGTTGACTTGGATCAACTCCACCTATAATGCCCTTGCCGCCGATGCCTGTACGGATCGCGGCCGCGGTATCGTTGCGGTTGGGGCAAACAGGGAGAAAGTCGATGACCAAGTTTCGCTGTCCTCGCTGGATGAAGTCGGGTATCGCCGCCGCCGTCAGCGCCGCTTTGGCGCTGACCAGCGCGGGCGGTCCCGCCGGGCGCGCCTACGCGCAGACGTTCGGCGCCTCGGGCGAGGCCGCTTCCTCCGCCCACGCGCTTCCCGCGACCGGAGCCGCTCTCTCGGCTCCGGTTTCCGTGCCCAGCTTGACGGCCGTGCCGCTGTCCGGCGCCCTCTCCATTCCCGCGTTCGCGTCCGCCTCGGCCTTGCCGGCGGCCGCGTCATCGGCCGATCCCGCCGCCGCGCGCGCGACGCCGGTCGCC
>JAJXVH010000059.1 GCA_021782205.1 bacterium | reverse complement strand
GGTGCGGCTCGGCCAAGGCGCGGCAGGCCGCGCAGGCGGCCAGGTGCGCGCGCGCCGCGGCCGCGCGCCGCGGCGAGAGCCGATTCTCCCGGTAAAGATCGAGGACGTTGATGAAGGAATGGCAGTTCATGAGAGGAACTCCTTGAGCTTCTGCCGCCCGCGGTGCAGCCGCACGTCCAGCGCCGACAGCGAGCAGCCCAGCGCCGCCGCGGCCTCCTCGCGCGGCGAGCCTTCCAGGTCCACGAGCGCTACGGCCAGGCGCGAGGACGGCGACAGGCGCGAGAGCGCGGCCTGCACGCGCTCGGAGGCGTCGCGCGCCTCGGCCCAGCGCTCGGGGCCGGGCTCGGCGTCGGCCAGGGCGTCCTCCAGCGCCGCGGAATCCTCGTCGACGCGTTTGGACAAGGACACCGACCGGCGCGAGGACTCACGGCGCAGGGCGCTCAAGTAGACGTTGCGCAGGATCGCGTTCAGCCAGGCCTCGAAGGGCAAGGTCGGATCGTAGCTCTTGAAGTATCTCATCGCGCGCAGGAACGCGTCCTGGACCACGTCGCCGGCGTCGGCCGGGTTGCCGGTCATTCTCAACGCCACGGCATACGCCTTGTCGGCGTGCAGGGCGAGCAGGCGGTCGATCTCGGCGTCCACCGTGGTCTCGGTCGCGTCCTTTCGTGGGGGATACCCGCCGTGACGGCGGGAACTTACAGCCGGGCAATGACAGGGATTATAACAACGCAATTAGGCCTTCTGTTCGACCGGTCTAGGTCTTTGGATGGTGGTGCGTTGGGGCGGTCCCCGATACAATGGAAGCGATGATCGATCGAGCTCGAAGCCTGGTCGCCTCGATACTCTCCCTCGCTCTCATACTGCTGTCGCCGGGGCTGGAAGCGCCGCGTCTCTTCGCCGCCGCTTTGGAAAGCGCCCCGGTCTCCGAAACGGCGGTCCTTCATATTCCCCAAGCCGTCCCGTCCGGGCTGGCGCTGTCGCCGGCCGCGCTGGGACCCGTCGCGGCACCGCTGGCCGCGCCGTCGCTCTCCGTGTCGGCCGCCGCGGGCGCCTCCGCCGCTCCTTCCGTCGCGGCCGCGGTTGCTTTTGCCGCGCCGGCCTTGCCGGCGGCGACGGCGGCCCCCGCCGAATCCGGCCCCGACGCGCGCCCTTCCGCCGCCGCGCCGGCCGCGTCCGCCGTGGACGCCGCCCCGGCGCCGATCCAATCTCTCGCGGCGTATAAGGCCCACGCGCTCCTGCTGAAGGTCGCGGCGGCCCTCACCGGGACCGTCTTCAGCCTGCGCCCGGCCGGCCCGGCGCTGAGCGACCGCCTCATCGCCGCCGCCGCCGACCGCCGCGCGGTGCTGTCCGACTTCGACGAGACCTTGGCGCAGTCCAACGCCGCCTTCGACCACCGCCTGCCGCCGGACCTGGTGGAGGCCGTCGAAGCGGTGCGCGCCGCGGGCAAGACCGTGGACGTGATCAGCGACCGCCCGGAGAGCGTGCTGGACGCTTTGTCGACCTTGCCGCCCGCCGCGCGGGCGGGGATGTACGTGGCCGTGGACGCGGGCGGCCGTGTCTACCGCTACGACGACGCGGGTGTCGCCGCGGCGCTGGTCCATCAGGAACCGCCCATGTCCGAGGCGGTCAAAGCCGTGGTCGGCGCGGCCGCCGACGCGGCCCAGGCGCGTTTTGCGGAGGTCGGCGCGCGGACGTTCTCTTCTTCGGCGCAGACCTGGGGACCCTACACCTACACGCTGCGCCTGCAGGTCGGCTCCACGCCGGATCAGCTCAAGGGCGCGGCGGCGCTGCTCCAGCAGGAGTTGGACCGGCGCGGCGCGGGGCTGACGGTCAAGGCGCGCTTCGCCAAGGATCCGGCCAACCCTCCTTACGTCACGCTGACCGTCAACACGAAAGCCAGCGCCGCGCGCTTCATCGCCGGCGCGCGCGGACTTTCGGCGCGCGACGTGGTGGCGCTGGGCGACGGCATGTATGCGCCGCGCGAGGGCGCGCGCTTCGGCGGCTTGGCCCGCCTGGCCCGCAACGTCAGCGGCCGCGCGCTTCCCGCTTTCGGCAACGCCAGCGACGCGGAGATGGAGAAGGCCCTGCCCGGCGCGCTCACCTTGTCGGTGGGCGGCACCGGCGACCCGCGCCGCGCCAACCTGTTCGTCCTGGGCGAGACCGGCCCCGCCGCCTCGCGCCGCGTTCTGCTCTCCGTCGCCTCGCGCATGGCCGGGGAAGCCTCCGGCTTCTGGCGCGACGCGCGCGAGTTCCTGGGCTGGGCGGCGCTGTGGCTGAAGTCCTGCCGGCATTACTTCTTCGACGTCAATGTTGATAACTGGCGCGAATATCGCGCGGCCCGCGCCGCGGCGCGCGCCCAGCGCCCGGAACTTCTGGTGAAGGACGAGCGCGGCTTCTTCGTGGACACGCGCCTGATGGGGATGATCGGCGGAACGAAGACCGTGGGTTCGCGCTCAGGCTCCGACGCCTACGTGACCCGCGAGGCCATGCGCCTCTACGATCTGCACTTCTCCGGCACGGGGGACGCGGCGCGCGCGGCCTTCGCGGAATTCTTGGAGCGCGCCAAGCTCTACAACCCCAAGCGCAGCCACAGCAACCTGCGCAAGCACATCCGCAAGGCCCTGCACGCGGCCTCGCTGATGCCCGCCTCGGCGCTGGCCGGCTACTTCGCGGGCTTGATGCTGCCCGTCGTCAACGATTCGGCCGAGACCTATCAGCACGAGGAGCAGGCGGCGTCCATCGCGGCGTTCCGCGCCGCCGTGCGCGACGCCCTGCGCGGCGAGGACGTCTCCGCGCCCGACCGCGTGGTGGGCGTGGTGGTGCTGGGCAGCTTCGCCATCGGCGCGGCCACGGCCAAGAGCGACTTCGACCTGCACGTGCTGACGGCCGACGGGCGCTCGCGCCGCGTGCCCGCGTTCCTGGCGCGCCTGGAGAAATCCTGGAGCGCCGACCCGCAGTCCCGCGCGCACCCGCTCAACGCCGCCGAGTTCGCGTTTTATCCGTCGGCCTCCTTTCTGCTGAAGATCCACCACGACCCGTTCCTGGTCCTGGCCGGCGACGACCGCCTGGAGCGCGCGCTCAGCCCTCCGCCCGGCCGCTACGCCGACCGCTCCCGCCCGGACGCGCCGACGCGCGGGGAGCACGCGCAGTGGAGCCTGTTCCACGCGTTGCTGAAAGGCGCGACCCGCCTGTCGGACCTGAACGCCGCCGCCGCCGGGCCGGAGGTGGCGGGCCTGGACGCCGCGGCGCGCCGCCGCGCGACGATCGGCTGGCTGGCGGGACGCACCTTGTATCTGGCCGGCTTCGTGCTGGCGGGCACCATCGCCTATCCGCTGTTCGCGCAGGCCGTGGTCGGCCACCAGGGCTACGCGGATCTGATGTCCTTGGGCGCGCTGGCCGGCATCCTGCTCTCCTCGGTCAGCGGCGTGATCGCCCAGCGCTTCAGCCAGAGAAACGCCTTCGCGATCAACAACGTGGTCCGTCTGATCACCGCGCTGGCCCTGCCGGCGCTGGTCGCCACTGGCACGGCCGGCTTCTGGCCTCTGCTGGCCGTGGCGCTGGTCACCAGCTGGAACGTGTCCAGCTCGCTCATCGCCGAGGACAAGATCCTGCCGGCGCTGGCGGGCGGGGACGCCAAGCGTCTGTCCGCGCTCAACGCCGCGGCCAACCTGAATTTCATCGGCCTCAACGTGGCGCTGGGCCTGTTCCTGTCCGCAGGACGCTGGATCGACGCCCTGACGGCGCACCTGGGACTTCTGCCGGGTCTTTCGGCGGTATTCGCCGCCAACGCCGCGCTGGCCGCGGCGGGCCTGGCCGTGCAGTGGTTCACTCTTCCCAACGTGCGCGTCGCCGGCCCGGCCGCCGCGGCCCCCTCGGCCCAGGCCGAGCCGCAGGCGTCCGGCCGGGGACGCGACGCGCTGATCTGGGGCGGTCTGCTGGGCGCCGGAGCCGCGCTCTACGCGGTCCTGCACTCCGTCGCGCCGCAGTTCGCGACCTTGCCGCTGGTGGGCGCGTCGCTGCTGGGCCTGGCCGCCACCTCCGAGGGGTTCAAGCGCCTCTGGAAAAACTCGGTGCTGCGCTCCGGCGCGGTGCTGGGCGCGCTCTACGCGCTGGTGGTCTTCCCGGTACAGTCCATTTTGGTGCCGTTCGCCTCGCGGGATTTGAACGGCGGCGGACTTCTGCAGGGCCGCCTGCAGGGCGCGCTGTTCTTCGGCCAGATGCTGGCCACCTCGGCGCTGCTGCGGCTGCCGGGCCGCTGGAACGCGGCGGTGCGGGCGGGAACTTTGGGCACGCTCGGCGCGTGGCTGGCGTTCTCGCTGTTCCCTCATAATCTGATCGCGGCGGCGGCGGGCACGGCGCTGGCTCTGGCCTTCGACGCGGCCGCGCGCAAGCTGACCGACCGCGGCTGGATGCGCTTCGCCTTCGTGGGCCTGGCCGCGCTGGCGCTGCCGCTGGCGTTCTGGGGCAGCGTGCCGGCCTTCCTGCTGAGCCTGGCCTTGGTGGGCCTGGTCAGCGTGCCCAACAAGATCGCCATCGACACCATCATGCAGGGTGCGGCCCGCGCCGACGCGGCGCACACGGGCCAGATCCTGGGCGCGCGTTCCGCGTTGAGCTCGATTGCCGCCGCGTTCGGCTACGCGGCCTTCGGCGCTTTGGCCGGCGCGTTCCACCCGGCCTTCCCCGCGGCGCTGTGGCCGATGGCGGGGATGTTCCTGGTGGTCGGCGCCCTGCTGTGGGCCGCGCCGCGCAAGCTGGGCGCGCTCCTGGCTCCGACTTTGTTCAAGACGGGCGCGTCCGCCGCGGCCGCGCCCGCGACGCAGCCCGAGACCCTGGACCAGATTTCCGCGCGCATCGCGGCGCGCGTGGCCGCGCGGGGCGTCAAGGTCGTCATCACCGACTACGACGGCACCCTGATGAACAAGAACGCGGACGACAAGGCCGTCGTCGCCTCCGAGCGCCTGGCGTCGCTGATCCAGGCCCTGCACGACGCCGGCGTGCGCGTCGTGATCTCGACCAATCACTTCTTCACCGGCGACCACAACGGGATGACGAACCTGCTGGGCGACCGGCTCAGCCCGCGGACGCGCGCGGGCATGATGTACGTGGTCCAGTCCGGCGCGCGCATCTATGAATATGACGGCGCCGGCGTCTCGCCGACGCGCGAGTCGCCGACGTGGAAGGAGGTGGGCTTCACCGCGGCCGAGAATGAAAGAATCGTTCCCGCCTTCGAGGAAGCCGCGCGCTCCCTCGGCCTGGCGCCCGGAGACTACAAGATCTACCAAGAGGACAGCCGCTCCTTGATCGAACTGCGCAACCACGTCGAGCGCGAGCAGGAGCTCTACGACGCGGTCGCCAAGATCAACGCGCGCGACGGCTTCGGCTACCTGGTCCAGCTCAAGCCCTACCCGACCATGCGCGAGAACAAGGCCCCCTACGTGCAATACTTCAAGGCGAACAAGGGCACCGGCGCGAAGAAGGCGTTCGAAATCCTGAAGGCGCGCGGCGTGGTGCAAGACGAGAGCCAGGTCCTGATCTTCGGCGACGACTTCAAGCCCGAGGGCAACGACCTGTTCATGGCGCAGGCCCTGCCCGGCGCGCTGGCGGTCTCGGTCGGCAAGACCTGGGACAAGACCCAGCCGAACGTGGTGCAGTCCTCGGTCCGCAACCAGGACGCCACGCAGGAACTCTTCGCTCGCCTGGCCGCCGCGGTCCAGACCTCCGGCCGCTAAGCTCCTCCTCGCGGCCGTTACGTTGCTTTCCCGGTCGTCCGTGAAAGTGGTGGCGACGCGCGCCGTTGGCCCGCTTGGGCGGCTTTACCTGGCACGAGTGTCCGGAGCCCGGGAGCGCCTGATCGAGTTCGTGGACACGGTGGCGCCCGGCGTCGCGAAGGCGGACAAATGGGTGCTGAGAATTTCCACCCAGGTCGGCTGCGTCATCGGCTGCCGCATGTGCGACGGCGGAATCGTCGGCTGGCGCGGCAACCTGACGGCCGCCGAGATCGTGGCGCAGGTCCGCCGCGCGGTCCGCGACAACCCGGAACTGGATGCGCGCCGCCATCCGAAGTTCAAGGTCCACTTCGCGCGGATGGGGGAGCCGACGCTCAACGACGCGACGCCGCGGGCGCTGGAGCGGCTGGCCGCCGAGTGGGGCGGGCCGGGCCTTTTGCCCGCGGTCTCCACGGCGGCTCCCGACACGCCGACGGCCGCCGCGTGCCTGGAGGAGATGCGCGCGGTCAAGGACCGTCTCTACGGCGGCGGGCGCTTCCAGCTTCAGTTCTCCGTGCATTCCACCGACGAAGCCGCGCGGCGGCGCGTCATGCGCGCGCGGCCGTGGACGCTGGAACGCGTGGCCGACTTCGGTCGGCGCTGGTGGCGGCCGGGCGACCGCAAGGTGACGCTGAATTTCGCGCTGTCCGGCGACCAGCCGCTCGACGCCGCGGCGGTGGCGCGGACGTTCGACGCGGAGCGCTTCCTGGTCAAGATCGCGGCCGTCGATGCCACGCGCGCCGCCGAAGCGAGCGCCAGCGCGCGGTCGTGGCACCGGCCTCCGGCCGATATCGCGACGGCGGCCGCGGACCTGCGCGCGCGCGGGTTTTCCGTGATCCTGTCCCCCAGTTCGGCTGAGGAAAGCGCGGCGGCGACGTTGTGCGGCCAGGTGTGGTCGGACGTCCTGCGCGACGAGGCCCGCGCCGGACTGCGGGCGGAGCGCCTGGAAAGCGAGTGCTACGTCTCTCCCGACACGATGCCGGAAATGGCGCGACGCTGGATGGCGGAGCTTGCGCGCTTCAAGGCGCGCGGCGAGCCGCTGCGTCCCGGCAAGGCGGGGCTGCTCGTCGTCGATCTTCTCGACTATTTCGTCGACCGCAATTCCCCGGCGTATCTGCCGCAGTCGCGCGCCGCCGTGGCCGGGGCCTTGCGCCTGCTGCACGCCTTTCGCGCGGCCGGGCGGCCGGTGCTGTTCGTGCGCCACGCGCACCGCGACCCGGCGAGCGACGGGGGCCTGATGGCGGGCTGGTGGGCGAAGGTCTGCCGCGAGGGCCGCCCGGAGTCCCGCGTGGCCGACGCGCTTTCGCCGCGGCCGGGCGAGACGGTCGTGCGCAAGACCCGCTACAGCGCGTTCTCCAATCCCCGCCTGGCCGCGTGCCTGCGCGCGGCCGGCGTGGAGGATGTGGTGCTGTGCGGCCTGGCCACGAACCTGTGCGTGGAGTCCACCGCGCGCTCCGCCTTCGACCGCGGCTTTCGTACCTTCGTGGCCGCCGACGCGACCGTCGCGCACGATGAGGCGCTCCATCTGGGCGCGCTGCGCAGCCTGGCGCAGGGCTTCTCGCGCGTGGCGCCGGCCGACGAATTCATCGCGGCGCTGCGCGGCTGACGCCCGTCTAAAAAGAGGAGCCCCCCGGCCGAGACGGGGGGCTCCCGAACGTCCGCGACGGCGTCTACTGCTGGCCGGTCTTCTGCGGCTGGAGACCTTTCACGCGCTCCAAGCCCCCGGTCAGCTCGGCCTTGAGCACCGGCTCCGTCTCGCTCTGCAGGCGCCCGGCCAGCATGGCCTCGCCGGTGGTCGCGTCGATCACCTTGGCGAGCACGGCCTTGTTGACGGCGACGGCGGCCAGGCGGCGCGTCTCCACGTCCGGGCTGTCGAGCGCCGCCTTCACGAACTCGATCTTCGTCAGCGACGGCCGCGCGGCCATGGCCATCAGGCCGCGGCGCATCTGGGCGCGGTCGGCGGTCTTCAGGTGCGCGTTGAGCAGGGAGCCGCTGATCCACGGCATGCGCCCCGTCTCCAGGCGGCCGACCTGCTCCAGGCGCTCCAGCACGTCGCCCATCAGGGCCGGGTCGCGGTAGTCCTGCAAGGCCACCGCGCAGCCGTCGACCAGCTTGGCGCTGTCGGTGGACTTGAGCAAAGTCACCAGCGCCGCGCGCGCCTTCAGGCCGCCGGTGCGGCGCAGGGCCTCGGGCAGGAGCGCGTCGGGGACCAGGCCTTTGTCGGCCAGCGCGCGGATTTCCGCGTAAACGGCCGGACCGCGCACGCCGCGCGGAGAGCCGGCGCGGGCGATGGCCTCCTCGCGCAGTTCCTGCGGCCCTTCCTCCATGACCTTGAGCACGTAGGCCCTCGCGGCGGGCGAGCCCAGGCGTCCGGCCAGCAGGCCCACCGCGCGGCGGCGCAGCTCCAGGCCTTCCGCGCTGGAGTCCGGGCTGGTCTCCAGAGCCGAAACCACCGCGCCGGCCGCGGCCTGCGCGTCCTCGGCGTCCAGGTCCTGCGTCTCCTCGGCGGGACCGTCGATGGCGGAGATCAGCTCGTTGAGCTGGACCAGCTTGTCGGTGTCGGACGCGTTCTGCTGGGCGGCGAGAAACGCGCGCACGGCGGCGTCCATGCCGCCGACGGGACCTTCGGGATTGGCCGCGACGGCGGCGGGGCGCGACGTCTTCTGCGGGTCGGGCGTTTGCGCCAGTTGAGACAGCTGGGAGTATTTGCGGCCCAGCCCCACGGCGGCGAGGGCGACGATTCCGACTCCGGCGGCGGCGGTGATGCGGTTCATAAAGTTCTCCGGGCGCTGGCGGCCTCTGGTGCGGAAGCGGGCCGGCGCGTCCATCCCCAATACGCGCGCCGCGCGCGCCCGCTTACCGTGCAGGTTGGGGTTTGATCGCGATTTGATGGCCGCAAGGAGTTTGGTGATTTATGAGAATATTGCTAATATTTTCGCGCGCCGCACCGGCGACGGTGCCGCGCATGGGGGCTTACAATGAAAAAAATAGTGGCGATCGTATTGCTCGCGGCCGCGGCGGCGGTTCCGGCCTCGGCCGAGGGCATCCTGGACATCTACGGCGGCAGCATGAACTTCCTGCCGACGTCGACCTTGAACAACACGGACAACTGCAGCGGCGGCGGTTGTACTCCCGTTGCGGGATTGCAGTGGGCGGAACTGACCGGCGTGCACCAGAAGGCGAGCGCGACGGGGGGCTTTCGCATCGGCGGCCTGACCAAGGCCGAGCATTTCTCTTACGGCGCCGCCTTCAACATGCAGGCTTACGGCGTGAAGGAACAGGAATCCTACTACGTGGGCGCTCCGGCGACGTCGTCTCGCTCCAATCCGGGCGGCACGGTGGTGCAGCCCGGCGGCGACTTCATCCTGGGCATTCCGCTGCGCTTCCTGCGCCTGTACGGCGGCGCGGGCCTCAACATCCCGATCATGTTCTACAACTACCAGACTTACGACAAGTCGACGAACACGACCGGCACTGGCGTGGGTTCCTCGGCGACGCTCGGCTACGACTTCTTCTTCGGCGGGCGCTTCCTGCTGACCGAGCACTTTAACCTGTTCCTGGAAGACCGCTTCAGCGGCATCTTCATGCCCATCGCGGCAAAGGACAGCGTGCTGGCCGCCAACGGCACGGTCAACAACAGCACGCTCGTGATCAACAGCCTCAACTCGAACGCGATCGTCGGCGGAATCGGCTTCGCCTGGTAGCGCCCCGCGGCCGCCCGGCAAACCGGGCGGCCGCGGCGGACCAGGAGACTGATTCCAAAAATGGCCGCTCTCCAAGACGCGATTGCGCTGGCGCACCAAGCGCATGAGGGACAGACGGACAAGGCCGGCGCCCGCTACGTCGACCACGTGCTGCGGGTGATGAGCCGCATGAGCACCGATGAGGAGAAGATGGCGGCCGTCCTGCACGACGTCGTGGAGGATGCCGGGGTCACCTTGGCGGATTTGAGGGCGGCGGGTTATCCCGAGCCCGTCGTCCAGGCCGTGGACTGCCTCACGCGCCGCAAACCGGAAACCTACGAGGAGTTCATCGCGCGGGTCAAGCTCAATGCCCTGGCCACGAAGGTCAAGATCGCCGACCTGGAAGACAACATGAACCTGGGTCGATTGCGCCAGCCGCGCCAGGAGGACTACCAGCGCGCCGAAAAATACCGCGGGTTCTGGCGGGAGTTGACGGCCCTGGCGGATCGCGCGGTCGGGGCGCCGCAGCCCCTATTCAAGTATTACGCGGTCTTCTCCAACGGCGAAATCCGGGGGCTCTTCGCGGTCCACAAGGGCGAGAAGCGCCTGGACACGCTGGCCTGGAATCATCGCTCCCGACGCTGGGAAGACGATCCCGCCTACGTCGGCCGTCACTTCCGCGGCGATTTGGACGCCGAGGAAGTGAGCCGGGCCCGGGCCGAGGAAATCGCGCGTCGTTTTGAAGCCCCGCTTCCCGCCGATTCGGAGTTGCTGAAGATTTCCGATGAGGCCGAAGTTCGCCGCCGGTCCGGCTCGGCTTAGGCCCGTGGACGCTTGGCGGCGCGACGGTCGCGCGCGAGCCAGACACGGTAAGGCCGGCGGTAGAGCGACGCGTTGAGGTAGCGGACCTCGGCGGTGACCTCCCGCCCCACCCAGGGCGGCAGGTCCACGCGGGCGTCGGCGCGCGGCAATTCCACCTCGGCCACGATCAGGCCTCGGTTCTCGCCCGCATACTCGTCGATCTCCCACAACCGGCCGGCGAAGCGCACGCGCGTGCGCGTCTTGTCGATGAGCGGGCCCGGGCACAGCGCCAGCAGCGCGGCCGCGTCTCGCGCGGGGATGGGGTACTCGAACTCGGCGCGGACCGCGCCGCGCGCGGGGCCCTTGATGGTCAAGGTTCCGTCGCGGCCGTCCAGGCGCACGCGTACGCTGCGCTCCTTGGACGCCTGCAGGTAGCCCTGGCGCAGGCGCGAGGAGCGCCCGCGGCCGCGCCAGCCGTCGCCGGTCACCAGAAACTTCCGCTCGATCTCGATGCCCACGGCGCATTCTAGCCGATAAAACGCTCATCTCGCGATCATCCATTCCCGCCGGCCCGCAGGAACGGCCCGGACGTTTTGATATCATCGGCGCATGAACAACTCCCGCGTGTCCGCGCCGCATCCCGTCAATGAGCCGGTGCTGGGCTACGCGCCTGGAAGCCCGGAGCGCGCCAAGCTGTGGGCGCGGCTGGCGGAACTCAAGGCGCGCAAGCTCGACATGCCCTTGTTCATCGGCGGCGAGGAGGTGCGCACGAACCGCCGCGTCGACCTGCGCTGCCCGCACGATCACGCCTTCGTGCTGGGGCGCGCTCACGAGGGCGGCCCGGCCGAGGTCCAGAAGGCGATCGCGGCGGCGCTGAAGGCTCGCCGGGAGTGGTCGCGCACGCCTTTCGCGGCGCGCGCCGCGATTTTCCTGAAGGCGGCGGACCTGCTGGCGGGAGACTGGCGCTGGACGCTCAACGCGGCGACCATGCTGGGCCAGTCCAAGAACGCGCATCAAGCCGAGATCGACTCCGCCTGCGAGTTCATCGACTTCCTGCGCTTCAACGTGCGCTTCGCCGAGAACATCTACGCCCAGCAGCCGGAGAGCCCGCGCGGCGTCTGGAACCGCTTGGAATACCGGGCGCTGGAAGGCTTCGTGCTGGCGGTCACGCCGTTCAACTTCACCGCGATCGCGGGCAATCTGCCCACGGCCCCGGCGCTGATGGGCAACACCGTGGTCTGGAAGCCCTCGGGGCTGGCGTTGTACAGCGCTTACTTCATCATGCGGCTCTTGGAAGCGGCGGGACTGCCGTCCGGCGTCATCAACCTGGTGCACGGCGAGCCCGCGCCGCTGGTCGCGGCGGCGGTCGCGCATCCGGAGTTCGCCGGCTTGCACTTCACCGGCTCGACGGCCGTGTTCCGCGGCATCTGGGCTCAGGTCGGCGCGGGGGTGGGGACCTACCGCAATTACCCGCGTCTGGTCGGGGAGACGGGCGGCAAGGACTTCGTGCTGGCGCATTCCTCCGCGGACCCGGACGCGCTGGCGGTAGCGCTGGTGCGCGGCGCCTTCGAGTATCAGGGGCAGAAGTGCTCCGCGGCCTCGCGCGCGTATGTGCCCGCGGACCTGTGGCCGAAGGTGCGCAAGGCGATGAAGGACATGATCGCCTCCATTGAAGTGGGAAGCCCGGAGGATCCCGGAAATTTCGTCAACGCGGTGATCGGGCGCGCGGCGTTCGACAAGATCGGCGGCTTCGTGGACCGCGCCAAGAAGAACAAGGCCAACAAGATCGTCGCCGGCGGCGCGCGCGACGACGCGCGCGGCTACTTCGTGGCCCCCACCGTCATCGAGACGTCGGACGCCAAAAGCGAGACGATGGTCACCGAGATTTTCGGGCCGGTGCTCACCGTCCATCCGTACCCCGAAAACAAGTGGAAGGAGACGCTGAAGCTCGTCGACGAGAGCTCGCCCTACGCGCTGACCGGAGCCGTCTTCGCGCGGGAGCGAACGGCTCTTTTGGAAGCCGAGCGGGCTCTGGAAAACGCCGCGGGCAACTTCTACCTCAACGACAAGCCCACCGGCGCGGTGGTGGGCCAGCAGCCGTTCGGCGGCGCGCGCGCCTCCGGCACCAACGACAAGGCCGGCTCGCAGCTGAACCTCCTGCGCTGGACCAGCCCGCGCACCATCAAGGAAACCTTCGATCCGCCCCGGGACTTCCGCTACCCGTGGCTGGCGCGCGACCCGGCGTGATCGTCGGCCCCTACGACGTCACGCCCGAGATGTTCGCGGGCCTGGCGCTGAACGCGGCCGACTCCTGGCGCGTGGGGCTGTTCGGCCTGCCGCGGGGGCCGCAGACGACTCCGGCCGAGATCGCGGCCGCCTCCCTGCGCCGCAACGCGCGCGCGGTCCTGCGGGCGGGCGAGGGGCACTTTCATTTTCTGTGGACCGCGGACTTCGGCAAGACGCTGACCGGGGCGTGGGAGACCTTGGGCGTCGATTATCTGGCGGGTCAAATCGAGTTCATGACGCGCCAGTCCGCGCGCCTGGGACGGGTGCCCAGCTGTTTTCGCGCCGCGCGCGGCTTCGACATGCCCTGGCATCGCGGCGACGGCCTGCCCTGGCTGGTCTTCGCGCACGCGGAACTGGCCCCGCGCCGCGGTCGCGGCCCGGACGATAAGTCGCGGCGCGCGCTTCAAGATCTGCTCGACCGTTATGAAGCGGAGTGGCTGAGCGACGGCCTGCTGTCCGAGCGCATGGCCGGAGACTGGGTGGACACCATCCGCCGCCCGTCGTCGACCTACAACAATGTGTGCGTTCTGATGATGTTGCGCCGCGCGCCGGAGTTGGGCCTTAAGACGCGCGCGAACGCCGATGAATTCTCCGAGCGACTGCTCCAGGACCGCTGGCGCGGTGATCATTTCCGCGACCACGCACGCACCGAGGCGCTCAGCGTGGACGCGGCGGTGCTGGCGCTGTATCTGCAATCTTTTCCGCGCGACGTCCTGACCGCCGCGGCCGACCGCTTGGAAGCCCTGCGCCTCGATGAGCCTTGGCCCATGCGCGTCAGCGCGCAAGCCTACGACCCGCGCACCGTGCCCCTGCTCACGCGCCTGGCACCCGGCTATCACCGCGCGCACTGGCTGCACCTGGGGCTGATGTGGCTCAACGGTCGCCGCAAGCTGGGCCGCGACGCGGCGCGCGGCCGCGCCGCCGTGGAGGCGCTGATCGCGCGCCATGGCGTGGTGCCCGAGGCCGTGGAAGCCGACGGCCGGCCTTATCGCTCCTTCTTCATCTCCTGCGAACGCGCCCTGACCATGGCGGCGGGGCAGTATCTGGAACTGATCGGCGGCTGACTGACGCGCCCCCGGCCGTCCGGCCGGGGGCGCCGCGGTCTCACGCCGCGATCAGCGCGTCCAGCCGCTGCTTGATGGCCGCCTTGGATTGCACGCCGACCATCTGTCCCACCACCTTGCCGCCCTTGACGAACACCAAGGTGGGGATCGCCGACACGCGCAGGGCGGTCGCGGTCGCGGGGTTTTCGTCGGTGTTCAGCTTGCCGACCACCGCCTTGCCCGCGTACTCCTTGGCGATCTCCTCGACCACCGGCGACAGCGCGCGGCACGGGCCGCACCACGGCGCCCACAGGTCCACCAGCACCGGCTTGTCCGACCCCAGCACGTCCTTTTCGAACGTCGCGTCCGTCACGTTGAGCTCGCTCATACCGCCTCCTTGGTTCTTGAATGATAAGTCTAAAATAGGGCGAAAAAATTACACCGCGGAAAGCGCGATCTCCGCGACCTCCCGCAGCTGCGCCAGCGTCCCGCCCGACTTGGCGAGCGCGCGCAGTCCCAGCACCGCCGTGAACAGGAAGCGCGCGGCGGCGCGCGCGTCGCGGCGCGGCCGCAGGCTGC
>JAJXVH010000166.1 GCA_021782205.1 bacterium | reverse complement strand
GCCCTCACAATCCCCACGCAGGCAACGTTTACTCCCCAGGTCTTTTCGTTGCAACATTCATAGGTGGACGCGGGAAAGGCGCCAAGCCGCCCCGTCCCGAAGGAGCCCCGCTTGCGGGGCCGTCGAAAAGGAAGCGCCGGAGACTCCGAAGGCCCTGCTCGCACCGGGTCGATCAGTAGGCCCTCCGGTCGGTCGAGAGGCAGGGCGGCCGTTGCGACCGCCCTGCTGCGTTTTTCCCAATGATCAACAAAACGGCGTTCGCGGGAGCGGCGCTGGCCGCGGCGTTCTTGACCGGCTGCTACTCCTGGCAGCGGCGCGGCGACGGACTTTCCGACACGCCGTATTATGCCGACCTGGGACCCGCCTGGATCGATGTGTCGCGCTATCCTCCGGAGCAGCAACGCAACTACAAGACCTTCGTCGCCGTCTGCGGACGCTGCCACACCCTGGCGCGCGCGATCAATTCCCCCACGGAAAGCCGACTCTACTGGCGCTTCCATCTGGCGCGCATGAACCTCCACTCTCGCCTGAGCGAGGGCGCGCCGCTGTCGCGGAAGGACGTCGCGGACATACTGGACTTCCTCGATTACGATGGACGCGTGCGCAAAATCGAGGATCGGAAGAGCTTTGAAATCCTGACGGAAGATCTTAAGAAACGGTTCGATCCGATCCTACAGAAACAGCTGAGCCGTCTGCGCACGGGCGAATAGCCCGATGGGTCCGGAGCGGACTGAGGCGCCGCTACGGCGCGGCCAGGCCGGCCAGCGCGGCCGCGTCGCCGCTGAATGCGTCCAGGTCCGTCTGCGAGCTGATGCCCGCGACGGCGCCGTGCCACGAGTATTGCCAGAACGTCCACGCCGCTCCGCCGGGAATCTGCGGCGAAGCGTGCTGAGGATCGGCGATCCACAGTTTCAGGCCGGGATCGTCACCACTGAAATACGCGTCATAGATCTCGCCGTTGACGTAGAGGACGGGCGGCACGCCGTAGGCGGACTCGACGGCGGCCACGAAGTCCGCCAAGTCCTTGCGGAACGCGGCACGCGTGGGCATGGCCGCGCAGTCGCTGGAGCGTTCCAAATCCACGACCATGGGCAAGGCACCGCGCTCGCGCGGGACGGTCTTGACGAAGTGGGCGGCTTGGTCCGCGCCGCTGCGGCAGAAGTTGTAGAAGTGGTAGGCGCCGCGCGCGATCCCGGCGGCGGCGGCGCCGCTCCAGTTGGCCGCGAACATGTCGTCGACGTAGTCGCCGCCTTCGGTGGCCTTGATGTAGGCGAACGCCGTGCCCGCGGCCGCCACCCGCGGCCAGAGGATGTCGCCCTCGTAATGCGAGACATCGATGCCGCGCACCGAATACGGCGACACGTCCGGCGTCTGGGCCGCGCCGCCCGACAGGGTCGTGGAGTGTCCCAACCGGTGAGACTCCTCGGCCGCGCGTCCGCCGGGCACGGCGTCGGCCGCCGTCTGTCCCCGCGCGGCCGCAGCCAAGCCCGTCAGCAACGCGGCGGCCGCCCAGATCTTCATACGCGCTATTCTACACCGAAAACCAGGTTCAGGGACGGCCTGTACCCCGGATTCTGTCCCCCCTTGCGAGGGCGAGGATCATTTCTCTAATGCGGCCACCGGGCGGCCGTCCCGGGCTTGCGCCCGGGCGTGCGCGGACCGCGCGCTCCGCCCCACTGCCTTGCTCCCGACGGGGTTTGGCTCTGCCGCGTCCCTCGCGGGACGCGCGGCGGGCTCTTGCCCCGCCTTTTCACCCTTACCCTTTCGGGCGGTTATTTTCTGTGCCACTGTCCGTCGACGGGGGATATGGCCCCCGCCTCCCCGCCTTTCGACGGGCGTCGCGTCCTACGGAGTCCGGAAGTTCCTCCCGCCTTGCGGCGAGCGATCCCCCGGCCGTCCCTGAAATCTAGGCCGCCGCGGCGGCCGCGTGCTCCGGCTTGTAGAGAATGCGCTGGCAGCTCTCGCACACCGCCAGGCTCTTGAGCTTGGCGACCTCGGCGACGAGGCTGGGCGCCAGCGTGATCTGGCAGGCGCCGCAGTGGCCGTCGACGACGGGCACCGCCGCGTCGGGCTTGCCGCGCGAGCGGATGTGATCGTAGACGCGCAGGACGTCGGCCGGCACCGGCGCCGCCGCCGCGTCGCGCGCGGCTTTCGCCGCCGCGTGTTCGCCCTTGGCATGGGACAGTTCGGCTTCCAGTTTTTCTAAATCCGCCTTCGAGAACTCTTCGATCTTCTTGAGCTCGGCGGCCAGCGCCTTCTCCTCGGCGCGGGACTTGTCGATGTCCTCCATGATCTGGAGAACCTCGGTCTCGATGTCGCCGGCGGCCGCCTTCTCCTTGGCGATCTCGGCCTGAAGGGCCTTGTAGGCGTCGTTGCTCTTGACCTCGTTGAGCTGGCCGCCGTGCTTGCGCGCGGCCTCTTCCTTGGCGGCGACGTCCAGCTCCTTGGACTTCTTCTTCTTCTCGAGCTCCAAGGTCTTGGCCTTGGCCGCGTCCATCCGCTTCTTTTCCTCGGCGAGGTCGGACTTGACGGCCGCAATGCGCGGCGGCACCGCGTCCACGTCCTTCTGGCGCGCGTCCAGGACCTTGTCTTTTTCCTGAAGGGCGACAAGCGCGATCAGCGTCTCTTTCGTCATGGCCATGACGATCTGATTCTACCACTATTTCGCGCCGGGACGTCGCGCTCGGCCATTGACGGCGGCGAGAGCCGGAGCCACACTTCGATAAGGCGGCCCCGCGGGCGAATCCTTGGGGCGCACATATGCCTACCGTCACCAATCCATGAAAAACCATCGACGCTCCGCGGCCTTATTGGCGCTCCGATTCCTGGCGACCACTCTATTCGTGTTCCAGGTATCCTCCTGGGCGCATGACCCGCCCGCGCTGGCCGCCTCCGCGATACCGACTTCGACGCCGGCGGCGTCGGCCCCGGCCGATGCGGACCCCGGCGCGGGTCTGCCGGCCTACATCCGCTCCACGACGCAGGGCAATTTCGCGGATCTGCACATCGGCGTCGGCTACGTGGGCGGCGGCCCTTACCTTGATGAAAAAGGG
>JAJXVH010000165.1 GCA_021782205.1 bacterium | reverse complement strand
TGCGGCAAGTGCTCGGCGGCCTTCTGCGCCAAGGCCACGCCGTCGGCGACCGCGATCACATGGTGGCCGCGCCGCGACAGGTGGTCGCTGACCAGCGCGAGGATGTCCGCGTTGTCGTCGGCGAGCAGGATCTGCGCGATCATCCGACGCTCCGCGTCGGACGATTTCCTTTATGAAACGTCCGCAAGCAGGCCTCTCATGAGTTCGGGATAGATCGGAAAGCGGCGGCACAGCGCGGTGGTCGCCTGCTTGACGCGCGCGAGCGCCGCGTCGTCGGCGCGGGCGGTCAGGGCCTCGTCGATCAGGGACGCGATCTGGTCCATCTCGTTTTCCTTCATGCCGCGCGTGGTGACCGCGGGCGTGCCGATGCGCACGCCCGAGGCGATGAACGGCTTCTGCGGGTCGTAGGGAATCGCGTTCTTGTTGACCGTGATGCCGGCCTTGTCGAGCGCGGCCTCGGCCTCCTTGCCGGTCGCGCCTTTCGGGCGCAGGTCCACGGAGAACAGGTGGCAGTCCGTGCCGCCGGCGACGATGCGCAGGCCGCGGTCGGTCAGGGACTTGGCCAGGCGGCGGGCGTTGGCGATGACTTGAAGCTGGTACTGCTTGAACTCGGGCTTGAGCGCCTCGCCGAAGCAGACGGCCTTGGCGGCGATCACGTGCATCAGCGGGCCGCCCTGCTCGCCGGGGAAGACCGCTTTATCAAGCGCCGCGGCGTGCGCGGCCTTGCACAGCACCATGCCGCCGCGCGGGCCGCGCAGAGTCTTGTGCGTGGTCGTCGTGGTGAAGTCCGTCATGCCGACCGGAGAGGGGTAGACGCCCGCGGCGATCAGGCCCGCGTAGTGCGCGATGTCGGCGGCGAACAGCGCGCCGACCTCGTCGGCCAGCGCCTTCAGACGCGCCCAGTCGATCACGCGCGAGTAGTTCGACGCGCCCATGAAGATGAGTCGCGGCCGATGGGCTCTCGCGTCGGCCGCGGCCTTCTCGTAGTCGATCAGCTCGTCGTCTTGTCGGACGTCGATCGGGACGATCTTGTAGTACTTGCCGGAAAAATTCAACGGGTGGCCGTGGGACAGGTGTCCGCCGTGCGCGAGGTTGAGGCCCATGACCGTGTCGCCGGGCTTGAGCACGGACAGATACATCGCCATGTTCGCCTGGGAGCCGGAGTGCGGCTGGACGTTGGCGTGCTCCGCGCCGAACAGCGTCTTGGCGCGCTCGATGGCCAAAGTCTCGGCCTTGTCGACGAACTCGCAGCCGCCGTAGTAGCGCTTGCCCGGGTAGCCTTCCGCGTATTTGTTGGTGAGCAAAGAGCCCTGCGCTTCCAAAACGGCGGCGGAAGCGTAGTTCTCCGACGCGATGAGCTCCAGGTTGTCGGCTTGGCGGCGGGCCTCGGCGGCCATCGCGGCGTACAGTTCGGGGTCCTGCTCAGCGAGAATGTTCGGCATGGTGGTTCCTCCGCAAGATGACGTCGAGCGCTTCCTCGATGCGCGAGGCGCACTCGTCGTAGACGGCTTGCGACATTCCGTAAGGATCGGCGACGTCGGCGTCGCTCAGGCCCGCGGCTTGACGCAGGACCGCGACCTTCGCCGCGTGCGCGGGAAAGCGCGCGACGATCCAGGCCCGGTGCGCGCGCGTCAGGGCGTAGACGTGATCGGCGGCGTCGATCATGTCCGCGTCGAGCTGGCGCGCTTCATGGTGAACGCCGGAAATTCCGCGCGCGGCCAGGGCGCGCGCGGCCTCGGGGGTCATGTCCATGCCGACCTCGGCCGCGGTGCCGGCCGACGCGGCGCGCAGCTCCAAGCCCGCGTCGTGGGCGAGCTTTTCCGCCAGAAAACGCGCCATCGGCGACCGGCAGATGTTGCCGGTGCAGACGAACAGCGGGCGGCGCGGCGAAAGGGCGCTCACGCGGCGGCGGCCTCCAGGACCTTCTCGGCGGAGACGACGCCGACCTTGGTCACGCGCGGCGCGTCGCCGGTCGCGTCGACGAGCGTCGGCTCGCCGGACGGGGCCGGGCCGCCGTCGACCAGGAAGTCGATTTCCGCGCCCAGCTCCGCGGCGACGTCGGCGGGGGAGACGAGGGTCGGGCGTCCGGACTTGTTGGCGCTGGTGTAGACCCACGGTACGCCGGAGGCGGCCAGCATCGCGCGCGCGCCGGGATGCGCGGGCACGCGGAGGGCGATGTTCGGGTACTCGGGAAAGGTCAGCAGGCGGCCCTGCGCGGTCGGCTTCAGGAGCAGCAGCACCGGTCCCGGCCACAGCTTCGCGGCCAAGCGCTCGGCCAGCGGCGTCCACTCGACCCACTTCTTGGCTTCCTCGGCGGAGGCCGCGAGCACGGCCAGGGGCTTCAGCGTCGAGCGCTCCTTGACCTGCAGTATGCGGCGTGTCGCGGCCTTGATCAGGCCGGTGGAGGCGAGCGCGTAGCCGGTTTCCGTGGGAAACGCGATCAAGCGGCAAGCTTTCGCGGCGGCGCCGGCCTTGGCGGCGTCGGCGTCCGACAGGCGCCCGTCTTGGGCGGTCTTCAGGGTCTCAGGCATGGGCGGGCTCCGGTTCCGGGTGGAACAGCACGACGAATTCTCCGAGAATCTGGGCCTTGGCGGCGAGGGCGTCCTTGACCGCCGCGACGGTGCCGCGCAGCCATTCCTCGTGGATCTTGCTGAGTTCGCGCGCGGCGACGCATTGGGCGTCGACGCCGAGCGCCGCGACGGCGTCGTCCAGCAGCTCCAGCACGCGAAACGGCGACTCGTAGACGACGATGGTGCGGCCCAGGGCCTTGGCTTCTTCCAGCGCGCGGCGGCGCTTGGAGGACGTGCGCGGCAGGAAGCCGAGAAAAATAAAGGAATCCCCGGGCAGGCCGGAGCCGGCGACGGCGGCGGCCGCGGCGTTCGGCCCGGGCAGGGCGGTGACCGGCAGGCCTTCGCGGCGCGCGCGCGCGAGCGCGCGCCGGCCCGGGTCGCTGAGGCAGGGCGAGCCGCCGTCGCTGACGAGGGCCACGTCCTCGCCGCGGCGCAGGCGTTCCAGCACGCGCTCCACGCTGCGCTCGTCGTTCTCGTCGTAGCGCTC
>JAJXVH010000164.1 GCA_021782205.1 bacterium | reverse complement strand
TTCTGGATGCCCTTGAAGTATTGGCTGATTGTGTCGGTCGAAGGTTCCATTCTTCTCCTAGCGCCTGATCTCGAATCCGCGTCCGCCCTGCGGCGCGGCCTCACGACACTCGATATCGTCCACCGACGCCGCGGGGTTTCCGGTCTTGAGCCGCCGGACGAATTCGTCCAGCGCCCGCGGCTCCCCCTCGACTTCGGCTTCCACCGAACCGTCTTCCCGGTTGCGCACCCAGCCCGTCAGACCCATCGCCTCGGCCGACTCGCGCACGAACCACCGGTAGCCCACGCCCTGAACGCGCCCGCGAACCCGCACGTATCGACGCGTCAAGGGGTGATGCGTGTCCATTCTAATGGTTTGTCAAGAGCCAGTGCAAGAACAAAGAAGAGGGTCAGTCCTTGACATGTTCACGTTTCAACATGTCAAGGACTGACCCTCATATCAAAACTGGTCGGGGTACTCAGGCTTGAACTGAGAACCTCTTGGTCCCGAACCAAGCGCTCTGCCAATTGAGCTATACCCCGGTCACCGAAGACGAATTTCCGCGCCTGGGGTCGGGGACACAGGAATCGAACCTGTAGCCTCTCCCACCCCAAGGGAGCGCTCTACCATTGAGCCAGTCCCCGGCCTCAGGCGCGGCCGGCCTCAACGGCCGAACTCGTCCAAGAGCATTCTAATTTCTTTTTTGACTTCGCGCAACAGCTTTATCGCCGGACCGGAGTCCGTTCCGACGGAGGCCGACGAAGAACCGGGAGTCGTGACGCCCCGGCGCCGCTCGATCAGCGCGCGCCGCGCGCCGGCCACCGTCAGCTTGCGCCGCTGGATCAGGTCCTTGATTTCAAGAAGGAGCTCCACGTCCGCGCGCGTGTAGCGCCGGTGGCCGCCGGCGCCCCGCGCGGGACGCAGGTCGCCGAAGCGCGTTTCCCAGTAGCGCAGCGTGTGCGCCGGAAGCTGGGCCAGGCGCGCCGCTTCGCGCATGGTGAAGAACTCTCGGTCGGGTAGGAACGGAAGCTCCATCGACCGGCTCTAGCCGAGCAGGTTCTTGGAGGCCTTGAAGCGCACTCCGCGGCGCGCGGGCACCGAGACTTTTTCGCCGGTCTTCGGGTTGCGCCCCACGCGCGGACGGCGCGCCTTCACGCGGAACGTGCCGAAGTTCGAGATCACGACCTTCTCGCCGCGCGCCAGGGCCTGGCCTACGGCGTCGAACGCCGTCTCCACGGCGAGCGCCGCCTCGCCGCGCGTGGCCAAAACTTTGGACACGGCACGGATGATGTCGAGCCGATTCATGGCGCGTCCTCCCCTTTGTCGCCCTTCGGTTTCTTCGGATCCTTGGCCGGAGATTTCCCTTCGCTCTCCTTGCGCAGGTCCTTGAAGATGTCCTCGGGCCGGATGTTCTTCAGGTCTTCCTTGAACTTGACGACCTCGTCTTCGGTGATCGGCTTGGTCAGCGTCTGGCAGCGCGCGAACACCGATTCGTCGACGAACATCGGGCAGCCCGCGCGCACCGCGATGGCGATCGCGTCGGACGGGCGGCTGTCCAGGACCTCCTCGCGCCGGCCGTCGCCCACGTGCACGCGCGCGTAGAAGGTGTTCTCCTTGATGTCGGAGACGACTATTTTTTGGACGTCGAAACCCAACTGCTTGACGCACGCCAGCAGGAGGTCGTGCGTCAGCGGCCGCGGCAGGACGATGCCGGAGAAGCGGATGGCGATGGCCTGGCCTTCGGAGATGCCGATCCAGATGGGCAGCACGCGGTTGCCCACGACCTCCTCCAGCATGATGATGCACTCGTTGACGGTCGTCGCCAACGAACAGATGCGGACCTCGGTTTCGCCGGGCGTCTTTGACTTGTCGTCGCCCTTGCCCTTCTCGTTCTTGGCCATCTCTTTCTCCCTGCGGCTTCCTAACGGAAACCCAGCGCCTCCAGCACGCGTCGCGCGGGCGCGCCGCGCGTTGCGCCGAAAATCGCTTCGATCAGCGGGGCTGCGACCTTGCGCTTGCGGCACAGGGCCACGGCGCTGGCCGCCGCCTCCACGCCTTCCACGACGGTCGGAATGTCCGCCTGCGCGCGCGCGGGCGCCACGCCCTGGCCCAGCTTCTCGCCGTAGGCGCGGTTGCGCGACTCGCCGGACGTGCCGGTCGCGATCAGGTCGCCCAGCCCCGCCAGTCCGTAGACCGTGTCCGCGCGTCCGCCGCTGGCGCGGATCAGTTGGGACATCTCCGCCAGGCCGCGCACCAGCAGGGCCGCCTTGGTGTTGGCCCCCGCGCCCAGCCCGTCGAGGATGCCCGCGCCCACGGCGATCACGTTCTTCAGCGAGCCGCCCAGTTCCACGCCGACGCGGTCCGGCCACGGCGTCACCGCGATGGTGCCGCCGTGGAGAAGTTCCGCCAGACGCCGCGACTGCGCGCCCAGCGGTCCGCCCAACATCAGCCCCGTGGGCACTCCGCGTGCGACCTCGCGCGCGAAGCTGGGACCGGACAGCGTCCACACCCGGCCGCGCAGGGCCGGCAGTTCGCGCGCCACGATGTCTCCCATGGTCGCGAACGTGCGCGGCTCCACGCCTTTGGACGCGTTGACCGCGACCGCGCCGGGCGCTAGGCGCGCTTTTTCTTTCAGCGCGCGCGCCGTCGCCGCCATCGCCGACGAGGGCAGCACGAAAAGCAGAATGTCCGCCTCGGCCGCGCTCGCGGCCAGATCGGAGTTGACCTGGATGGACGCGTCGAGCGCGAAGCCGGGGATCAACTGGTGGCGCCGCGTGCGTCCCAGCGCGGCCGCAACCTCGGGCACGTATTCCCACAGCCGCACGCGCGCGCCGCGTCCGGCCAGGTGCTGGGCCAGCACCACGCCCCACATGCCCCCTCCCAGGACGCAGACGTCGGGCTTACGCGGACGGGGCATGGATGCCGAGCTCCCGGTTTTGGCGCAAGCGCCGGATGTTGGGGATGTGCTTGTAGACGATCAGAGCGGCGGAGGCCGCCGCGGCCGCCACGTCCATTCCCGGCGCGCCCAGCGCCGCCGCGGCCACCGGCAGGACCGAGGCGCCCACCATGGAGCCCACCGAGATGTGCCCGGAGACGAACACCGCCGCCGC
>JAJXVH010000163.1 GCA_021782205.1 bacterium | reverse complement strand
GCGCTTCTACTTTACCTTGCCCGCCGCGTCCGAAGATTCGGCCGCCGTCTAGCCGCGGCCGACGCTTCGCTCGGCTTCGACGACGAGAGGCTGTGCTATCACCGGTGCCACTGATTATCGTTAGTCGAAAATGGTGACTCCAGCGTCAGTCGACCGTTTTCGTCGGGATTGAAGGCGGCCGGGCTATTGGGCGGCGTCGGCTTTGGCCAGCAGGCGCTTGACCACTTTCATCGGCAGGCCGACCACGTTGTCGCGGTCGCCGACGATTTTCTCGACGAGCGGGTCCCGGCGGTCCTGGACGGCGTAGCCGCCGGCCTTGTCCATGTGCTTGCCGGCCAGGCGCTTGAGGGCCGTGGCGTCCAGCCGCCGCGCCTTCACGCGGGAGACGGCGACCTCGGACCAGACCTTGCGGCCGCGGGCGACGGCGACGCCGGTGTAGACGCGCTGCCAGCGGCCGGACTGGAGGTTGAGCATGCGCTCGGCATCGGCGGGGCTCTCCGGCTTGCCGAGTATCTGCCCCGCGCAGACCACGGTGGTGTCGGCGCCCAGAACCAGCGCGCCGGGATGATCTGCGGCGACGGACAGGGCTTTGAGGCGCGCCAGCGTCCGCACCATGCGGCGCGGGCGCTTCTCGGCGATGTTCTCATCGACGCCGCTGACCACCACTCGAAAGCGCACCCCGGCCGCGCGCAGGATCGCGCGGCGCCGGGGCGAGCCCGAGGCCAGGATCAGAACAGATCGCTGTAGTCGCCCCATTTCTCGGTCCGGATATTTTCCGGCGGCGTGCCCGCGGCCTGCAGACCCTCGCGCAGGTCGACGACCATCTTGTTGGGGCCGCAGAGGTAGTAGATCGCCGCCGGATCGGCGGCGATGGCGGCCACGTCGGGCGCGGTCCAGCGGCCGACCGGGCCTTTCCAGCGGCGCGTCGATTCGTCGGGGCGAGTGACGCGCGCGACCACGTTGGCCCCGGCTTTCTGCCAGTCCGCGTACTCGGAGCGGAAGAGCAGCAGCTCCGGCGTGCGCGCCGAACAGCACACCGTCAGGCGTCCCGCCGCGCCGCCTCCGGACTTCAACAGGACCATGGCGCGAAACGGCGTGAGGCCCGTCCCGCCGGAAACCAGCACCGCGTGCGGGGCGGAGCCATCGTAGATCCATTTTCCAAACGGGCCGCGCACGTGCAGGCCGTCCTCCGCCCCCGGCGTCAAGCGGCCCAGGCGCTCGCTGAACGCCCCGACCATCCCCACGGCGACCTCGAAATGGTCGGACGCGCAGCCGGGCGCGGAGCACAACGAATAGGCGCGCCACGTCTTGGGATCGTCGGCGAAGTGAAACATCAAGAACTGTCCGGGAATGAAACTGAAGCCCGGCGGCGAGGCGAAGCGGAACACGCGCACGCCGGGCACCTCGTCGCGGGCCGTCAATAAGCGCGGCGCGAACGTGGGGTGGACCGAAGCCGTCATCGCGCGGCCCCCGTGAGCCAGGCGAGGTATTCCTTGGAACCCGCGCCCACCTCCAGCGCCAGGAATTCCGGCGTCTCGTAGGGATGGCGTTCCTTGATCCAGCGTTCCAACGCCTTGAGCTTGGCCGCCGTCGTCTTGATCACCAGCAGGCTTTCCGCGTCCCGGTGCACGCGCCCCTTCCAGCGGTAGACGGAGATCACTCCGGGCACGATGTTGACGCAGGCCGCCAGGCGCGCCTCGACGACGCCCTCGGCCAGCGACTCGGCCTTCCCCCCTCGGGGCACCGTCACAAGAACGACGCGCGCGCGGATGGCCGCCATGAGAGTCTAGCGGTAGGTCAGCGAGCCGACCACGTGCACCTTGAGCATGTTCGACGCCTTGTGCTTGGCCGTGCCGCCGGCGGTGACGAGCGTGGTCTCGCCGTTCTTGACCAGCCCGTTCTTGAGCAGGATGCGTTCGCCGTAGCCCAGCATCTCGTCGGTGGTCTTGCCCAGCGGGCAGATCATCGGCGTGATGCCCCAGTAGAGGGCCAGCTGATTGTAGGTCGCGCGCAGAGGCGTCATGCCGATGATCGGGGCCTTGGGGCGATATTTCGACATGATGCGCGCCGACCAGCCGGTCATCGTGTAGACGACGACGACCTTCGTGCCGGTCACCTCGCAGGCGTCGTGGCAGGCGCGCGCCAGCGCGTGGGCGAAGCCCGTGTCGGGGCTGTCCTGCAGGCCGTGCGGGATGAAGCGGTAGCGGAAGTTGGAATTCTCGGCGCGGCGGATGATGTCGGTCATCACGGTGACGGTCTCGACCGGGTAGAGGCCGACGGCGGACTCGCCGGAGAGCATGACCACGTCGGCGCCGTCGTAGATCGCGTTGGCCACGTCGGAGGCCTCGGCGCGCGTGGGCTGCGCGTGGCTGATCATGCTTTCCAGCATCTGCGTGGCCACGATCGAGAGCTTGCCGGCGTCGTTGGCCTTGCGCACCAGCATCTTCTGCAGGGCGGGCACCTCGGCCGGCGACAGCTCCACGGCCAGGTCGCCGCGCGCGATCATGATGCCGTCGGCGGCGTCCAGGATCTTGTCGATGCAGCCCAGGGCGTCGGGGTGCTCGATCTTGGCGATCACGCGCGTGGGCAGGCCGGCCTTGCGGATGATGCGGCGCGCGCGCAGGATGTCGTCGGGCGAGCGCACGAAGGAAAGGGCCACGTGGTCGATGCCCAGCTTCAGCCCCATGTCCAGATCGCGCAGGTCCTTGGTGGTCAGAGCGGGCAGGTCGATGTCGGCGCCGGGCAGATTGATGCCCTTGTGTTCCTTGAGCGTGCCTCCGATCAGCACCTCGCAGTCCACCCAGTCCGCGCCGGTCTTGAGCACGGTCAGCGCGATGGTGCCGTCGTCCAGGCGGATCTCCAGGCCCTTGCGCACGGTCTTCGGCAGTTTTTTAAAGCTGGTGGAGAACTCCTCGGAGGTGCCGGGCACGTCGTTGGTCGTGATGCGCACGCGCGCGCCCTTCTTCAAAACGATGGGCTCGCCGTTGCGCAGGCGTCCCACGCGCAGGCGCGGCCCCTGCAAGTCCATGACCACGGCCGTCGCGCGGCGGCACTGGCGCGACGCGGAGCGCACCAGCTCCACGCTGCGGCGCAGGTCGTCCATCGACGCGTGCGAGCAGTTCAGGCGGAACGCGTCCACGCCGGAGGCGATCAGGTCCAGCATCATCTCGGGCTTGGCCGAGACGGGGCCGAG
>JAJXVH010000012.1 GCA_021782205.1 bacterium | reverse complement strand
GCCAGGAAGCCGAAATGCAGACTGGGAATGAAGATGGCCGCCGCCGCCGCCGCCGCCAGCGCCGCGAGCAAGTGCGGGCGCGCCGCGACGAAGCGTGCGCGCGCGCCGGCGGGCACGCGGCGCCTAGAAGCGCACGCCGAGGCCGGCCTCGGCGGCCGCCTGGCCGTGCAGATAATTAAATGCCGCGTCGATGTAAGTGAACTGGAACGGCTTGACGCGCACGCCCGCGGTGAAGCGGCTTTCCCAGGTGGTCGCCGAAGTGCCCTCGAGCGCCACGTCGTTGGAAACGTGCGCCTCCAGCCGCGTCCGGTCGAAGCCCGCGCCGATGTAGGGGGTCACCCGCGCGTTGCCCATCGACGCCACCAGGTCGCCGCTGAAGTGGCTCGCCGAGAAGTCCTGATGGACGACGGAGTCGCCCGACAGCGAGGCCAGCACCTGCGGCGTCCAGGGCTTGTCGGACGGCGCGTAGAGACCGTAGCGCAGGCCGCCGCCGGCCACCGTGAGGCCGTCGTAGGAGATGCCGTGAATGAAGCCGTCGATCTTGAAAGGCAGACCGATGTCGGCGTGAACCCACGGCAGGCCGAAGCCCTTGACGCCGTTGTTGAGCAGGATCGTGTCGCCCTTGGACGGATAGAACTGCGCGGCGACCGAGGGCCCCACGTCGAAGCCCGAAAACCCCAGGGAGCGGCCGCTGCTGAACGTGGCCGAGCCCAGCAGGCCGCCCAGGTCGCGCGTGAAGGGCTTGAGCGAGGCCGAGTTCGAATACTGCGCGAAGCCGCCGAACTCGTCGACGACGGCTCCGGCGGGAGCGGCGCACAGCACGGCGAGGGCGGCGGCGAGGAGTCGTCTCATGGGTTCACCGGGGATGATGCAAGATTTGGTGGGCGATCCTCAACCCGTGCAAGGTCAGATCGGGCTCGTGACGGACGCCGGGCAGATCTTTTAGAAACAGCGGAGCCAGCCCCCCGGTCGCCACGACCGCGGGCTCTCCCCCCATTTCGGCCTTCGTGCGCGCGAGCACCTCGCGGATCATGCCTAGGTAGCCGAAATACAGCCCCGCCTCCAGGCACTCCACGGTGTCCCGGCCGATCGCGCGCGCGGGCTTGCGCACTTTCACCAGCGGCAGCTTCGCGGTGAACTGGTGCAGGGCGCGCGCGGCGGAGTTGGGGCCCAGAAGAATCGCCCCGCCCGCGTAGTCGCCGGAGGCGTCCACGCAGTCGAACGTGGTCGCGGTGCCGAAGTCGATGGCGACGGCCGGCGCGCCGACCAGCGCCTTGAGCGCGACCGCGTTCAAGACGCGGTCGGCTCCGACCTGTCCGGGGGTCTTGACCTTGAGCTTGAGCCCCAGACGCGAACGCGGCCCGACTGCCTCCGCCTTCAGGCCGAACGCTTTTTTCACCGCGGACTCCAACGTGCGGTCCAGCGCGGGAACGACGGAGCCGTAGACGACCGCGTCCGGTAGAGCCGGCAATTTGCGCAAGGGGCACTTCAACGCGCGCGCATACCAGTCCGCGGATCGCCGGGGGTCGGTCTCCAGGCGCCATTGGCGCAGGAGCCGATCCCCGGCGAACGCGCCGACCGTCAGGTTGGTGTTCCCGATGTCGACGGCGAGCAGCAACTTACTTGAGCGCCCCGACCAGCTCCTTCACCGCGCCGGCCGACTTCAGGAGCGCTGCGCGCTCCTCGACCGTGAGGTTGAGTTGGACGATGGACTCGATGCCGCGGGCGCCCAGCTTGCACGGCACGCCGACGAAAACGCCGTCGACGCCGTATTCGCCTTCCAGCAGCGCCGCGCACGGAAGGATTTTCTTCTTGTCCTTGAGGATCGCCTCCACCATCTCCGCCGACGCCGCCGACGGCGCGTAGTAGGCGCTGCCGGTCTTGAGCAGCTTGACGATTTCCGCCCCGCCGTCGCGGGTGCGTTGATTGATCGCCTCGATCTTCTCCTTGGGCAGGAGCTCCGTGATCGCGATGCCGTTGACCGTCGAGAAGCGCGGCATGGGAACCATCGTGTCGCCGTGGCCGCCCAGCACCATGGCGTGCACGCTCTCCATGGAGACGTCCAAGGCCTCCGCGATGAACCAGCGCATGCGCGCGCTGTCCAGCACGCCGGCCATGCCGATCACGCGGTGCTTCGGGAACTTCGAGGTCTTCAGCGCCACCTGGCACATCGCGTCAAGCGGATTGGAGACGATGATCAGCACGCAGTTCGGCGAGTGCTTGACCACGTTCTCGGTCACCGACGCGACGATCTTCGCGTTCGTGTTCAGCAAGTCGTCGCGGCTCATGCCCGGCTTGCGCGGCAGCCCCGCGGTGATCACCACCACGTCCGAACCGGCCGTCGGTTCGTAGGCCGTCGCGCCCGTGACCTTCGTGTCGTAGCCGACCACCGGACCAGACTCCATCAAGTCCAGGGCCTTGCCCGCGGGCATCCCCTCGGTCTGCGGGATGTCGACGACGACGACTTCGTTGGCCACCTCCATCTCCGCCAAGCGCTGCACCAACGTCGCGCCCACGTTTCCCGCCCCGACCACCGTCACCTTCGTTCGAGCCATGTTGCCTCCTGGAGTCTTGGGGGGTCAGTCCTTGACATCTGTCCGATCGATGGACGGGGCAGATGTCAAGGACTGACCCTCATGTCACAACGGAATGTTGCCGTGCTTTTTGGGCAGGCACTGCACCTTCTTGCCCTTCAAGAAACGGAGCGCGCGGATGACCTTCGCGCGGGTCAAGCGCGCCTCGATGACCTCGTCGACGTAGCCGTGCCTGGCGGCCTGGTAGGGCGAGGCGAACTTGGCGGTGTAGTCGGCGACCAGTTCGGCACGGCGCTTCTCCGGGTCCTTCGCGGCTTTGAGCTCGGCTTTATAAAGGATGTTCACCGCGCCCTGCGGACCCATGACGGCGATCTCGGCCGAAGGCCAGGCGAAGTTCACGTCGCCGCGGATGTGCTTGGAGCTCATCACGTCGTAGGCGCCGCCGTAGGCCTTGCGCAGGACCACCGTCACCTTCGGCACGGTCGCGCGCGCGTAGGCGTAGAGGAGCTTGGCGCCGCGACGGATGATGCCGGCGTGCTCCTGCTCCAGGCCCGGCCAATAGCCGGGCACGTCCACCAAGGTCAGCAGGGGGATGTTGAAGGCGTCGCAGAAGTTGACGAAGCGCGCGCCCTTTTCCGACGCGTCGATGTCGAGCGCGCCGGAGAGCACGTCCGGATTGTTGCCGATCACGCCCACGGATTCGCCGTCCAGGCGGATGAAGCCGCAGATCAGGTTGCGCGCGAAGTTGCGGTGCACCTGCAAGAACTGGTGGCCGTCGCCCAGTTCGCGGATCACGTCCTGGATGCGGTAGGACTTCTTGGCGTCCAGGGCGGAGATCTCATCGAGCAGCGCGCTCTCGCGGCGCGGATCGTCGGCGGGCATCGCGGGCTTGGGCGTCTCGCGGCAGTTCTGGGGCAGGTAGTCGAGCAGTTCGCGGATCTGGCGGAAGCAGTCATGCTCCGAGCCGGCCACGAAATGAGCCACGCCCGAGAGCTTGGCGTGCGTCTCCGCTCCGCCCAGGCTTTCGAAATCGCAGGTCTCCCCGGTGGCGGCCTTGACCACCTCCGGCCCAGTGATGAACATGTGCGAGGTGCCCTCGACCATGAACACGAAATCGGTCAGCGCCGGCGAATACACGGCGCCCCCCGCGCACGGACCCAGGATCGCCGAAATCTGCGGGATGTAGCCCGACGCCTGCACGTTGCGGTAAAAAATTTCCGCGTAGCCGCCCAGGCTCTCGACGCCCTCCTGAATGCGCGCGCCGCCGGAGTCGCACAGCCCGATCACCGGCACGCCCGCGCTGATGGCCAGGTCCATGGCTTTGCAGATCTTCATCGCGTGCGACAGACCCAAGGAGCCGCCGACGACCGAGAAATCCTGCGCGTACACGCAAACGGCCCGGCCGTTGATGCGCGCAAAGCCCGTGACCACCCCATCGGCGGCCATATACTTTTTGTCCAGGCCGAAGTCCGACGCGCGCGTCTCGACCAGCAGATCGATTTCCTCGAAACTGTCGTCGTCGACCAGCGCCTCCACGCGCTCGCGCGCCGTCATCTTACCCGAGGCCTTCTGCGCGGCGAGCTTCTCGGCACCCCCGCCGGCCTCCGCCTTGGCCTTGCGGTCATGAAGTTCCTGAATCTTAGGGCTCACCGCCGGCCGCTTGTCTTTCTTATCGTGCTTGTCGGCTTTCTGCGTGTTTTCCATGTTCGCCATCACCGGGACTCCTGGACCAGCTCGATCAAGACGCCGCCGTGGCTTTTTGGATGCACGAACGCCACCTGATGCCCCCAGGCGCCGGGCCGCGGCGTCCGGTCGATCAACTCCGCGCCCGCGGCGGCCTGACGCTTCAATTCCTCGGCGATGCTCGGCACGGCGAAAGCGAGATGGTGCTGGCCAGGCCCTCGCTTCGCGAGGTGCCTTGAGATCGTTGAATCCGGCGACGTACCGGCGAGCAGCTCGATGAACGGACCCTCGCCCATGAACGCCACCTCTACCTTCTGCGACGAAACGACCTCGCGGTGCGCGAGCTCAAGTCCCATGCGCCGGTGCCGCGCGATCGCCTCATCCAGGTCCGCGACGGCCACGCCCACGTGATGGAGCTTCATTTCAGCAACCTGCGCCCCATAGAGGCCGGGTCGGACTTGTGCGCGACCATCTCTTCCAAAATCGTGTCGGTGACGCGGTCGAGGGCGGTCCTCACCACGCGGCGCTGGATCCAGAACTGAAGTTCGGTGGCGTGCTGTTTTTTAAGACGCGCGCGGCCCTCGCCGGAATTTTGCAGATGCTCCCAGTGGCCGTCAAGCTCCCGCGCCAGCTCCGCGATGCCTTCACCCGAAAGTGCGGACGTCGCGGCGATGGGCGGCTCCCAGGCGCGCGGCGCCTGGCCGGCGGAGTGGCCCAGGCCCAGCGCGGCGCGCAGATCGGCCACGGCCTTGTCCTTGCCCGCGAGGTCCGCC
Source organism: bacterium (assembly GCA_021782205.1). Classification (GTDB taxonomy): domain Bacteria; phylum Elusimicrobiota; class Elusimicrobia; order UBA1565; family UBA9628; genus GWA2-66-18. The sequence continues at coordinate 58,233 of JAJXVH010000012.1, read as the reverse complement.
TTGTTGACGACGAACACGTCGCCGATCTCCATGGCGCCGGCCTTCATGGCCTGGATCTCGTCGCCCATCGCGGGCGTGGTGACGTAGACCACGGTGTCGGCCACGGAGGCGATTTCGACTTCATCCTGGCCGGTGCCGACGGTCTCGACGATGATTTTGTCGCAGCCCAGCGCCTCCAGCACGTGGATGGCGCCGAAGATGGTGTGCGTCAGGCCGCCGATCATGCCGCGCGACGCCAGGGAGCGGATGAACACGCCCGGGTCGGTGGCATGCTCCATGATGCGCAGGCGGTCGCCCAGAAACGCGCCGCCGGAAATGGAGGAGCTGGGGTCCACGGCCAGCACGCCGACTTGGAGCTTGCGCTTGCGGTAATGACCGATCAGGCGGCCGGTCAAGGTGGACTTGCCGGCGCCGGGAGGACCGCACACGCCGATTTTCTGCGCGCGGCCCGCGGACTTGAAGAAGTCCTTGGCCAGTATTTCGGAGGCGTCGTCCTCGTCGACGACCAGGCTCAGCGCGCGCGACGCCGCGGCGTGGTCGCCTCGGCGCACGCGCTTGATCAGGTCCGACGGGTCGTCGTTACGCGGCAACGCGGAGTTTCTCGTTCAAATAGTCGACGATCGCCTGCAGCGGCGTGCCGGGGCCGAACACGCGGTCGACGCCGGCCTTGCGCAGCTTGGCCGCGTCCTCGTCGGGGATGATGCCGCCGCCGAAGACCAGCATGTCCTTGAGGCCCTTCTTGCGCAGCGTCTTCACGACCTCGGGAAACAAGGTCAGGTGCGCACCGGACAAAAGCGAAAGGCCCACCGCGTCCACGTCCTCCTGCAGCGCCGCCGCCGCGATCATGTCCGGCGTCTGGCGGATGCCGGTGTAGATGACCTCGAAGCCCGCGTCGCGCAGCGCGCGCACGATCACCTTCGCGCCCCGGTCGTGGCCGTCCAGGCCCGGCTTGGCGATCAAGACTCGCAACGGTTTTGAATTCACCAGGTTCCTCCCTGCATCTCCAGCGCCTGCGCAAACGCCTCCACCGCCTCGGGGTCGAAGCGCGTTCCCGCACCCGCCCGCGCCTCGCGCAGCGCGCGCGCGCCCAGTTCCGCGCCGGACAGGCCCGCGGCGCGCAGGTCCTCCATCGCCTCGACGAGGCCCAGCACGCGCGCCCCCGACGGGATCTCCGCGCCCTTGAGGCGCCCCGGATAACCCGTGCCGTCCCAGCGTTCCCTGTAATGGCGGATCATCGGCAGCGCGCCCTCCACCAGCTTGATGCCGTCCAGCATCTTGGCCGAGAACGACGGGAGCATCTCCTCGAAAGCGCTCGTCACGCCCATTTCCGAAAGCAGGCGCGGGTTCTTGAAGGCGACGTAGCCGATCTTGTGCAGCAGCCCGGCGTAATACAGCATGCGGTAATCGTAGTCCTCCACGCCCAGCGCGCGGCCGATCGTGCACGCCAGCCGCGCGGCGCGCACCGGGTAGCCTTCCAGGCCCGGCCGCGCCGTCTCGATGACCGCGACCAAGGTCTCCAAAACGTGCGAGAAAAAGTTCTTCTGCTCGGCGATGATGCGCGCGTTGGTGATCGCGACCGAGGCCACGCCGGAGAGGCTGGCCAGCAGCTCCACGTGCGCGGGCCCGTAGCCGCCGGAGCGCTTGTTGAGCACCTCGACGACGCCGACCAACTCCCCGCGGAACACCATCGGCACGCAGAGCAAAGAGCGCGTGACGAAGCCGCTGGCCTTGTCGAACTTGCCGGCGAAGCGCGGATCATGGGCCGCGTCGTTGACGATCTCCGGCTTGAGGCTGCGCGCCACCGCGCCCGCGATGCCCTGGCTGAGCGGCAAGGTCATCGTCTTGAGCGCCTTGGCCTTTTCGCCGGAGGCCACGCGGAAGAACAGGCTCTTCTTGTCGTCGGAGACGAGCATGATCGAGCTGGCTTCGGAGTCCGTCAGCTTCTCGGCCGCCGCGCCGATCTTATGCAAAAGGAAATCCAGGTCCAACGTGGAGTTCAGCGCGCCGGCGATCGAGAACAGATGCAGGGCAAGGTCGATTTCCTCGCCGGGTCCTTTCGCTTTGGACATGGCTAGTCGACGCCTCCCAGGACTTCGCGCACGGTCGTCAACCCAAGCTTGACCTTTTCCAGGCCGTCCTGCACGATCAGGCGCATGCCCTCGCCGACCGCCTGATGACGGAGCGTGTCGGCCGCGACGTCCTTGAGGCACGTCGCGCGCAGCGAGTCGCTCATCACCAGGAGCTCGTGCAGGCCCACGCGGCCGCGGTAGCCCAGGCCCTTGCACTCCTCGCAGGCGCCGCCGGCCGGCGGCGGGGCGAACAGCTTGGCGCCCTTGGGCAGCGCGACCTTGTTCTCCTCGAACACCTTCACTTCTTCGGGCGTGGCGTCGCGCTCCACCTTGCAGGCGGAACACAGGCGGCGCGACAGGCGCTGGGCCAGCACCGCCTTCAAGGTCGTGGCCACCATGAACGCCGGCAGGCCCATGTCGGTCAGGCGCGAGATGGCCGAGGGCGCGTCGTTGGTGTGGATCGTGGAGAAGACCAGATGGCCGGTCATCGCCGCCTCCATCGCGATGTGGGCGGTCTCCTCGTCGCGGATCTCGCCGACCATGATCACGTCGGGGTCGAGGCGCAGGAAGGAGCGCAGGGCGGTGGCGAAGTCGAACTTCTTCTCGCCGCCCAATTTGATGTCCGGGTTGACCGGAACCTGCACGATGCCGTCGAGGTTGTACTCGACGGGATTTTCCGCCGTCAGGATCTTGATGTCGGGACGGTTGACGTGGTTGAGCGCGGCGTAGAGCGTCGTCGACTTGCCCGAGCCGGTGGGGCCGCAGACCAGGATCAGACCGAAGTTTTTCTTGCCGCCGATGCCCTTGAGCAGGCCCAGCAGGCGGTCCAACGTGTCCGGCATAAAGCCCATCTTCAGGATGTCCACCTGGACGGACTTGCGGTCCAGGATGCGCATCACGCACGACTCGCCGTAGACGGTGGGCACCATCTCGACGCGGAACTCGATGGGGCTGCCCTGCGCCAGAATCTGGATGCGCCCCGACTGCGGGATGCGGCGCTCGGTGATGTTCATCGAGTTGGTCATGATCTTGATCTTGGCCGCGATCGCGAAGCGGTAGGCCCACGGCACCACGAACGGACCCGGGATCAGGCGGCCGTCCACGCGGTAGCGCAGAAGGATCTTCGAGACCTTGCCTGCGGGGTCCTCGAACGGCTCGATGTGGATGTCGGAGGCCTTTATCGACAACGCTCCCAGGATGATCGCGTTGACGAACTTCTCCACTTCCGGGGCCGAGGCGTCGACGTCGGTGATGTCGGCCTTCGCCTCCTCGCGCTGAACCTGCAGTTCCTTGCCGGCGTCGGTCGCGGCACTTTGAGCCGCCACATCCGTCATAAGCCGGTTGAGCGCGGCGCCCTCGCCGCGTCCGTAGGTGTTGTCGAGCGCGAGCTGGACGTCCTGCGGCAGGGCCAGGTAGGGCTGGACCTCCAGCCCCGTGCGCAGCTGGATGTCCTCCGCGGCGAAGAAGTCGCGCGGGTCGGCCATCGCCACGAAGAGAACGTTCTCCTCCTTGGCGAACGGGATGGCGGCATGCCGCCGCGCGACCGCCTCCGGGATGATCTTCGCGGTCTCCGCGTCCACGTCCATGGCACCCAGATCGACCGCCTTGACCTCCCACTCCTCGGACAAGGTCTTGAGTAGCGGTCCTTTGGCCACCAGCCCCAGGTCCAGCGCGGCCTGCTGGACGCTTTTGCCCGTTTTCGCCGCGTCGGCGGCGGCTTGCTCGCACTGCGCGGCGTCCAGCAGGCCGCGCTCGGTCAGAATCTCCTGTACCGTGCGCCGCCGCTGGAGGCCCTTAACCGGCATGGAACTCGCCAAACGCGCCGCGCAGGGCCGTGAAGATCTCGCCGATCGTCGCCTTCGCCTCGACCGCGGCGAGGATCAGCGGAAATAAATTTTCTTTCGAGGAACGCGCCGCCGCGTCCAGCCGCGCCACCGACGCCGCGGCGGCCTTGGCGTTACGCGCGCGGCGGAAGGCCTTGAGGCGGCGCACCTGCTCGGCCTCGACGCGCGGCGAAATCTTCAGGCGCGGCGCGGGCCGCTCGGCTTCCTCCAGGCGTAGAGTATTGACGCCCACGATCTTGCGCCGGCCTTCCTCGATGTCGCGCTGGTAGCGGTAGGCGCTTTCCTGTATCTCGCGCTGGGGCGTCTCGGCCTCGATGAGCCTCAGCATGCCGCCCGAGTCGCGCAGGCGCAGAAGCGTGGCCGTGATGCGCCGCTCCAGTTCATCGGTCAAGGATTCGATCGCCCACGCGCCCGCGACGGGGTCCACGGTCGCGGGCACGCCGGTCTCGTGCGCGAGGATCTGCTGGGTGCGCAAGGCCAGTTGGGCCGATTCCTCGGTGGGCAGGGCCAGCGCCTCGTCGTAAGAGTTCGTGTGCAGGCTTTGCGCGCCGCCCAGCACCGCCGCCAGCGCCTGCCAGGCCACGCGCATGGCGTTGTTGAGCGGCTGCTGGCTGGTCAAGGTCGAGCCGCAGGTCTGCACGTGGAAGCGCAGGGACCATGATTTCGGGTCCTTCGCCCCGAAGTCCTCCTTCATGATCTTCGCCCAGACACGGCGCGCGGCACGGAACTTGGCAATCTCTTCGAGGAAGTGGTTGTGACAGCCGAAGAAGAACGCCAGCTTCGGGCCGACCGAGTCCACGTCGACTCCGCGCGCGAGCAGAGCCTCCAAGTACACTTTCGCGTTGGCGAAGGTGAAGGCCACCTCCTGCACCGCGTCGGAGCCGGCCTCGCGGATGTGATAGCCGGAAATCGAGATGGGGTGGAATTGGGGCGCGTTCTTGAAGGACCACTCCATGGCGTCCGCGCACAGGCGCAGGGAAGGCGCCACCGGGAACACCTGCGTGCCGCGCGCGACGAACTCCTTGAGCACGTCGTTTTGCAAGGTGCCCTTAAGCTTTTCAGCGCCGATGCCGCGGCGGCGCGCGACGGCCACGTAGAAGGCCAATAAGACGGCCGCCGTCGAATTGATGGTCAGCGAGGTGGAGACCTCGTCCAGCGGTATGCCGTCAAAGAGCTGGTCCATGTCGTCGATCGTGCCCGCGTGCACGCCGACGCGGCCCACCTCGCCCTTGGCGCGCGGGTCGTCGGCGTCCAGGCCCATCTGCGTGGGCAGGTCGAAGGCGGTCGACAGACCGGTCTGGCCCTGTTCCAAAAGCCAACGGAAGCGCCCGTTGGTCTGCTTGGCGGAGCCGAAGCCCGCGTATTGGCGCATGGTCCACAGGCGGCCGCGATACATCGTCTTTTGGATGCCGCGCGTAAACGGATATTCCCCCGCGCGGCCCAGTTCTCCGGTCGCGGGCTCCTCGGGGCCGTAATAGCGGCGGACGTCGATGCCCGACGGGGTCGGGAACTCCGGCGCCGGCGCCTGGGGATCGCTCACGCGGGTCTCATCTCCAGCCGGTCGCCCACGCCGACGCCCCCGCGCAGCACGCCGCCCTTGAGCTCCAGCACGCTGTGCGCCGACAGAACCCACGGCGAGGCGCGCCAGGGCTTGAGGTTCTCCAGCACGCGCCGCACGACCAGGCCGCGGTCGAGAAACACGACGTCGATCGGAAACTTCATGAAGAACGTGTGGATCATCGGGCAAGGAACGATCCAGAGCCCTTCCTCGGGCGCGAGCGACTCGCGCCCCAAGAGGCCTTTGGACCGGGAGGCCGCGTCGTCCGCGGTCGCCACGCGCGCGGCCAGCGTGGTCCCGCGCGTCGCGTTGAAGACTACCATAAACCCCGGGGCCGTTCCAGCCATGGGGAGTTCAGCCGGCCGCGACCGCCGCCCCGTTTTCGCGCCGAATGAGTTCCACGACCTGGGAGATGTCGTCCAGTTCGAACTCGGCGCCGGACTCCTGGGTGCCGAACGTGTCGCCGTATTTGGCCCAGGCCGTGCGCATGCCCACGCCCTTGGCGCCCTTGATGTCGCGGTCCGGCCAGTCGCCCACCATCAAGGTCTCCTCGGGCTTGGTGCCGAGCACCTCCAGCGCGCGTCGGTAAGGCTTGGGGTCCGGCTTCTTGACCCCGAAATCCTCCGACGTGATGATGTCGTCGAAATAATGATGAAGGCCGAGACTCACGATGCGCAGCCAGACCTCCATCTTCGGCGCGTCGGAAATCACCGTGCGCTTGATGCCCAGCTTCATCAACTCCATCAAGGTCTGGTTGACGCGCGGATACAACGTCATCGCCCCGTTCTTGGCGCGCCGGTAGGCGAGGATGCCCCCGGCCAAAATCTTATAGTCGATGCGCCCCAGCTTGGCCTTCAGGATCTTGTCGAAGATCTTCTGATCCTCAATGCCTTCTTTCCAGTAGACCTCGAAGACTTCCTTGACCAATTCGTCCTTCGCGCCCGGCAGGCCCGCGTCCATCATCCCCTCGACCGCGGCGTCGACGGCCGCCCGCTTCATCTTCATGAAGTCGGTCAGAGTGTTGTCGATGTCGAAGATGACGCCCTTGATCATACCGTTAGGGTCAGTCCTTATTCCTTCACGCGCTCCATGTATTCGGAGTTGCGGGTGTCGACGCGGATGCGGTCGCCTTCCTTGACGAAGAGGGGCACGGAGATCTCCAGGCCGGTCTCCAGCGTCGCCTTCTTGTTCATGTTGGAGACGGAGTCGCCCTTGACGCCGGGCTCGCTGGAGGTGACGGTCAAGACGACGTTGGCGGGAAGCTCGATGGAGGTCAGCTTGCCGTCCACGTAGACGCCCAGCACCTCCATGTTCTCGGTCAGGAACTTCGCCGCGGGTCCCAGCAGCTCCTTCGGGTAGAACACCTGCTCATAGGTCTCGTTGTCCATGAACACGGCCTTGCCGCCCTCGTCGTAGCTGTAGGTCTTCTCGCGCTTGGTGACGGGAACCTCGCGGAACTTGGTGCCGGAGGCGTAGGAGCGCTCGATGACGTTGTTGGTCGCCAGCACGCGCAGCGTCGTGCGGTAGACCGCCGCCGACTGCGACTTGCGGTGGTGCTGATAATTGATGATCTGGACGATCTGGCCGTCGTCTTCGAAAACCAAGCCAAGCTTGAACTGGGACGTGTCGATCATTGGGGCTTCTCCTGAAATTCAGCGGATGCGTCGACGATGATCTTACCAAAACCGCCGGTTTCCATGCTAGAATCTTATTATAAAGATTATGAGCGCCCACGAACGCCTGGCGGAGCTCAAGGACCAATTGGAGGCCCGCACGCGCCTCCTGCACGACGTCGCCCATGAGCTCAAGAATCCTCTGGCCGTCATCCACGGCTATGCGGCCTGCCTGCGCGAACGCGAGGACCTCCCCCTGGAAGATCGCCGCAAGGCCCTGCGCGCCGTCACGGTCAACGCCGAGCGCGCCATCGCGCTGATCAATCAGCTGCAGGAAACCGCCCGGCTTGAGTCCGCGGGCGCCGCCGTGGAGCCGCGCGCCTGCGACGCGGCCGCCCTGCTTCAAGAGGCCGCCGAGTCTTCGGAGCTGGAGGCCGCGCGCCGCGGCATCAGCCTGCGCTGGTCCGCGTCGGCGTCGCGCACCTTGCTCGTCCACGCCGATCCCAAGCGCGCGGCGCAGGTGCTCGCCAACCTTTTAGGCAACGCGCTCAAGTTCACCCCCGCCAGCGGCGTCGTCGAGCTTGCGGTGCAGTCCGAAGGCGAGTTCGTGCGCTTCACCGTGGCCGACACCGGACCCGGGGTTTGCGCCGCGGAACTGCCGCGCCTGTTCGAGCGCTTCTATCAAGCCGGCGCCCCGGAGCAGAAACGCCAGGGCCTGGGTTTGGGCCTGGCCATCTGCAAGTCGCTGGTGGAAGCCCACGGCGGCCGAATCTGGGCGGAAAGCCGCCCCGGCGAAGGCGCGCGCTTCCATTTCACCTTGCCCGCCGCCGACCCGGTCGCCGCGCGCTGAACGCTACGGCGTCCGGCCCAAGCGTCGCGCCAATTCGGGGTCCAAAGCAACCGCGGCGCGCAGTTCTTCCCGGCCCTCCGCGCGGCGTCCCAGCGCGATCAACAGAAGCCCGCGGTTGAATCGTCCCGGCGCGAAGCCGGGTTCGCGCGTCACCAAGTCCGTCAATAGTGTGAGCGCGGCCGCACGCTCGCCGCGCGCCGACAGCACGTTGGCGAGGTTCACCGTCGCATCGGCCGCGCCCGGCCTCAAGGTCAGCGCCGCGCGCAGGACGGCCTCGGCCTCGGCCAGGCGTCCGCGCTTTTCAAGAAGCATGCCCGCGTTCACCCGCGCGCCGAAGTCGTCCGGACGCAGACGCAGAACCTCGCGGTATTGCGCCAGAGCGCCGTCCGCGTCGCCTGCGACAAGCTGCGCCGAGGCTAGATTCGAGCGCGGCAGATAACCGTCGGGCGCCAGCGCGACCGCGCGCGTCCACAGCGCGACGTCGTCGCGCCAGAACGCGGACTGACGCCACGTCAGCGCCGCCAGGACGCAGGCCAGAGCCGCCAGCCCCGCGCCGGCCGCGCGCGGGCGCTTTGCCGCGGCCGCCGCAAAAAATCCGCCGACGACGAGCGCGAAGGGCAGACAGGGCAGATACGTGTAGCGGTCGGCCGCGATCTGCGCGCCGTTTTGGAGCAAGCCGGAGACCGGCGCCAGCGCGGCGAGGGACGCCGCCCACGCGGCCCAGGCCCACGGAGCCTGCCGACGCGAGCGATAGCCGGCGATCGTCGCGAGAATGCCGACGGCGGCATAAAAGGCGAGCGCGCCATACAGCCGCGAAACCGGAACGACCAGCGGGTAATACGGCGACAAACCGAAGGGAATCAGCGTCTTCAACAAGTAGAAGCCCGGAGCGTGCGCGGCGATCGCCCCGCGCAGTCCAAGGCTTATCCACGGAACGTCCAAGTCACCGGTGCCGAAGCCGCCCAGGTTCGCCAAGCCCGTCGCGAGCGCCAGGAGAAAATACGGCAAGAGCCGCCGCGCGACGGCGCGCGGCTCCGTACGCAGACGTCCCAGCGGGAAATACTCGCAGGCCAGCAGAAAAAACGGCAGGGCCACGGCCGTGCCCTTGGACAGCAAAGCCCCCGCGAAAAGAAACGGCGCCAGGACGAAGCGTTCCTCCAAATAGGCCAGCCACGCGGCCAGCACGAAGACGCCGGACAGCACGTCGCGCCGCTCCGTGACCCAGACCACCGACTCGACGCGTAGCGGGTGCAGGGCGAACGCGAGCCCGGCCGCAAACGCCCCCAAATTGCGCGCGCGCTCCGGCAGTCGCGCGCCCAGCGCCGCGTCGAGCAGGCACCGCGCGACCAGCACGCACAGCCCGGCCGCGAGCGCGTGAAGAAAAAGGTTCGTGCGCCTAAACGCGGGCGCGTCCAGACCCCACAAAGCCCAGTCCGCCGCGTACGTCAGCCAGCTCAGCGGCTGCCAGGGCCCGCGAAAGTGCGTAGTCCACATCCAGAGGATATTCGCGCGCGAGAAGCCCCGATAGGCCGCGTTGTAGACCAGGTTCGACTGGTCGTCCCAGGCCAGAAAGCCCGCGCGCGCGGCCGGAAGAAACGGCAGAGGCGCCGCCAGCGCCGCCGCGGCCGCCGCCAGGCGTTCGCCGCGCCTCACCGCGGCTCCGGCGCGCGCAGCCACAAACGCCCGCAGCCCGTGGGCGCGTAGAGCCGCCGCGCCTCGACGGAAAAGCGCGGCGGCAGGCGGGCAAAGCAGCTCTCGCACCAGATCACGCCGCGCGTGCGGGGGTCGCGCAGTCCCGCGATCAGGCCGTCGACCACCCAGTCCAGGTTCAGGTTCGCCTGCTCGTCCTCGGGCAAAAACCAGATCTTCGCCGCGTGCGGCCGCGCGAAGGAATCCCCGCTCCAGACGTCCAAGACGGGACCGTCCGGCGGCACGCGCGCGTCCACGCAGGCCCAGCGTTCGCGCTGAAGGGCGTTGCCTTGCTTGATCCGCGACAGAGCCTCGGCCGCCGGCGCCGCCGATGCCAGGATCACCGTGCCCGCCGCCAGCGCCGCGCGCAGCGCCGGCGCGCGCCCCGCGCGCACCCAGCCGTCCAGCGCCGACGCCGCCAAGACGCACAGCGCCGGCGCGACGAACAGAAGATATTGCGGATACGCCGAAGGCGAAATGAAAAGCCCGGCGAAAGCGCCCGAAAATATACCGGCTTCCTCCGGCCGTCGCCGCCAGCGCGCCAGGCCCGCCGCTCCCAACAGCCACGTCGCCGGGTCGGACAACAAGGACGGCCGCAAGGTCGCTGGCCACGCCGCGGCTCCGCTGTGAAAGCGCCCGTTGAAAACCACATAAAGCTCCCACAACGGCCGCAGCGCGCCGCGCGCGGCAAACCACCAGAGCCCCAGCGCGGCGACGGCCGCGGCGGCCGCAACCGCCTGAAGGGCGAACGCGCGCGCATCGGACGCGCGCCGACGCCACAATGCCGCGGCCAGCAATCCCGCGGCGCCGAACACGATCTTGGGCGACAGCCATGCGCCCAACCCGAGAAGAATGCCGCACCACGCGCCCGCGTCCTTGCGGCGCGACGCGCCGATCCACGCGGCGGCCATCAACAGGAACGCCGCGGGCACGTCGGGGCGAATTTCCAGGGATTTCTGCGCGAACGCGCCGAAAAAGGCCAGCAACACGGCGGCCGCGGCTCCCTCAAGCCGGTCCGCGCCTTCCCGCCGGCGCAAGGCCAGCGCGAGCAGGCCCAGCCACGCCAGGCTCACCGCGGCGCGGCCCGCCAGCGCCGCCGCGTAAGAACTGCGAAAGCCGGAGACCGCGGGGGCCAGCGCCGCCCAGAACAACGGGCCGTGGTGCTCGAAGAAATCGCGAAACGGAACGTTGCCGTGAGCGACCAGCAGGGCCGCGTGCAGGTGCTCGAGCTCGTCGGTGTCGAAGTAGCGCGCGCGGACCAGGCCCACGCGCAAGGCCAACGCGAAGGCCAGCGCCAAACCGGCCGCGGCCCAGGCCCGCCGTCTCACGCGCGCAGGCCGCGCGCCAGCGCGGCCCATGCGTCGAACGGAATCTCCTCGGGGCGCGCGGCCGCCGCCACGCCGGCGGCGGCAAACGCCGCCTCCACCTCCGGCCGGGGGCGATTGAGCGCATGGGCCAGCACCCCCGCCGCCATCTTGCGGCGCTGGCCGAAGGCCGCCTTGGCCAGACGCCAGAACAGGCGCTCGTCCTCGGCCGCCAGGCGCGGCCGGGCCAAGCGCTTCAGCGCGACCACGGCCGAGTCCACCTTCGGCCGCGGCGCGAACGCGCCGGGCGGCAACTCAAAGGCCACGTCGGCGTCGGCGCGCGCGCGTACCGACAGCGCCAGCAAGCCGTAATCCGCGCCTCCCGTTGCCGCGGCGATGCGCAGAGCCACCTCTTTCTGGAACATCAGCGCCGCCGTCGTCCAGCCGTCCCACAGCAGGAGCTTCTGCAAAATGGGGGTGGCCACCGCGTAGGGCAGATTGCCCGCCACGCGCCACGGCCCCGGCCCCAGAACCGCGAGATCGAGGCGCAGGAAATCCTCGTTGAGCACCGTCAGGCGCGCCGCCCCCGCCCCCGCGCGCGCGGGCAACGCCGCCGCCAGCGCGTCGTCCAGCTCCACGGCCGTCACGCGCGCGCCCGCGTCGAGCAGGGGCTTGGTCAGCGCGCCCTTCCCCGGCCCGATTTCCAGAACCGCGTCGCCCGCCGCCACCCCGGCGGCGGCGACGATGGCGTCCAGCGCCGCGGGATCCTTCAGGAAATGCTGGCCGAGCTTGGCTTTCATTTGACTTCGGCCGTCCTCAAGCTTCCGCGCGCCGCCGGCGCAGAAGGTCGACTCCGATTTTCCACACGTCGCCGGCGCCCAACGTGAGGAGCACGTCGCCGGCGCGCAGGCGCCGCGAAAGCTCGGCAGCACCGGGGAAGGCCTCGCAGGCCACGCCGGCGCGGCGCGCGGCGTCGACGATGAGCTTGGAGCTCACACCGGGCAGGGGCTTCTCGCCGGCGGCGTAGATGTCGGTCACGAAGACCAGGTCGGCGGCGGCCAGCGCGGGACCGAACTGCTTAGCGAGTAGTTTCGTGCGCGAGTAGCGGTGCGGCTGAAAGACCACGACCACGCGCTTGGCTTTCCACAGGCCGGCGACGGCGGCCAGGGTGGCGCGGACCTCGGTGGGGTGATGTCCGTAGTCGTCGACGAACTCCGCGCCGCCGGCCTCGCCCAGACGGTCCAGGCGGCGGCCCACGCCGCGAAAGCTCGCAAGGCCCCGCGCCAGGCGCTTGAGGTTGAAGCCCAGAAACGCGCCCGCCGCCAGCGCACCCAGCGCGTTGGACACGTTGTGGCGGCCGGGCACGCGCAGGCGCAAGGTCAGGACGCGGCGGCCCTTGTGCAGGACTTCGCAAGACGAGCCGTCCTTGCCCAGCTTGAGCCCGCGCGCGCGCCAATCCGCGCGCGGCGAAAACCCGAAGGTGACGATCGTGCGCTCCACGCGCGGACGCAAGGACATCAGCGCCTCGTCGTCGGCGCAGAGCACGGCCGCGCCGTAGAAAGGCAGGCGGTTCAAGTGCGCGACGAAGGCGTCTTGGAGGCGCGCGACCGTGCCGTAGTAGTCCAGATGGTCGTCGTCGACGTTGGTGACCACCGCGGCCAGCGGCGTCAAAAACAAGAAGGAACCGTCGGACTCGTCGGCCTCGGCCACCAGGTAGTCGCCCACGCCCAGCCGCGCGTTGGCGCGGATGTTCTTGAGCCGTCCGCCGATGATCATGGTGGGGTCCGCGCCCGCCGCGCGCAGGGCGAGCGCCGCCATCGACGTGGTGGTCGTCTTGCCGTGGCTGCCCGCGACGGTGACGGTTTTCTTCAGACGGCCCAGTTCCGCCAGCATCTGCGCGCGCAGGACCACCGGCACGCCGCGGCGGCGCGCCTCCACGACCTCGGGGTTGCTCGCCGGCACCGCGGAGCTGACCACGACGACCTGCGCGCCGCGCGCGTGCGCCGCCGCGTGGCCCAGGAACACGCGCGCGCCTTGCTCGCTCAAACGGCGGGTGACTTCGCTTGCTTTGACGTCGGAGCCGGAGACCTCGTAGCCCATATTGAGCAGGACCTCGGCGATGCCGCTCATGCCCGCGCCGCCGATGCCGACGAAGTGCGCGCGGCGCACGAACTGGCGCATCGGCCCGTCGCCGCGGCCGCGCGCCGTCACTGGCCGTCTCCGTCGTCGTCGGCGCCGACGCGCGAGGACCCATCCGGCGCGTCGCCCGAGCCGTCACCCGAAGAAGGCGCGCTCTCCGAGCTGGAATCCGCGCCCGCATCCGCGTCGGACGCCGCGCTACGCGGCACGCTGGCCGGGCGCTTGAGCCAGGCGATGCCGTCGGCGGCGGCCTTGTTCATGGGGTCGATGGCCAGCACGCGTTTGAGTGCCGCGATCGCGCCGGGCTCGTCGCCGCTGATCGCGGCGGCCACGCCGCGGCCCAGCCACGCCGGCACCGAGCGTGGGTCCAGGTCGGTGGCGCGCATGAACGCCGCGCCCGCCCGCTGGCCTTCGCCCACGGACACGTGCGCCAGGCCCATCGCCGTCCACCAATCGGAGTCGTTCGGATGCTCGGGCTTGTCGCCGCGCTCGGGCAGGACCTCGGCGACCAGCGCCATCCAGCCGGAGCCGATCACCCACAGGCCCATGTCGTTGCCCACCTGGCGCGGCTCGTAGATCACCTTCGGCGGCTTGGCCGCGTCCGAGCGCGCCTCGTCGGTGGGGTGAGAATAGGTCAGGTTCATGCCCAGCCGCGCGTCCGAGTCCGCCGGCGCGCTTTTCATCACGGAGCGCAGGTCGGACATGATCTTCTGGATCTGCTGTTCGCGGCCCGCCTCGTCGGTGGCGGTCAGCGGGTAGTCGCGGCGCACCGACTTGGCGCTCGCCGTCTCCCCGCCGCCGCCGTTGGCCTGCGCCAGCGCGCGCTTGAGGCTGGACGTCTCGCCGGGGCCCTCCTTGACCAGCTTCGGCCGCGGCAGGAACATCGCGTCCACGTGCAGCACCGCGGATTGATTCAGAGGCACCCGGCGCAGATTGTTCTCGAAGACCGACAGCGGGTCGTTGGGATCGGCGGCCTTCGCGGAGTCCGGCTTCTTGTCCGGCGGCGGGCCTTTCTTGCCGTCGGCGTTGGGCGCCGGCTTCGGATTCTGGCCGCCGGAGTAGGCGACGGAGAGCTGAAGCCCCCCGCCGTTGCCCTCCGGGGTCAGGCGAAACGCGTCGACCAGCACCGCGCGCGCCTTCTTGTGCAGATTCTCCTCGACATAGAGCCGCGCCAGGCGCATGCGCGCGACCGCGTCGCCGGGCTTGAGGTCCACCGCGCGCTGAAGAGTGGCGATCGCGTCCTTGTTCTGGCCCATGCGGTCTTGGGCGCAGCCCAGCTCCAGCAAGGCGTCCTCGTAGTTGGGCTGCTCGCGCAGGGCGGCCGAAAACTCCGTCGCGGCGTCGGGATCTCGGCCCAGCTTGCGATAGAGCGTGCCCAATTGAAAATGGTACAGCGCGTTCTTCTTGTCGAGCTCCAGCGCCTTGCGGAAGCATTCCAGCGCCCCCTGGTAGTCGCCGCGTCCCTCGATGACCGAGCCCAGGTCCATCTCCGCGTCGGCGCGCGTCGGGTCCAGTTCCGTGGCGCGGCGGAACTCGGCTTCGGCGCCGGCGGAGTCGCCCTTCCAGCCGTAGGAGATGCCCAGAAGAAGATGCGCCTGGGAGCTGTTCGGGTCCAGCGTCAGAGCGGTCTTATACGAGTCGATCGACTCGTCGACCATGCCGTTCCAGTACTGCGCGACGCCCAGGATCATGCGCGCCGCGGGATCGCGGGGATCGACGGCGACCGCATGACGGGCGATGTGGAGCGCCGAGCCGTAGTTCTTGCGCGAGAGGTCGTCGCTGGCCTCGTTGAGCTCGTTGTGCGCCTGCGCGGCCATGATCTGATCCCAAATGGTCTGCGAGCCGGGCTCCGGGTCCGTTTTATCGGCGCGCGCCGCCCCGGCCAGCGCCAGCGTCAAGGCCAGAACCCGCGCGACGGTGTTCACGCCCTCTCTCCCGACGTCGCCGCACCCAGCGCGCGCAGGTCCGGCAGGATCGCGCGCAGTGCGAGTCCGCGGTGGCTCAGGGCGTTCTTCTCCTCGGGCGCGAGTTCCGCCAGCGTGCGCCCGTCCGGCAGGGCGAAGAGAGGATCGTAACCGAAGCCGCCGCGTCCGCGCGGCGCCTCGGCGATGCTCCCGTCCAGGCGCCCCTCCGCGGTCCGCACGCGGCCGTCCGGAGACGAGAGCGCCAGCACCGTGCGAAAGCGGGCCGCGCGGTCGCGCGGCGCAACCCCCGCCAGCTCGCGCACAAGTTTGTCGCGGTTGTCGGCGTCCGTGCAGCCCGGCCCCGCCCAGCGCGCGGAGAACACACCGGGAGCGCCGAGCAAGGCGGCCACCTCCAAGCCGGTATCGTCGGCCAAGGCCCATGCCCGGCAGACGCGCGCCGTCTCCACGGCCTTCTTGGCGGCATTGCCTTCCAGCGTGTCGCGGTCCTCGACGACCTCGTGCATTTCAGGAAACGCGTCGAGGCCGACGCAGGATACGCCCGAGCCGTCGAGCAGGCGCGCGATTTCTCCGGCCTTGTGCGCGTTGCGCGTCGCGAGCACGAGGCGGACCTGGCGGGTCACGGGGCGGTATGTTATCATTTTGCCGTGAAAGCGATCCGATGCGCGTGCGCCGCGGCCGCCCTGTTCTTGGCCGCCGCCTGCGCCCGACCGATTCAGCCCGAGGACGACTCCGACGCGGGCATCCGGGCGCGCATCGAAACTCAGGTTCGCGGCCGCGCGGACCTGGACCTAAGCCACATCACCATCGACGTCTATTCGCGCGTGGTCACGATCACCGGCGTCCTGCCCGAGGATTCTCAACTCAAGGTCCTCAAACACCTGATCGACCGAGTGTCCGGCGTCGATCAGATCATCGAGAACGTCGTCATCGGGGAATAGCGTGCGGGCCGCGCTCCTGCGCTGGTACCGTCGCGGCATGCGGGACTTGCCCTGGCGGCGCCAGGTCTCCCCCTACCGTACCTGGGTGTCGGAGATCATGCTCCAGCAGACCACGGTCGCGGCCGTCGTGCCGAAATACGAAGCCTTCCTGCGGCGCTTTCCGGACGTCGCGACGCTGGCCGCCACGACGGAGGAGGATGTCCTCGCGGCCTGGGCGGGCTTGGGCTACTACTCGCGGGCGCGAAATCTGCGGCGTGCGGCCGGCGAGATCATGACGCGGCACGACGGACGCTTTCCGACCGACTACGAATCCGTCTTGGCGTTGCCCGGCATCGGGCGCTACACCGCCGGGGCGATCCTATCGATCGCCTATGGAAAGCCGTATCCAGTCGTCGATGGCAACGTCATCCGTGTGTTTTCGCGGCTGTTCGGCCTGCGCGGCCGCCCCAAGGACCCCGCATTCACCGCAAGGATATGGCGGAAAGCGGCGGCGCTGGTACCGAAAAAATATCCCGGCGACTGGAACCAAGCTTTAATGGAGCTCGGCGCGACCGTATGCACGCCGGAGTCCCCATCCTGCGGCGCGTGCCCGGTTTCGAAAGACTGCGTCGCTTTCAAGAAGAAACTTCAAGACAAACTGCCGCTACCCGAGAAGCGCCGCCCGTCTGAGGACGTACGCTGGTCCTGCCTGTGGATCGAGCGCAACGGCCAAGTTCTGCTCTGGAAACGCTCCGCGCGCGAGCGTCTGCTCAAGAATCTGTGGGGCCTGCCGGAGGTCGGACGCGTGACGGCGACCGCCGGACGACTGCTTGCGCGCGCGTCCCACACGATCACGCATCACGCGCTGGACGTCGAACTACACGCGGGCGCGCTGGCCTCGGACGCCTTGTTGCCCCCCGAGGCCGATTGGACGCCGCGCTCGCGGCTCAAGGAGCGACTGGTTTCGTCGCTGTGGCTCAAATTGCTGCGCGCGCGCGTCTTTGAAAGAGCGCCCTCCGCCAAGATCGCCTCTTGACCCTCATTTTATCCGGGCTTACCGCCGCAATACTGCTTCGCCTAAGCGCGGAGGCGTTGCTTCTCTTTTTGTCGGCGGGAGGAAGAACGGGCCCGCTCGGAACCGCGGTGCTACTTTTTGATCCTCTCGCGCTCTCGGCGGCGGCTCTCGGCCTCCTGGCTCTGCAGACGTCCAAATTCGGCCGCATGAGCGCGTTGAAACGCGGGGCCCTCGCGCTCGCCGCGGCGGTTCTCTCTTTCCTGGATGTCCGTCAGCCGTGGGGTGGCATCCGTCTCCTGGCCGCCGCGGCCGCGGCGCCGGCGCTTGCCGCGCCGTTCGTTCTGGCGGCGCTCGCCCGACGAAGCCGCCGGGCGCCACCACGAGCCGTGGTGATGACCGCCTGGGCCTTCATCATCGGCGCGTGCGTTATGGCGGCGGTGCCCGCGCATATTGCCACGCGCGTCAACGAATTAGGACTGATTTCTGCGGTGCCGGATTCCGTTCAGATCCTCGATTATCGGGGCCAGCGCAACAAGGACCACTACCCCGTCTGCCGCTTCCGTTACAATCATCTCGGATACCGAGACGAGCCGCCCGCGTTCGGCCCGAAGCGTGGCCGGCGCCGCGTTCTCATCGTCGGCGATTCCTACATCTGGGGAGACGGCATCCCCACGAACGAGGAGACCCTCCCGGGCCGGTTACGCGCCGAACTGAATCGCACGGCTCCCGGGCGCTACGAGGTCATGAGCGCCGCATACCCCGGCTTGGGACTTTACGGTTACAGCCGCTTTGTCGACGCCTTGGCTGCGCTGGCGTCGCCGGACGTCGTCATCGTGGGTTATTTAGGTTTTTCCGATCATGATCCACTGGATCCGCAAGCGTTGATGGATGGACTGTCGTCTGCGGGTCCACTGAGAAATTTTCTTCTGAACTTCAAGGCCGCGCAGTGGCTTCACGAGGCCTCGGTTCTGCGCGCGGCGGCGTTTTGGCGATCCGCCCAAAGCGACGCCTATTTCCGCGCGTTGTATGCCCACTTTGCGCATAAGGCCGAGGCACGCGGCTACCGCCTACTTTTCCTGACCTATACGCCGCCCTCCCAAGGGTTTTCCCTGCCTTCACCCATCGAAACCGTCGATCTTTCGGACGGACTGCGCTGTCCGGGCTATGCCGATGAAAATTGGTACGGCAAGGATTTTCATCCCAAGCCGAAACTCAACAGCGCGCTCGCCAAGATTCTCTCGGCAAGGATTATCGGCCCCGCGAAGAAGAAGAAATAGGACGATACGTTGCATCGCTGGTTGCGGGGCCGAGGCCCACACATGCGCGTGACTCTCGTCCGGCAGGGCCGCACTTTTCGATATCAGCTGCACCCTGAAAGCGACGACCCGGCTGAAGGCCGGCGGAAATTCGAAGACTGCCCCACCCCTTTCCGATTAGTCCGTCGCGGCTACCGAGTGGTCGTGCCTTCGTCCTTCCGCTGGATCCATCCCGATACCCACGCGCTGGCGATCTGGCACGCGATCGGACCGGTCGTCGGCTCGCGGCTGGACCTGCCGTTTGAAACCTCGCCGGACCTGGCGCAATGGCTGATCAAGAACCGCGGTCCGCGGTTGGCGCGAGTCGGCGAACGACAGCGTCCGCGCCGTCGCCCGCGCGCGCCCGCCCCCGCTCTTCTTTTTTCCGGCGGCATGGATTCGATGGCCGCAAGCCTGCTGCTGCCCGCTCAAACCCACCATCTTTTTTTGGACCGCATACCGCATCCGTCTCCGGCACAAGACGGCCTCGTCGACTTGAAACGCCAACGCGCGGCCTGCACGGCGGTGCGCGCCGCCGGCCGCCCGGTACATCGGACGGCCGACGATCACGAATATCTCTTCGAGCCTTATCCGATGTGGCATTCCGACATGGCGCCGCTGTCCGCGCTCTACCTGGCCGATTCGCTCGGCCTCGGCACCCTCGACACGGGAAACGTGCTCGACTGCATGTACTTCGGCGGCTACCATCCCGGCCAGCGGGAGCACTGGCGCATGAAGCCGCTGGAACAGCCCGCCGACTCGGGTCGGGGGATCGGGCTGGAAACGGCAAACTCCATCGGCGGCCTTTCCGAGGTGGCGACGACGGCCATCGTCGCGCGCAGCCGCCATCGCGGCAAGTCCTTTTCCTGTTATTACCCGGCCGACGGCGCATTCTGCCTGCGCTGCGACAAATGCTTTAAGAAAATGATTTTGCGTCACGTCGCCGATGATGAAGAGGTGCCGGAATCGTTGTTCGAGCACTTTCTCGGCATGCCGCACCTGGCCGCGATTTTTACACGGCCCTTTTTCGACTGGCACCACGTTTGGTTCTATCTGTTTCAACGCATGCGGTGCCGGCATTGGTTCGCGGTGGAATTAAAGAAGCAGGCCGAAAAAGGCCCCGATCTCTCGGTCCTTGAAAAATGGTACCCCAACGCCGCGAACGCGATGGCGGGCGCCTATGCCGACGTCGTCCGGGAGAATATCGGCCGATGGGTCGCGACCATGAGCCCAAGCGAGACTCGGGCTTTTGAACAACTCGACGTGCCGCCTCTGCACGCGCCCGCGCTCACCGAGCGCAGACCTCGCCCGGCCGCCGGAATCGCGGCGCCAGGTTCGGGCCCGCCGCGCGAAACGACGGCTCTCTTCAAACTGCTTTCATCCAAACTGACGACGCGCCCTCCGTTGCGCTGGGGGCCCTATACGCTGGAAGACATCTCCCTGCGCGCGCGCGATCCCTCCGTGTGGCTGCGCCTCAAGGCCGACGGAGACGAGATTTTCATGCGTTTGTTTCGCATCACGCAGCCCGAGGACAAATATCTCGTTCGCGCGGGCTGCCTGGGATTTGCCTTCGACCCGCACCCGCCCGCCCAGGCGGCGGTCCGGCAGGCGGTGCGCGGCGTGGTCTCCGCGCTTGCGGACGCTCAGCGGGAACTCGGCCGTCCTCGCATCAAAAGACATGAAACTCTATAAGTCCGGGTTTCCCTACCCGCATACGGCGCTTAACATCACCAAGCGCTGCAATCAACGCTGCGTCTTCTGCTTTGAAGGTTCGCGTCGGGACTGGGACGAGCCGACGCTTGATGAGGTCAAGGAACGGCTGCGCCGAATCGCCGTTTGGGAGAAGCGCGTCATCTTCATGGGCGCCGAGGCTCTGCTGAGGCGTGACATCGTCGAAGTCGTGGGCTACGCGCGGTCGCTCGGGCTCCAAACCGCCGCGTTCACCAACGGCCAGGCTTTCACGCGCGCCGACTTCTTGGAGGAACTCGCGCAGGCGGGGTTGACGGACTATCAGCTTTCCGCCCATTACTCGGACGCCGAGAGCTTCGCGCTGGGCACGCGAACGTCTCCGCGATTCTTCGAACGCTATTGTCGAGGATTGGAGAACGTCGCGGCGCACAACAAAAGAATGCCGGATTTGCGCCTTCGCATCGCGCCGAAGACGCTGCTGTTTCGCTACAACGCCGGAAGGCTGATGGACATCAAACATTTGCTGCGCGGACTCTTGGGCGATGCGTTTGTCGGCTACATGATCAGTTCGGTCAATTCCACCGTGTCGGCCACCGCGGAGAGCCTTCTGGAACCCTTGGCGCAAAGAAGGGCGGAACTCGCGGACTTCATGCAGCGCTGGGAACACGACATCGATCTTTGGTTCTCCATGGTGCCGCTGTGCCTGATCCCGGGCTGGGAGCACTACTCCTACGACGCACGCATGATCGCCGGCGACGTCCGAGTCAAGAGCAACTTCGAAGACAAGGACCAGGTCGGCGACATGCACGACTACTTCAATTATTATCGCGAAAATCCTTATCGCTGGGTTTGCCGCGACTGCGGCTTCCTCCCGCTTTGCCCGGCCGCCCGATGCTCATGGAAGCACGAGAGCTTTCTTCCGACGCCGGATCAAAAGTTCATACCGTCCGGGGCTCGCGCCGCCGATGCCGTGCTTAGAAAGATATTGACGCACGACGCACTACCGGACGCGGAGCAGGTGCGACGCAGCATCCGCGCCCGGGGCGACAGACTGCGAAGGCTCCCCCTGCCGGAGCACGCATTGCGCCGCGCGCTGGCGAGCCTTCCCGCCAAGGGCCCCGTCGTCGAATCTCTCACCTGCGATCGCGTCCCCATATTCCGCGTCGTCCTCCGGTCCGCCGGACGCCGAGTCATGCTGCATTTATCCCACCCCCGTCCAAACGAAAGCGTCGGACACCTCGTGCAATACCTCGCCGTACGATTCGAAGCCCACGATACCGACGAAGCCGCGCGTCACGCGGCCCTGCGCGCCCTGGCCCGCCTAGCGTTGCCCAAGCTGAGCGACTGGGATCGTTATCCCGGATTCGACATGCCCTCGGCGCGGACGGCGGAGCGGCTGTGGGAGCTATTTGGGCCATCGCTTTGGCCCGGACCGGCCCGCTTCGGACGCTGGAGCGTCACGGGGATGGACGTCACCAAAGACTCCGCGCTCCGGCTCCACGTCTCGTCGCCCGACGGATTTCTCGTGGAACTTTTTTTCCTCGGCGCAAACGGCCCGACCGGCCCGTTTTCTGACCGCACGTTCTTTGAACTCTTCAGCATCTCGGATCTTAAAATCGCGCTGGCCTATCGCCTCAGCCTGCCGGAGAGCGTGCTTGAAGCAGCCGCGCTCGGAGAACTTGCCGCGGCTCTTCTGAAAACACTCACGCGCAAAAATGAAAAGCCGAGGGCGTCGGCTTTTGCGCTGGCCCTCATGCGCCGGCCGCTCCTCCCGGTCTTTTCCGCGGCGGCGGACGCTTTGCGCAGAAAGCGCGGGTTGCGCGCGCGCAGCCTCCGTACGGACAGCCCCCTCTATTTTGAGCTGGAGTTGGTGGACGTCGATGGGCCTTTTACGGCGCGGCTTAGCCACGCCGGAGACGGCCGCGCGCTGGTTGCGCGCGTCACCGGCCAGGACGGGGACGCCGGCATACATCGGCGCATCTACGAGCCCATTCTGCGGCGATTGCTCGGCTGACGTTAGACCGAGTCGGTTCCGTTGCCCATCTCGAATTCCCCCTCCGGTCCGTATGGACCGCACCAGTCCGGACGGTCGTCCACCTTCCCCGCCTCGATGCGTTCCAGAAATTCGTAATCGACAAGAGATTCCGTCGGGCGCGCGTGAAACGCCTTCCACTCCGCGCGCGTCGCCTGCCGGTGACGAAATTTCAATCCCGCGACCCCCAGACAATGAGAGCAGGCCGGCAGCGCCTGGTCCGCGGCGGCGAGATAGTCGGCCAAGGTCTTGAAAAACGACGGATCATCCGAGATGAGAATGCCGGACGAAGGCGCACGAGGTGGGCGGACCAGGCGATCCGTCGAAGCGGCGAGGGGGCATTTATAAAACCGCCCGGCGTCGACGCGATGACAACCCCACGCGTGCGCATACCAGCAGGCTTTATAAAGGCGCTGAACCAGAGCGAGTACGCGCGTGCCGGGCCGGGAACCGCTGGCGCGAAAATGCGTGTAGGCCCGCAGATAGAGCCGTACGCCGCGTTGACGGCACCGCTCGTGAAACAGGCGCATCACCGGCAGAGCGATGGGATGCTCGGGGTAGACGGACAGTTCCACGCTGTCGACCGAGTCAAGAATTTCCCCGTCGAACCGCGATAGAAGCGTCCCGTTCGAAAGAATACGCACGGACTGCGCGACGCGCGTCTTGCGAATGGCGCGAATCAGCGCGAGAAGATCGCCGCGCAGCAGCGGCTCGCCGCCGAGGACTTTCGCGGTTTTCGCGCGATAGACGCGGGCCAGCCGAGCCAAGGACCTCTCGATCGACGCCAGCGCGGGCCGGCGCTTCGGTGAAAGGGGAGAAAGATGGCTACAGGACAGGCAGGACAGGTTGCAATGATCGACGGCGTGCACTTCGAGAGAATCCGAAAGCACGCTCCCGTTCTTGATTTCAAACGCCACGCGCGCCTCCGGCCAGAGCGACCAACGCGTCGGCCACCACGCGCACCCCGCCCGCTCGGGCGATTTCGCGGGCCGTTTTGTCCAACGCCGCACGCCGCGAGCGCCGCCACGTAAGCAATTCCTCGACGGCACGGCGCACGCTTCCCCGGGGCGCGCGCCTCGGATCGACCACCAGGCCCAGGCCGCGCTCGCGGCAGAGGCGTCCGTTGAACGGCTGATCCCGCTCGAACGGCGCGACGAGAACCGGCACGGCGTGGCGCAGCGCGCTCATGATCGTGCCCCAGCCCCCATGAGTGACGACGAGATCGAAGTGCGGCATCAGCGATGAGTGGTCGGCGAAGGCGGCAAAACGCAGTTCGACGCCGCGCGCGCGGCGTCCGCCGAGAGGCGCCTCACCCGTGACGAGCACTCGGGATTCAAAGCCGTCCAGCTCGCTCAGGAGGCGCGAGACGAATTCGCCGGTCTTGCGCCGCAGGTTACGGGCCGCAGAGGTGCTCGACGAGACCAGCAGGCGCGGACGGACGTCGGCCGGGTCGCTCAGCCAGCGCGGCGGACGTCCGGCGTTCTCGCCCGTCATGGTTCCGACATGGAGCCCCTGAGGCGGCGCCGGGAAAACATCAAGCGACGCGACCCAAGGAAGAAAATGAAGCCGCGGCGACAGGCCTTGAAGGAGGCTGTCTTGGTGCGACGCCGGAAGGCCCAGTTCTCGACGCAACGCGCCCAGCGGCACCGCGCTCGGCCAATCGCGCATTGTTGGGCTCGACAACGCCGGCCCGATCGCGAGCGAAGCCCAGGCGACGTCGAGCCGTCTCATGACCAGCGCGGCTCCGGGATTCATTTGATCGACGAGTGCCGCGTGCACCGGCTCGCGTTCAAGCGTGCGCATCAGCCGCCACGCGCCGCGGCGGGCGAACTCGGCCGCGACATGGCCGCGCCCCTTTCGAGAATCCTTCGCGGACAGCCGCCGCGTGGCCGAATAGTCGACCACGTCGACGCCCTCCGCGCCGGCCTCGCGGCCGAGCCGCGCCGCCCAAGGCTCCGCGCAGAAAAGAACGCAGTGGCCGCGCCCCACAAGCTCTCGCACCAGCGGCAGGAAGGCAAGCACGTGCCCCGGCATCATGGACGGCGCAAGGCAGAAGCGCATGGCGGCCGTCCGCGCACTCCGATTTGACGCCATCCGATCACTCACCCGACGCGCGCCGATCCCGAGCCAGGCGCTGCAGATGGTGCGCCAAGGCGGCGGCAAGCCGCTTCGTCTCGATGGGATGTGCGGCCGAGACGTCGCGGAGCTCATCGGGATCTTTCGTCAAATCGTAAAGCGAGATTCGCCCCCGCGGCGTGGTCAATACCAGCTTCCAGCGGCCGTCGCGGATGAAATGACGGCGCGGACCCGATTCGATCTGCTCGGCCGACGCCACGCCGAAGACCGGGAGCGGCGGAGAGTCCTCGCGGCCGTCGATCAACGCAGAGAGATCCCTTCCCTCAAAGGCGCCAGGGCGCGGCACGCCGGCCAGCGCCGCAAGCGTCGGCGCGACGTCGACCAACTGGACCGGCGAGGCGACGCGCCGCGGCGTTCGGCCCGGAACCCAGATCACCAGCGCCACATGGAAAATCGCATCCAAAGTCGAATCATGGACTCCGTGCGCGAATTTTCCGCCTTCGCCGAACAACGTCCCGTGGTCGGAGAGGAGAACGATGATGGTGTCGTTCAGGATCGCCCGACGCTGCAGCTCCTCAAAGAAGGCGCCCAGACTCCGATCAAAATGAGCGACGCGGTCGTCGTACATGGACGCGAGATGCCGCAGAGCCCGCGGGTCCGATCGCAAATCATCTATCTCCTTCTTCATCTCCGGGGTTAATCTCGGCGGGTTCGTCTTCGATGACTCTCCGTTCAGCGCGCGAAAGAAGAAAAAACTGCCCGCGTAGTTTTCGATGGTTCCTCGGTAATCCGGATCCCAACGATTACGCTCGACCTGGGGAATATCCCAAGGATCGAATGGATCGTGCACGTCCATGGGCTGCACGAATAGAAAAAAGGGCTTCGTGCGATGTCGATCGATCCACTTCAGGGCTTCGCGCGCGTAAGCGCTCATGGGCCGGGGCAGATCGCCCCCAACGTACTCGTCGAAGCCCCGACCGAAGCCGTACTGCGGCGAGAGGTACGGGCCGCCGGTGAAGCCCGCCGTTTGATAGCCGGCGCGCTGAAAGACCTGGGCGAGCGTCGTCTCCGTCTGCGCAAGCGCATCCCCCCAGTAAAGCGCTCCATGCTCTTCGGGGTAGCGAGAGGTAAAAAGACTGGCGAAGCTCGGCAGAGTGTACGACCCCTGCGAAAATGCCTTCTCGAATACGACGGCTTGAGCCGCCCAATGATCAAGGTTCGGACTGGTCGGACGGCGGTAACCGTACAAATCAAGGTGATCGGCGCGCAGCGTGTCCGCGCCGATGATCAAGACGTTCGGCGGACGGCGCGCGGGGTTTTCAGTCGCGGCGGCGGGCGCGTAAGCCAGAGCCCCCATCAGCAGAAGCCGCGCGACGCGCGCGTGTGCCCGACACGGAGATTTGTCGCGGCGTTCTAAAAACGCAAGCACTTTTGTATGTTAAGCAACATTCCGGCCGCAAGAACCGCCGCCAGAGAGGCCACAATGTTGCATTAGTTAAGTGGCCCTCGGGGCGACCGATGACGCCACTGCAGATGACGGGGCACACAATGCCGCACGTTCCCACGAAGCACGACGAGGCCGTCTTGACCTCGGCGCAGCGTGTTCTTGCGCGGCTCGGACTCAACCTCGCGCGCGAGGGGCAAGACCTCCGCGTCGAAGCCCGCGAGGATTTTTTCGCGGCACGCGACGCGCGGTCCCGGATGCACGGCGCGCGACGCATAATTTACGCCCTGCTCGACCGGCTGGACGCGGCATGGCACCTGCGCATTCATGGAATTCCGTATTGCTTCATGCCCGGCGCCCACGGCTTCATGCTGCACCCCGCGGGCGCGAACTCTTGTCGGCGGATGAACATCTGCGGCGCGTGCCGCTTTAAAACAACTTGCCCGGGAGTCCCCGCCGCCCGAAGCGCCGCCCCGTCGCCGATACGGCTTGAAGACGGGCTACGGCCGATTTCCCACGCTCTCGAAGAAATCGCCATCGAAGTCACAAGCGCCTGCGATCTGAAATGCGGAATCTGTCTAATCCACAAGTCACGCCGCCGCGAGCCTTCCGCGGTCCAAGTGCGCCGCGTGATCGACGAGGCCGCCGCCGCGGGCGTGCCGACGGTGCGCTTCACTGGCGGAGAACCGCTACTGCGCAAGGATCTCTTCGAACTGATGGACCACGCCAAGCAGCGCGGATTAACGGTCTACTTGAACACGAACGGGACGCGCGTCGACGCCCGCACGATCTCTCGACTGGAAAAGAGCGTCGACAGCGTCCTGCTCTCGGTCCAGGGCCACGATCCGCAGTCCGAGCAAAAACTGACGGGCGGCGGGAAGCGCTTTCTCGACAAAATCGAACATCTCAAGGCGTTGGCCACCTCGCGTATCCCCTCGCTGCGCATGGACACCATCCTCTCTCGGACGCTGCTACGCCACCGCGAGCGCTACGTCTCAATCCTGCGGGGCGCGGGAGTTCGACACTGGATTCTCAACCGCCCCATGAGCGCCGAAGGCACGACGGGGCCCAGCGACGAATATGACCTGACGCCGGAAGAGTTTAGAGCCGCTCTTGAATTCTTGGCCGGGCTGCACGCGCAAGGGATCGCGGCGCGCGTCGGCAACGCCGTTCCATTCTGCGTCAGCGCGGACTTCAACCAAAGCTTTCTTTTCCATGCCAACGCCGTGACCGAAGGACACTGCCGTCTCGTCTATGACTGCCGCGGATTCTACAAGCCCACCTACCAAATCGCGATCAATCTGGGCGACGATCTTGCGCGGGCGCAGCGCCACCCGTTCCTGCGCGCACTGCGCTCTCTGCGGCGCCTTCCGAGCGGTTGCTCGAAATGCCCGCATCTCAAGGACTGCCTGGGCGGAAACCGCTACCTGGCCTGGCGCGCATCTGGAGATTATTTTTCAGCGGATCCACTGATGGCCGAGAACGGCGCTCACCAATAGCCGCGTTCGCGCGCGTGCCGCAGGAGATCCGCGCGGATCGCTTTCGTACCCGGATCGAACGGGACGAAACGACGGCAGGCCTCTCTCCACCGCTCCAGATTTTTCAACATCCGTGCGGCGACGTCTGGATGGGACGCGGCCACGTCACGCAGTTCATCGGGATCCTGGGAATCGTGGAACAGCCGAACCTTCGAGGCCGCGTGACTCGCGACGCGCTTTCTCGGGCCATAGCCGACGAAGCCGGACTCGAGTATCAAACGCCAATTCGCGTCGCGGATCGAGGAGCATTCCTTGCGACCGGCGGGCAGCCGAGGTTTTCCAAGATCAAACGTCATCCCGGCATAGACGTATCGGTGGACAGAGGAATCGGGGCCCGTCAATAACGAGCGCAGGTCTTCGCCCTGCATGGACGGCGGAGGCTCGGCCTTAACACCGAGCACGTCGAGCAATGTGGGCATCACGTCGGTCAATTCGACGAAAGACCGCACGCGGCGGCCCGGCACGCCCGGTATCCGAATCAAGAGCGGCACATGGAGTACGTCGTCATAGAGCGTGCCGCGGAAAGTCCCCACCCGGCCGAAGCGGCCGTGCTTTCCAAGCATTTCGCCGTGCTCGCAATAGACGACCACGACGGTCTGCGCCAGGGTCGCCGAGCTCAGCGACGACAGGAAGCGGCCGACCTCATCGTCGACGCCGAGCACGGATTCATCGTATAAGTCTCGTTGGCCGTCGATCTGGCCGCGAGTCAGCATCAGTCCGCGGCGAGGCGTGAACGGGGCCGAGCGGCATTGCAACGTCTTGCGGTCCAAGTCGCAGCGCGGCCACTCTTCGACGTAGTAGCCTTCGGGCGAGTCCGTTACGCCCCGAATGCAATGCCCGGGAGAAACGGCGACGGCCGCCGTCACGGTGCCGGAGGAAAACGCTCCCTGGAATTCCTTAGGCGGAACAAAGGGGCAGTGCGCGTCGTAGCCGTGCACGAACAAAAAAAATGGCCGCTGGTCGCGACCGGCAAGCCAATGTTCCGCCTGAGGCAGCGTCGTGTGGTAGCCTGAGAAGTCGGGGTTGTCCGGAGCCTCGGCAAAACCCCGCATTTGCGCGAAGCCCTTATAGTAGTCGAGCCCACCCGTGAACGCGGCCGTCTGATAGCCGGCCTTCGCCAGAATTTCAGGCAGGGTCTCGATGGAGGCGTTGAGATCGTTGCGCACGCCGCGGGATGTCACCTTGTGCGCGTACGGGTAGAGCGAGGTGAACAGGGACACGCCGACGGGCAAGGTCCAGGACGCCGGAGAAAATGCCTCGTCAAAAACGACCGCGTCCTTCGCCCACTGATCCAGCCGCGGCGTGGTCTTGCGGGCGTATCCGTAGAGACTCATGTGGGCCGCGCCGACGTTGCCCAATGAAATAAGGATGAGATTATAGCGCGCCGACGCCGAAGCCGACTTCGTCGCCTCCGTAGAGACGGCGGGCGGGACAAGCGCCAACGTTAGGAGGAGCGGCCACACCGAAGGGTTCTTTTGCAACACTCTTTCCCACGAATGAGCCGTTTTGTTGCGACATCCGTTATTCATGGCCGCCTGCGCACCCCAAACACGCTCCGTTTGGATGGGAATCTTTCTATTGTGCCCCGCGTCGGCATGCCGTCGGCCTGCACCGCCTCCTCAGGACCAAAGCGCGAGCGCGGGCGCCTCCGATCGCCATGAGTTGGTGCTTCAGCCACGACACCAGGAGACATACGCTCAACCGGCCCATGCGCTTCGCATATTGCTGCTCTCCGAAAAAACCAGCATTCGCACTGGCGAGGACTTCCGTTATAGGCTGGAGGTAAAAAACATCGGTCGAGACCCGATTGTATTCAATGAAGCCCCGCCATCCTTCATCAAGGATTCCAGCCTCTGCGGCGAGCGCGACTTTTTGATCAACGTCATGCACTCAAGCGACGCCGAACAACCCCTGCCGTGTCCGGCCGTGTCCGCAAGGGGCTCCGCGCTTGACGTTACGCTGCTGCCGGGCGAAGTGCTTCTCACCCGCCCCGACGGACCCACAAGCCGGTTCCGAAAAATTGCCGGCAAGAATTTTTTTACGAAGCCCGGGAAGTATCGCATCCGCGTCGTTTACGCGGCCGGAAATATTCGCGCCGAATCAAACACGGTCGATCTGGAAGTAGGCCGCTAAGCCGTGGGACGCCGGGATGGATCGTTGCAATGCATAGGTCTTGATGTTGACGGCCAATGCGGCTACACTAGGGGAATTCGGGGGTGAGCCGTGGTGAGCAAAACGATCGTCGTCCGCTTTGAAATGCCGCTTTCGCCCCGCGTTCGTGTGTTCGGTTTGGCTGCGTTGCTGATCTCTGGCCTGTCCGCGGAGGTCGCGTCTGAAAGCGTTTCGTTGACGACCTATTATCCGGCGCCCTCGGGCGTCTACACCCAGCTGATCGCGACCAGCAATTCTTTCATGGCCCGCGATTCGGGCTATCTTGACGTCGGAACGAACGTGACCCCGCCATCCATCCCGGGAGGCCCCCCAAGCGTGCCCCCGGGCGTCACGAATGTTAAAGAATATGTGCAGAACGGATCCGTTTTAATTGCACAGCCGTATCAGCTCGCTTTCGGCAACAGCAGCGTACTTACCCCCGATCAAGGCGGCGCCATCGAACTTGGCGGCAACAACCTCGTGGCCGGAACGGGCACGCCCTATATTGATTTTCATTTGGTAGGTGTGCCCGTACAGGACTTCAACGCGCGGCTGATCAACCAATCGAACGGCACGTTGACGACCATGGGCAACAGCCAGGTCTCCGGCGCCGGCAGCCAGGGCCGCGGTTATATCTACATTGACAACTCAAACACTGCCTGCGGTCTGGTTTCCTACGTTGGAGACAGCGGCGCCGGCACGACGATCTGCAGCGCGGGCGAATACGCCACATACACGCCGGGCGTCTATGTCGAATCGTGGTCCTATCAGAACCTCGGCTCGCAGTCTTACGCTTTGACCTCCGGCGGCGCGGTGACGTTTACGGTCTGCGGCCCCTCCCCCGGCGTTGCCACCGACAATTGCGGAGACCCCCTCACCCTTGAGATCGACCACGGCAACGGCCAAGCCTACTGTTGCCCGAAGTAACGCGCGCGCGCGGGAGCGCTCAAAGGGGCTGTAGTTCGGCGAGACCGTAAAGCTGTGCGTAGCTTCGCCAGACACCCTCGCACCGTCGTCGTTCCGTGCAGTCGCCGCAAGACGCGGCCTGCACCTTTAACCGGTCGCGCTTGACCTCCTGCCATACGAATCGGTCGCAGTCCTCAGCCTCACGAGTGGCGATGCTGACGTCGTTGGCGGGATCAAAGCCGCACTCGTCCAAGTATTTGGCGGCGAGATAGGAGAGCAATCGCCCGGAGACGCCCGCCAAGCGCAGTGCGCACTTCGGCACGCCCCCGAACGTTAGGCGCTTCTTTAGTTTCCGCTCATTGATCAGCATCAGCCGGACGATCGACGGCATCGCCTCGCGCAACGACGGCACCCAAGCCGGATCGCTGTGCACGTCGCCCTCAGGCCAGATGTAGTTGAAGCGGATGTCGTCGACGCCCAGGCCGCCGAAATAGGACACGTACTCCTCCACATCGGACAAATTGCGGCGAAATAACACGGGATTGAGCGAAACGCCGTCACGAAGATAGCCCTCTCCCCGCAGAGCGATCAGGTTGCGCAGGCCGGCGATCTTGCGCGCCAGATTGCCGGGGACGCGCGTGGCAAGACGGTCCTCGATCTCAGGATGACGGCTATGCACCGACAACGTCGCGCGCGTAAGTCCCGCTTCAACCAGACGTCGGCAAAACACAGCGTCGCGCAGCCGCGTCCCATTCGAACAGATCGAAATCCTCGTGTAGCCGAGTTCTCGGGCGAATCCGACGCTCTCGATGATATGCGGATAGACAGTCGGCTCTCCTCCCAGGAAGCCCACGGCGCGGCAACCCCGCTCATGGAAGTACCGCAACTCTTCGAAAACCCTATCCCGGGTGGCCCAGGGCTCGTGTTGGTCGCGATTGACGCCGCTCATGCAGAACACGCAAAGATTGTTGCAACTGTTGCCCAGATGAATCTCGACGCGGCGCGGCTCGACGCGGCTCTGCGCTCTGGCTCCAGAACCGCTGGCAGCGCTCACGGCCGCGCCCCCGGCAACGCCGCGTCGCACGCCCGGGCTTCGACCGGTTCAAATTCGTCCCAGCCGAACATCTCCGGATACTCCCGCCACGGCCCTTCGCAGGCCTCGAAATAAGCGCAGGACCCGCACCGCGGCCCCTTGATCTTGCCTTCCTTACGGCGCGAATAAGAATAGTCCTCGACCACGCTCTCGGCGTCAAATATCTTCGTCGTTGGAATGACGCTTTCCGCCACATGATTTTCGTAGCCGGACATGAAGCAGTAAGGAATGGCCTCCGTCATCGCGCGCCGGCCGGCACGTCGAGCGACGTCCAGGCCTTTCTTGACCCACGGCTCGATCACTTTTTTGCGGGCCGTCAACCAATTCTTGTTGTCCCCGGCATGGCCGGTGATATGCATGAACGCGAACTGATACTGGTCGACGCCCAGACTCACGAGAAGCCCCGCCAGCGTCGGCAGATCACGGTAGTTGGCCTTGGTGACAACGGAGTTCGTGATCACCCGGGCACCGTGCTTCTTTATATTTCGGATGCCCGCCGCAGTCTGGAGAAAGCTACCGGGAGCGCCGGTCAAATAGTCATGAATCTCCGGCCGCGATCCATGCAGAGATGGCCCGAATTCATTCACCCCGGCCGCAATCAGCGCTGAGACGTATTTGTCATAGCAGAATGAGCGGCCGTTCGACTGCACCTGGATCGAGCGATAACCGAGCTTCTTGGCCTCAACGACAAGCTCCACTAGCCCCTTATGGAGCGTTGGTTCGCCCCCCGTGAAAACCACGCCGGTCGAACCCGCGCTCGCTCCTTCGCTGAGAGAGCGCTTCAATTCTTCGATCGGCTTGGCGGGCAACCGCTCCCGCTTGTCGCCCTGAACGCAGAACACGCAGAAATTGTTGCAGCGGAATCCGACCTTAAGGTCCACCCTTTCGATCATGACGAGAACCTCCCTGCAGCTCTCGGAATCTCCGCGCGTACGCGCGCGATCCGCGCGGCCAAGACCGCAACGATGTTGCTGCGGCTGGAGAGCGTAAAGAGGGCGCCGAAAAAGATCCAGAAAGCAAATGGGATGGTCCGTAAGGCCGAAAAGCCGCCGGCCCCGCGCCTTTCCAGCAAACCGCGCACAACCTCGGCCTCCGCCTCTGAAAGACCTTCGGAGCCTTGCGGCTCGATCTCGCCGGCGGGACCGCCTTCCTCCTGGAGCAGGCGCCAAGTCTCATCGGACAGAACCACCCCGCGCTGAAGCGCGTGCGGAGCCAGAGTGTGACGGCTCTCACGCTCGATCAGGCCGGAGAGCAGCGGCCGCGACAAGGAAAGGAACAGTCCGAAGTCGAACATCGTTTTCAGAGCGTCGACCAAGCGTCGCGCGGTTTCCCAACGCCAGAACACCAACCCCGCCGCCGACCACGCGATAATCGCGCAAAATGCCGCTAGGCCCACCGCCCGATTCCTCAGCACCGCCGCCAGCGGTCTCCAAGCGACGGCCATAAGCGCGAATACGGCGACCAAACCCAACGGTCCGCGGGCGTATCGGCCGAAGCCGGCGCCCGCCGCGCGCAATACGAGAAACAGCGCGAACACATTGACGATCTGCACGGCATAGGCGTAGCGGTGCGGCCAGGCGTCACGAACCCGAACGCGCGCCTCGTCGGCCTTAGACCGGACCTTTTCCCTCCAATCTCGCGCACGTACGCCCGCAAGGCGCGAAGACAATCGAATAAGAGTCTCGGAGAGAAACACGATTCCGGCCGGAACGAAGATATTAATCAACAACGGCAGAAATAAAAATCGCGGGAAGCCCGGCAAGCTCGGATCGATAATTCCGCAAAATGCAGCCAGCACCGTAAAAAATTTTGCATCTCCCGCCGGCCAGATCGAAAAACGCCAAAGCACGATCGCGGCCACGAAGCTCCCGAGAAGATGCTCGAGCAACGCGGGATAATAAGCCCACGGAAGATAGTTTCCACCGAGACCCTGAACACGCGCATGACGATAGCCCAGCGCGCTGTTGAGCAAGAGCCATGCGACCATGACCGCGCAGAACGCGGAGCCGATAAGGATAAGTCTGTTGCGTATCTTCTTCGTCCGCCAATCTTCCACGGAGACGGCCAGGCCGAACGCGAGCAAGCCGACATACGAAAGCAAGGCGCTCATATGTTTTCGAGAACGCGCCGGGACACCTCACCGGCATCGACGAACAAGGGACACAGTTCATCCGACGAATAGTAGACGTCCATCTGATAAAGTCCAGCGCATATCCCATTGACGGAGCAGCCGGAGCAGCGTTCCGACTTTCCGTAATGCCATGACGACTGGTTCTGCTCCTTCAACCCCTTATCGTCGAGAAAATAGATCCGTCGCTGCTCGTCCTTGATGATCTTGCGGGTTTCCGTGGAGCTGTGCGGGAAATCGGACATAAAGCAGAGAGGCACCCTCTCGACGCGAAACGTTCGGCCCGTCTCCGCAAGCCACGTCATCGCCTTATGCAATTCCACCTCAAAATCCCGGAGCCGCGGAATAATCGACGGATTTAGCGAGGCACGATTGAGAAGCGGATCAAGATTGTTCCACACAAAGTGTTCGACGTGCGGCGCATGTTGCGCTACCCAGCGCACCAAGCCGCTCAAATGATCCGCGTTCGACGTGTTGATTACAGTGTTGACGTCTATTCGCAGGCCCAACTCGGCCGCGTTACGCAGAGTTCGGCGCACGCCGTCCAAAGAACGCCGATTTTGAGAGACCGCCGCCTGGACTTCAGGCTTATGGGAATGAACCGATACGTGCATCTGCGCAAGCCCCGCCGTGAAAAGCGACCGGAGATAGCCGAGATCCGAGGTCCGCTGACCATTCGTGATCAAGCGCGGGGGCAGACCTTTCGCAACGGCGTATGCGACTAACTCGTCCAGCCGCGGAAAAAGGGTCGGCTCGCCGCCGGTCAGAATGACTCCCGGAGCTCCTCCGGCCGCGAACGAATCGATAAGACTCGTCGCTGACTCCCAACTGATGATCTTTCCGTTGTCGGGGTTCGAACAGAAAACGCACTTTTGATTGCACACCCGCGACACCTGCAGATAGGCCAGTTCAGCCACGATCCGCCTCGATCGGGGCCATCGTCTTGAATCCCTTCGCACGAATGTCCGCGACGAGCATGCCGTCACATTCCTGGCCACGGGCGCAGCTGCGGCAGGCGCTCGCTTTCGCGTAATAGCGCGAATCGATATAGAACCGCGCGAAACTTTCGATTCCCGGGGCGCCGGGGCCGAAAGCGAACGGCTTGGGCCGGCCGTACCGCTCGCCGCACAATGGACCGACGCGAGCCGGCAACGAGCCCTCGTGCAAGAGCGCCGAGAGGTCCCGGCAGAATTCGCTTAAGAAGCAGCGCTCGCACGCCTCTCCGGCGCATGAGGGCGGCCGACCGTCCTTTATCGCCCGCGCAAATAAGCGCCGTCGGCCGCGGACTTCGTCCAGAATTTTTTCGGGCGGCTGAATCAGTGACTCGAATCCTTCCAAGAACTCCGGCCGCAGCCGGTTCGTCCAAAGGTGCAGGTCCGGCCGACGGCTGACTTCCAGAGCGCGGCGCAATTGGGCCAGATTCTCCGGCCTCTCAAAATCACAAAACAGATCCGCGCGATTCTTCCAGGCGTCGCCGAAAGGGACCAACGCCAGCAAATCGAATTCTCGCGCGCCCAACGAGATGTGAAAATCAAGAATCTCACGCAGTACGGGCAGGTTCCAGCGATTGATCACCACGTCCACGCTCACGATCAACCCTGGCACGGCCAGCGCGGATCGTAGCGCCGTCACCGCCTGTAAAAAAGAGCCCGGCACTCGGGTCAGGCGATCGTGTAACTCCGGCGTATGGCCGTGAATGGAGAATGTCAGCTCGCCGACGCCAGCCGCGACCGCCGCGCGCAAAAACTCCGGGTAGCACAAGCGGCGGCCGTTCGTGATGGCCTGAATATGACGATAGCCTTGCGCGCGCGCCAGTCCGACGATCTGAATGAATTCCGGGTGAATCGTGGGCTCTCCGCCGCTCAAAACCACTCGTGACATGCCCTGCCTGCGGCCGTCCGCAAGATCGCGACGGATCGAATCCAGAGACAGGGGGTCCCCGTCCTGACTTTCGCGGTCGAGGCAAAATACGCAGCGTTGATTGCAGAATCGCGTCAGCCGCACCCAGTGCCGTTTTTCGACGCCCGAGGGGCCGCTCATTGGGAGCCTCGCCGTCCCAGACCCCGGACCAACTCATTGGCCGCGCGCGACAGAAACGCGAGCGCTCCCTGAAAACCGAGGAACGGTTCGTCTCTCAGGAAATGTGTGTCCTCGGACGGATAGCCGAACTCCAGCCAGCGCTCGCCGCGTTCGATGCGGTCAAAAGCGAACGCACTGCCGACGACGAGATCCGCCCCGCCGGAGGAAATTGCCCCCCAAACCCCTCGAACCTCGTCGGGCACGGGCTCGAACGAAGTCCCGACGCGGCACTGAAGCTCCTGCCGATTTTCCGGCGTGAGATGATGCTCGCCGCCCAACACGAGGGTGCCGACCATGCGTCCGCCCAGGTCCTCGATCTGCTCGATGAAGCGCGCCGCATAGTGCGGATCACCACTGAAGGCAAAGCGCCGTCTCAAAAAAGCGTGCGGCACGGTCCACTGCAGCCGCGGAATCACCTCATCCAATTCGCGCGCGATGAATTCTCGCGCCTGTCTCTCCCGGCCGAATTCGCGGCCAAGGCGCTCCACGAAACGCCGCGTGGCTTCCAGGCCGAAGGGGAGTTCCGCCTCGACCAGCTTCACGCCAAGACGGCGCGCAAGGACTTGCCCGGCCTTGCGTCCGTGCGGAAGCGAGATGATCGCGCTGGCTCGACGAACGTCGCGCAACCCTTCATACGGTTTCCCGGACAGCCAAATGGAGACCGGCTGCAATTCCAGCGCGCGAAGTATCCGATCAAGTTCGCGAAGGTTTCCCCCGTGATCGCCTTCGTTGCGGTCCATCATATAGCCGACCAGGGCCACGGTCTCGGACTGCGCGCCAGCGCCTTCCAGGTCCATGCCGACGGCGAGCGCCTCAAGCACTCCCGCATAGCCGTCTAGCCAATCGCCGGAAACCGCCGAACGCCGCGGCAGGAGAAATGCCGGCTTATTCTTGGTCGCCAGCGCTTCGCGAAGAATCCTTTCATAGTCCGTTCCCACGATCGCGCACATGGGCATCGAACCCAGGAACACCGCGCCGCAGCCCGGATAGTCCGCGATGCTGCGCAGAGACGCGGCGATGCCGCCCTCGCAGTCGCCGGCCATATTAAAGACGTTGACGCCTGTGTGCTGAACGCGGTGACGGCTGTCGCAGGACAACAACGTGGAAAAGAGGTCGTGGCGACCGTGGATTTGCTCGGCCTTGTCGAAGATGCAGCTGGGTCCGTCGCCGAGAAAATAGGCGTCGGGAACGGCGTTGAACGCGAGGTAGGCTCCCTGCAAATAGGGAATATTGATGCGCATGCCGATCTTACAGGCCACGATCGTTTCCCCGTGGACCGGAAAGATGCTCGGCGTAGCGGCGATAGAACGGCAGATGGCATACCGAAAGGAGCCGCTCCAGCGTCCGCCGCGCGCCCTCCAGGCCCATCTCGAAATCTCTGCTTGCAAACCGCGCTTTGCCCGCGTCGTTCAGGCGGCGGTCGAAGAAGATGTCCGAATACACGGCATGGAAGTCATCGTCGCGCAGGGCCTCCCGTAATTCCCAAGGGCTGCGAAACACCCTGATGCGCGCATCCTGGAGCGACTCAAAATGTTGCGGCGGTTCGCCATGAAGATCGTAGTAGAGAATGTCGACGCCGAAACCCATCTCCTGGACCATCGCCGCCAACGGCGCTCCGTGTCCGTAGCGCAGAGTCCAAAGCCTGGGAAGAGTCGCCTCGGAAACGACGAACGCCAGCCGCAGACCGCACGCCTCGCCACGCAACGCGTCCCACGCGGGCAGGAACTCCCGCATTCGCACGCTCCACGCCTCGTCAAAGGCGCCCATTTTACCCGTCGCGCTCGCGACTGCGCGAAGGCACTCACGCGTGCCTTCGACGCCGTAGGGCGCGCGCACGGTGACGACCGATCGGGAGGCACCGGTAAGAATCTCCCGGACCTTGGTCGGGTAGGAGCTTCTCTGGCAGAACACCTGCCACAGAGCCTCCGGCAGCCGCTCGAGATCCGGGAAGTTCACATCCGGGAAAGCACAGACATTTATTTTAAGGCCCAACTCCGTGAGAAACGGACGCAGTTCGCGGTCCCGCAGCGGCTTTGGAAAGTGGAAAAGATTGACCGCTTCGCGATCGCATGGGTCTTTGAAAAAACCAGGCTTCTCCGCCAGCGCGCGAAAATACGCTCCAAAGTTGTCGTTCTCATCGCGGTCTTTCTGGCTCCAGCGCACAGCACTTCCCCCGACCGCCTCCTCGCAGCGGCGCGCCAGCCCGGAAAGGTCCTCGCCCATCACGATCGGCGTGCACAAATGCGTGAAAAGAATAAAATTTCCGGCCTCGGCCCGCGCGCGGACGCTCTCAACCAGGGCTTCGGCTCGCTCGCCGGTACCCATGATCATGTCACGCTCCTCCAATTCGGCCACGATGTTGGCGCCTCCGGCTTCACCGCCGACGCCGCGCACGCCGTCGTCGCTCTGCTCCGGCCAATCAAGAAACGTCCATTTGCCGAAGGAAAGCTTCGGGCGGGAATAGAAGCACTCCAGGTCCGCGTATTCGACGTTCACGGTTTTCTCCGTGGAACAGACCGGAACGCCCAGCAGAACTTCGAAGTCTTGGTCCGCAAAGAAATTGCGCCAGCCGTCCTCCAAAAGGCTGATGGGCTGTCCAATGCACGGCACCTTGACACGATCGCCCCCGGACCCGGGCCGCACGCGTTGGCTGAAGGAGTCGGCATCGCCCAAGATCAGGCGGGTGAGGTCGTGCATCCTCTGACCATGTAGCCTGGCCGCAAACGCGCTTAGGAGCTTTTGCGCGCCCGGTGAACCGGGATATTGCGCCGCCAGGGTGAAATGACCGGAGCTCAACGGCACTGCGCCGGAGTCAGGCGTCAACAGATGAAAAGCGATGCGCCTGCGTCCGTTCGTTAGGCCGACACGAATACTCGCGTCGACTTCGCCCTCGATACACAGTCCGTCCAATCTCCAGCCCACCATCGACCGGCTCAGACCCAGTAGCATTTCAAACGCCGCCCGCGCCCGAGGGCCGGCGGTGACATGTCTTTGCGTCGACTCCGGAACCGACGGCGAGTCGACGGTCTTACCAGTCGGCATAGAACCTCCGGTCGTCCATCGGCTTGGGAATCGGGCAGTCTTCCCGCCGCACCGCCAGCAACTTCTTCGCCAAGGACTCAAGGCTCCGAACGAACGCAGAATTGGGAGAACGCTCGACGACCGTGCGTTCGCGCGCGTACTCCGCCTCACGAACGGCGGCGTCTCGCGGCACGTACTCGAGGACCCGCGTGCCGAGGATCGAGGCGAAGCGCTCGATGCGCTCGCGCCCTTCGACACCGTCCTTGAGATTAGCCACAAGTCCCGCCAGATAGACCCCATTCGACGCATACGTTTTTACCGACTTCGCGATATTGTTGGCCGCGTAGAGGGCCATCATTTCCTCGGAAACCACGATCACTATTTTTTCCGCAAAGCCCTTGCGCAGCGGCGCCGCGAACCCGCCGCAAACGACGTCTCCCAGCACATCAAAAATGCGCGCGTCGTAGCCTCCGGATTCCAGCATGCCCAAGTCCTGCAGCGCCTCAAGCATCAGCGAGATGCCTCGGCCCGCGCAGCCGACCCCCGGCTCGGGGCCTCCGGCCTCGACGCAGTCGATGCCGAGACGTCCCCGAACCAGAAGGTCCCCCGGCTTCAATTGTGCGCGGTCGCGCACGCCGAACACGCGGGAATACTTCTCCATGAACGTTTCAATAAGGCCGCCGTCGACCAGTCCCAGGGTGGAATCATGCTTCGGGTCGCATCCGATATGGAGGACCTTCAGCCCCTGCCGCGCGTAGACGGTGCTCAGATTGGCTGAGATCGTGGATTTTCCAATGCCTCCCTTACCAAAAACGACTATGTTGTTGCGCATAAGGGACTCATTTTCACCACGCGCAGCGCCGCCACGCCGTAATGCGTTGCGTACGACGCGGGAACTCCGAGGCAGCGAGAATCGTAAGCGCAATCGCGGCAGTCCGGGTGTTTGGCGCGCCCGATCGCGCCGGACGCACCGCTGAAGGCCACCGCGTAGCGCACCCGCTCCTGGGACAACGCGCGCTCACACGCGTAGCGCTCGGGATGAGCCGTCAGGCAGACGGGAAAGCAGCTGCCGCCGACGAACTTAGCCACACGGATGCCCGCTTGATCGCACACCTCCAGCGCTCGGCGTAGCGGCGCCGAGACGCGCTCTAAGCCGACCGCCCAGTCCGGCGCGAGCTGATGGCCGGCTTCGTTGATCATCGAGAAATACACGTCGAGTTCTTTCGCGCGGTTCTTCCCAGCGCCTTGGCGCGCGAGAAATGCCACCAATTCAGGCAGGTCCTCATAGTTCCGCGCGTTGACGACCACGTTGATCGTAAGTCGGCATCGACCACGGATCAAGCGCCGTATCCCTGCGACCGCGCGCGAATATTGTCCGCGGCTCCTCGTTATCTCGTCGTAACGCGCTGGCTTATGGGAATGGAATGAAACGACATAGCCTTCCACACCGAGGCGATTTAATCGACCCAGCAAACTGGCGTCGGACAGCCGGACGGCGTTGGTCTGAAGAACGAAGCGACGGATGCCGAGGCGGCGTGCCGCCGTCAATATCCGCGGCAGACGCGAATCCGCGGTGGGCTCTCCGCCGGAGAGAGTCAAAATCTTGGGAGGCTGGGGACGACGGGCAACCTCACGCAGCGCCCCCAGGATGTCTTCCCAAGCAAAGCTCCGCCGGACCGGGGGCAGGAAACAAAAATGGCAACGCTGGTTGCATTCGGTGGTCGTGCGAAGAAGGATCTCGGTGCCGGAGATTATTTCATGACTTTCAACACGTGGCTCGGGCGGCCCAGCAAGACGTCTCCTAGTAGGACCCATGGCTGCCATGGCTGCCATGAGAGCCGTGGGAGCCGTGGCTGCCGTGGGAGCCGTGCGAACCGTGGCTCGCGTGCGAACTGTGGCTGACATGCATGGGCACGGAGCCTCCTGAATTATGAATGGCGTTGGTGTGTTGGGCCTGAGCCAACAAGTCCTCCGTATGAAGCATCGCGGCCCCCAATATTCCCAGCACCGTCGCGGCTTTCAGGACATCTTTTTTAAGAATCTGCCCCTCCTCGCTCGTGAGAAATCGCGCGAGGTCTTTTTTCACCTTCGGTATCAAGCCCTTTTTATTTTTGCTCAAACGCTCCCCCTGCCGCGCGCCTACAGCCTCTGATAGGCGCTGGGCTCTTCTCTCGGCCGTAGCCACTCACGAAATATCTTCTCGTTTTCAGGGTCCCGCAGTTTTTCAAACAGGTGGTCGAGAATACCCTTATGAATGCGGCACCGGCTGTTGGTCGGCATGCGACCCATGATATCGCCCTGCTCGGCGTAGCATTGGATGGGGCAGACGCCACAATAGGGCTTATACGCGCAGCGCGAACAATCGACCTGATTGTCTAAGCAGGAAGCCACTGAGAGCGCACGGACCGCCGGATGCTCGACGCTTTCACGGTAGGTGCCCTCATGCACGCTGCCGATCTTAAACGACTCGTCGCCCATGCGGGAGTACATCCGGCCCTCGTCACATGTATAGACCCCGCCGTCGTAATTGTAGGCGATCTGCCCCACGCCCGCGCCGCACGGCGAACGCAGGTCAAGAAAATTCGGATCCTCGTCGGTCAGTATCTTCGCCAGGAAGATGCGTGCCGTCTGCTCGACGAACAGCTTGTGCTTGTTGACTTCCAGGATGTAATCGAAAGCCTGCCTGTAAAAATTCAGAAAATCATCGGCGCTATAACCAATTTTTTCCCACAACTCGCCCGCCATGCCCAGCGGGCTCAAGCTCCTAAGAAACGCTCCCCGCGAGCCGAGACGGACGTACTCGTCGACAATGTCCTTATGCCGCGATAGAGAGAATCGGGTGACCGTCAGCAAGGCCTCGATGCGGGACGCCTTCCCCTCGGTCTTCACGTGAATCTTACGGAACCAGCGCACCGTCTCGGCGTGACTATCGCCGCCTGCGAACAATCTATTGCGATTATGAAGATCGGCCGGACCATCCAGCGACGTGCAGACGCTCACGTTGTTCTTAAGCAAGAATGCCAACTTCGCATCATCGAGCAGGCTCAGGTTGGAGACGAGGTTAAGCCACACGGCTTTACCGGTCTCACGGGCCTTTTCCCGCGCGCGGTCGACGATGAATTCGACAACCGGCCAGTTCGCCAGCGGCTCGCCGCCCTGAAACTCGATGGTAACCGTCGGGCTGGGCGTTTCAAATATTCGCTCCACGGTTTTAGCCGCGGTCTCCAGGCTCATGTCACACTCGTGACTCTTCATATCGACCGAATTCGCCTGACAGTAAAGGCAACGATGATTGCAACGCAACGTCGTCACCACCACATGCAAATTCGGCCCCTGCCACAGAAAGAGATTGCGCTTTCTCCAGATGGCCGCTAATTTCTCAAAATCCATCCGGTCGCGGATGAACCCCTCTTCGCATAAGCGACGATATAAAGGGCCCGCTTCGTCAAGAGTCCCTTCGATAAGAGCCGAGAATTCCGTCTCGGTTAGAAACGCGTAGCGACCGAAATCGTTCGTAATGAGATAACCGGCCCCGTGCCGTCGAAAGCGCAGGAATCCGCCGCGCGCCGCGTCGTAGCGCGCAGGATCGACGACGCCGGACGAGAGGGTCACGCGGACCTCGCCTTCCGACCGGTTTTGCGCGCGCTCTTGTGCTGAACCGGCGCGACAGCGGCCGCCTTCTCCTCGTATTTCTCCTCCCAGGAAACAGCCACGCCGAGAGGATCCGCGCCAGGCGCTCCTGCGTTTTCAATCTCCGTAAGCAGCGTCGCGATATCCCTCTCAAGCGCGGGATCGAGCGGCGGATTCTCCGCTTGGGGCGGGCACTCCGGACAGCCCTCGCTCGCTGCCGCAGGCGCCGAAGCAGGCGCCTGGGCGCTGACGAGTGCTTTTGTCACGACATACTCGCGTATTTTTTGGTTCGCACGTGAAATCTTGAGCCGCAACGCCTCATGCAGAAGTTCGTTTTCAAAAAGGTCCGGAAGAAGATGGGGAGCGGCGCAGTCCTCCTTCGGCGTCAGCCGGACCGTGAACGCGTTTTCGCCGCGAATAGCGATCTTGACGAACACCCTGTCCGTGAATGTATACGCAGCCGCCTGTACGGCCTCCAGCGGATAGAGCCGTGCGTCCACGTTCAGTTCCATGATGGACTTGGCGCTCACTTGCTTCTCCTGCCGCAGGCGAATCCCTACGGACTTTTCTTCTTATCGATCGCCTTCATCGTCTTCTGCAGAGCTGGTCCGATATTATTCATCGGCTGCTTTTTTTTGAACTGCCTTCTAATTGCATCCGCCGCGTGCGCCACTTCAGCGCAAAAGTTTTTTTCCGCACTGCTCAGGTACGGTGAACAAGAACCAACCGCGCTTCCAGACATCGCGGTACATAACGGCGAGGCAAGGCAATCAGCCGTGTTGCGAGACTGCACAGCGGAAAGAAATTCCGCTTTCATCCGACAGCTGCTCCGAAGGGCAACGGGCAATCTTTCCTCGCAAACGCGCGCGCTTCCGGCCCAGTAGGAAAGCCACAGAGGACATTGCACGGCACTGCGTTGCGGGATTAGGTTCTTTGATAAGAGCTCGTTGCACACGGAAGCGCCCCGGCCCTCTTTGAGCGCGGCCACCAAGACCCCGCATCTCTTTTCATGAAATGCACGACTGGCCCGCTTGCCGCCCCCGCGCGCATCCGATTCACCGCGCAGGGTATAGCGCAGACAAGCCGCCTGAGCGTCGCCTCCGCGAAATTCGGCCCAGACCATGTTCGTAAAGCCCGCAATCTCTCGGCACTCTCGCGCGCTCTCGGGCATCCCACCCAGTTCCGAACACAGCTTGCTTTCGTCTAAATGGGATGCGGTCGCACGGCAGGCCTGATAGAATCCAACGTTTTCCCACACCGCCGTGCTGATGAGCTTCTTCAACGGATCAGCCGGGGCCGCTGGACGCTGAGCAATGCTCAGGAGCATCGAATGCCCGGCGCGGCAACCATCGTCCGCGGCGAGAATGGCGGAGGAGTCCGCCGACACATTCGTCGTCTTGGTGCGCGTGGAGGGAGGAGTGGATTGCGCCGCCGACCATGACGCGGACAACAATATTGCCGCAATATGCTGGATTTTCACAATAATCTTTCCCTGAGCTCCACACAACGGCAACACCGTCGCACCTATGATGCAACACTATAGCCGCCACACGGCCCTCTTTAGCGTCATTGGCCCCTAGAACGAAATGTTGGCCTTCGGCCGAGGAAGCAAGCTGTTTCGTTGCGCCGGAGGGCTCTCGAGATACGTGCCGTCGATATAAGGCGCGAGGTCGACTCTCCGATTCAACGCGCCATGCTTGATCATGAGCCGCTCCCATTGATATAGCAACCCCGATCGAACGCGGGGCATCCGAT
The DNA here is from genome assembly GCA_021782205.1 of bacterium. GTDB lineage: Bacteria > Elusimicrobiota > Elusimicrobia > UBA1565 > UBA9628 > GWA2-66-18. Next base: position 14,473 of record JAJXVH010000012.1, on the reverse strand, counting down.
CGCATTGAGGATAATGCATCCCCTGGTAATCGATTTCTATTTGGAGTCCCCGGGCATCACTTCTTCTTCGCTCTATGGAACTCATTTCATTTTCGGTCGCGATGCGCTTCATGTATGCCGCGATAATTTTTCGCACGATGGGCCCATTTTGTTTTATATATTTTCGAGAAAATACCAGAAGACCCTGGCTCATTTCGGGATTGATCCAGTCCAGCCTACGAGCAATATAGACCGGGTAACGCCGATCTTGAATCCAATCCCGCACCGCGTTTAAGTGCGCGTACGCACCGTCAATTTCGCCGCGCGCGATCATGCGGGTCATGTTCTCTTCGGAGACGTCGGATCTGATTATCACATCGCGCGTGGGATCGAGCCCCACCTGAGACATGTATTCCTGAAGCACGATCGCATCGCCACCCGAGGAACGCCGGGCCGCCAACCGCAGGCCGCGCAGCGAATCTGGCCCGTCCAAGACTATCCCTCGACGCAGCACGAGGGCGTGCGCCGGGTTTTTTTCAGCATCGTGGCCTAATTCCGCGACGGCCACGATGGGCAGCCCCTTGGCGGCCGCCAAAATGAACGCCGTCTCCCCGATGGTCGCTCCGTCAATCCTTCCGTCCACGAGCAACTGAAGGAGTTCACGGCCCGTTGCTTTTCCTATGCCCGTGAGCCCGGCATCGAGGCGAATCCTCCTATTTGCAGGCGCCGTCAAATCCAGCATCGGTCCATAACGACGGCGCCCCTTATTCCTGGTGACAAGCTCCATGTCGACGCCGTCCCGCGCGAATTGACCGTAGACCCAGGTTCGATAGAACACCGCCGTGCGTCCGCCGTGGAAATAGCCGATGCGAACGACGTCCGTGCTGATCCTCGGGGCCTGCGCCGCATCGACGGCGCAAACCGAGCCAAATCCCGTTACGATTACGGCCGCAAGACGCCAGCGCAGGCATCTCACACGTGAGCGAGAACGGACCCCCCTTCCGTGTGCCGTCCCCTCGCGCAGCGCGCTCGACACGCAGGCAAACACGAACGAGATCAGATGCACGTGGTGATATCCTTCGCCCGCCAAGAGCGGAGCATCGAGCCTTTTGAGGCGACACGCCTGCCGGGGCGACTCCCACGCGACGCGCTCTGCCCTTGCGAGCGACCGTACGGTACCGAGGTCACGGGTTCATCCGTGCGGAGAGAGCGCGCGCCTTCAATCGCGGCTCAAGGGCGCGCGTCATGACAAACGCGGTAGCGGACTCGTAGCCGACGGTGACGAACTGAGGAGGACCGCCGCAATCCACGTCGAAAGAGCGCGCGTACGGCCCCAAAAGATCGCCGTTCATGTTGCGTGAGCGCGACGGGTGAATGCCCAAAGAATCAGCCAGAAGAACGCGCCGTTCGCGCCCGCGACAGGCCGCCGAAAAATACGGATGGGACAAGGTCTCGAGCCACATCATGTTGACCCCATCGCTGGCCTGCGTGAGCGGCTGCCCCGAGAAGACGACATCGACGTTCCAATGACCGCGCTTTCTCGGGCGCAAACGCACATCGGCGGCGACATCGCAGGCCGCGGCGTGCTGAGGGCAATCGTTGAATAGGAATCGGAAGGTCCTCTGGCCCGGCGCCTCCGGAAAGCCCGGGGCAAGAGCATCCAACGCATAGCCCTCGGAGCTGTTGTGAAAATAACGCGGGAGGTGTTCCGTGTCCATCACTTTATATGGGATAAGAACGAAGCGACCGGCGGCCGCCGGCGTGCCAAGCTGGATGGAGCCTCTCTTGATCGCATCCGCCAGCATAGGCACGATTCCAGGGCTTAAAACTAAATCACGCGGGCGCAGAATGGCGGATTCAGCATCCGGATCATCCGCAAGAAACGCCGCGAAATAGCCGTCGGCCCCGAACTTTGCCGCCGCGGTCCTCGGCGCAGGCGGCCGCGCCCGCGCCTCGATGTCTCGATAAACATAGGCGGGCGTCAGAACGTCGCGCACGTTCACATAGAAAATCCTCACCCTGGCTTCGTCATAGCTCCAGCCGGTTCGCGCGTAGATTTCTCGGGACATGGCCTCCAAGTCGGACACGCCCGGGAAATCATAGCGCGCATAGGTCGCGGATGCATCCTGGACCGCCAAGGACAGCACCAAAGGAACCAGCAGTACCGTGAAGAGCTCGGTAAAAGATGGCGGAGCCGTGCGATTAAGATAGACGACGAGGGCCAGCATCGCTCCCAAGACCACCGCGAAGGCGGTCTGCCGGAAGTCGAGCGCGCGCATCCAGCCCGGCCATAAAATCCCATGCCAGGCCGCGGTGAGCAGGCAAACGCCCGCAAGCGTCACCGGATAGAACGCACCGCGCCTCAAGCGCGCGTCATGCCGCGCGAGTACGGCACCGGCCAGGAGGTCCAGGCAAAGCCTGGGAGTATCCGCATAGCGGATCGGCATCAGGGCCAGCGCCAGTCCGAAGGAAAACAGCGTCGCGGCGGACGCGACCGCCAAGACCTTGACGCACGTCTCGGCCAAGCTACGGCGCGCCGCATCCGCCTCGTCACCGAGCTCCGGCTGCTGTGTCGCGCAGAAGAGAATGGCCGCCGCCGCGGGCAGCAACGCCTCGAACGGAATCAGGCCCAGATCGCGGCGCGCCAGCACGGAGGCGGGAAGCCAACCGAGAACAAAGCGCGCATGAGCCGCGATAATCCGCACGTTCACGGCCTGCGTGCCAGTAAACGGCAACACCTGTTGTCCAATAGGCCTGGAGAGGCGCGCGCCCGCCAGCCAAACGGCATAGGGCAGCAACATCAAGAGAAAAGAGAGCAACCCCGCTGAGAATTTCCTTAATGGCAGAGGGCGCAGCTTGAGACTCGGGGAGCTTGCCTGAAGGATCACACCGGACAAGAATACCTGCAGGAAGGTGTAATGCAGTTGTATCCCGAGACCGCAGATCACGCAAAAACCCAGCCACGCCGCGCCGCGTCCTTCGCAGTCCGAATCAAACGCTCGGCATAACAAAATCAGCGCGGCGACCGTGAAGAGCGGGGTGTAGCCGGCATTATAGCCGTAGAGAAGCGTTGCGAAATTGAAGAAGCTCGCGCAGAAAAGCGCGTAGCATGCGGGGAAGAGGCCGAAGCGTCTTCGGAAAAAAATCCAAAGGGCCGAATACGCGCCCGACATCATCGCGATCTGCAACTGCCAGGTCGCTTTCCAACCAAATCCAAGCCGCAACGGCGCCGCCAGCAGGAAGTAATAGAAGCTGCCCGGCAAATGACCGCCTCCGGAGGCCTCGGGGCCGAAAAGAATCAGGTGGCCCGCGGAGAGAAGTCGCGCGCGATCAAGGTCGCGCGCCAGGAAAATCGAGAAGCGGCAGACGCCGAAAAGCGTTTGGAGCGTCATGAAAAGGAGGGCGAAAACGATGACCCCCTCTAAAACGAGGAGCCGAAAAGTCGGAGCGCGTTGTTCGAATGGCAAGGTCATTGCGAAAGAACGGAAGTCCTCGATGGAATTCGATCCAATGATACGTCCGCCCAACGGCCGTTCTCGCATCCCCACCGGACCGCCACGACCGCGCGCGGTTCCGGACACGCGCAACCGCCATCCCGGCGCACGCACGCGGCTACGGCCATGAAAGCACTGTTCATCAATCCCCAGCAAGAGATGGCCGACATTCGGTGCTTGTCCGCTCTCCCCAGGCGCGTCGGGCACGAAACGGCCCGCCGGAGTGATCCGCGTTTGTTCGGCACTAACTTGGTGCAGTCCGGCGAACACCTTATCCGGTCCGAGGTGCGCGCCGAGAGGTTATCCCGCATCACAAAGCAAAATCCCGACCCGATCGGTTTTACCGTCGTCACGGACACTGACGACCGGGCCCTGCGTTGGACGCGAAGATTCAAGCGTCGCTTCGACATCCCGATGGAGCGAGGCAACACCCGTCCGACTTTTATACTACGACTCCACGCCCTTCCGGAAACACGGCTATCACACAATGGCCGGACGACTTAGCCCGGACCGGCACACATCCTGCAACAATAATTCCTCCGCCAAGCTCTCTGTCGAAAAAGAACACTTGACCCAAGACATCCGGACTCGCGGTTACCGCATCTTTATCATGGGAGACGGCTATAATGAAATCAGAATCCGCGGCCATCGCATTCTGGCCACGAAAACGCGGAGTCTTCTGATGCGACTCGCACGCTCGTGCTTACGCACGCTTCACCCACAGGCCATGTGACCCGAATGGACGAAATCCATATCACGCCCTCTGTTTGTTTTGCGCCCTCCCGGATCACGCGCCGCGCCTGGACACTCGCGACCGCGTTGCATGCGCTTGTATTCTGGGCTTGGCCGTGCGCCGCCGCGCCGCGGGCGGAGGTCCGTCGAGACCTCATCCTCTTGGATATCGATGGACTCGACGCCGGACAGCCCACTCCGTCCGCCGCAGCCGCGCGCGCCGTCCGCTTCGATGAGTGCTTCGTCCCCAGCGACAGCAAGGAGACGAACGCGTTGTCGTTGCTGACATCCGCCTACGTTCCGTCCAGCCCAGTCCGATTTGGAAGCACGGCTTTTTCGACCGGAACGGCGACTCTCCCGGAGCTGCTCCGGCGCGACGGCTACGCCACCGCGTTTTTTACCGTCGGTCCGGCGCTGGGAGCGCCCGCCGGATTCGACCACTACGAGAACGCCGCCGCGACCGCAACATTGCACGGCCTTTTCGAGGAATCTTCGCGCTGGATGCGTTCCCACCGCGATGAGCCGTTCTTCCTCTTCCTCCGTGCCTCGGCGAGCTCCCCCGAATCGGCCTTGGAATTTGGGACGCTTTGGCGGCGCTGGAACGGCGATGGGACTTTGCGTCGCGCCATCGTGGTCCTGACATCCGACGCCGGCGCCCCAGGCGCGCCGTCCCTATCGGATCGCGCGCTGCGCGTGCCCCTGCTCGCGTGGCTGCCCGACGTCCACCCCGGCCGAATCAGGAGCGACGTCCGCCTCATCGATGTGGCTCCATCCTTACTCGACTGGGCCGGGCTTCCCGCCGAACCGGCTTTTTCGGGAGCACCGCTGAGACTGCTGTCCGTCGATCGACGCCCAACGCGGCGGGACGTCTTCGCGGTCGCGGGGACGATGGATGCAGGCCCCCGAAAGTTCTCGCTTCGCCACGATGGATGGAAGCTGGTCTACGACAAATCGTCTGGAACCGCGAAACTTTATGATTTAAAAAATGATCCGGACGAGACGCATGACCGCGCCGACGAGTACCCGGAGAAGGCCTTGGACCTCACTCAACGGCTGCTGCGCCACATCCGCGACGTCGACGCCGGCGTCGTCGGTAGGCCGGAGCCGGCTTCTCCCGCCCTGATCAAGGCGCTGCGTTCGCATGGCTATTGGTAACGGCGGCCTCGTCCAAAACGGACTTCATGATTTGGAATAGCTCCGTGTCGTCCAGCATCCCCCGCAGACGCTCGCTCCCCGGACCGACGCCGAAGCACGGCACGGGGTTGCTCAAATGCGTTCCCGTGCCCCAACTCGCGAAGTAGTAAGGCTCCAACGCCCGCGCCAGCGCATGCACGGCGGGGCTATAGGAGAATGGACGCTTTTTGGGACCGATGGTCAGCGCCGCGGCGACGGCCGCCCAGTCGGAAGGGCGAAGAACGACGTCGCCCGCGAGATGCGGCGTGACGACCTCGCGTATCTGCGCCGCGCCCGGCAATCCGCCCGCCCCCGCCCGGGCGTGTGCTTCACTCAACAGGGACGACAATGACGCCGTTTGTTCCGCGATGCGACGCAGTTGCTCTCCTCCCCCCCAATTGGCGGTGTTGGCGCGATACTCCATCCCATAGCCGCCGGTCTCATGATTGCTCGTCACAAGAATCAGGGTGCCGGGATGCGTACGACGATAATCAAGAGCGACTCTCGCCGCGTGGTCCGTCTCCCTCATCTCCGCGAGCACGGCCGCCGCGTCGTGATAGTGAGCGGCCTCATCGATCAGCCGCGAATCGACGACCAGAACGAAACTCCGATCGTCACGCGACAGCCGCGTGAGCGCAAGGTGTTCCATGTCGGCCAGCTTCGGAAAACTTCCGGGGCGGTTCGCGTCGCGATCGATGGCGTACGGCAGATCTCCATCGGCGAAGAGGCCCAGCAATCCGCGGCTCGTCGGCGGCAGCGAGGCGAGCTGGCGCGCGTCGAAAAGAACCTCGTAGCCTTCCGACTCCGCGCGCTCCAACTCGGACGGCGTGAAGCGTCCGCGCCCGCCGCCCAGCATCACCTCCGCTCCAGAGTCCACAAATTGACGCGCAATCTCGTACTCGTCGTCGCGCTCCCTCAAATGCGACAGGAAAGCGGCCGGCCCGGCCTGCGTGATTCGGCCCGTCGAGACGAGGCCGGTTCCCCATCCGGCGCGATGCGCCAGTTCCAGAATCGTCGCCGGACGCTCGCCGTCCGCCAGCTCCGACAGCCTGTGATTTTCCGTCTTGCGCCCGGTCGCCAACGCCGAGGATCCCGCACCCGACTCGGCCACCAGGTTTCCCAGAGGAGTCGTTTCGCAGTAAGCCGTGCGGCCTTCGGCGAGCATATCCCCCAGCGCGGAAGGAGCCCCTTCAAGGACAAGCTCATCGTGCAGCAGCTGTAGTGGCCCCCAACCCAGACCTTCCCCGAGAATAAGGATAACCGCCGGGCGGTTCGAAGGCCCCTGCGCCGACGCTGGAGGGGCGGCAGCCCCCGCGGCCGCCGCGCCGCCGGCCGCCAGACGCACGCGCGCATCGACGTCCTTGCGCGCGGATTCCAGCGCGGCCCGAACCAACGCGGAACGTCCTCCAACTCGCATCAGCGCGCGCGCTCCAGAAAAGCGCACGAACGGGTCCGGATCTCTGAGCGCCGACAGGAGCGGAACGATGGCCGAGCCATCGACGGTTCCGACGAAGCCCAGCGCGCGGGCGCAAGCGGCGCGGCGGTCGGCGTCTTTGCCGTAAAGCACTTCGTCGATGAGGCGAGGAAGAGACGCGGAAGCGTCCGGACCGATCTCCCCCAAAAGCGCGGCGGCTTCAACGGCTTGGCTGGTCTTGGCGCTGCCCAGCGCTCCGATCAAGACGCGGATGACCGCGCCTTCATCCAGTCCCGACGTGCGTAGAATCCAGCCGCCGTCGCCGCGTAAATCCACGTGGTCGGACCACAACACGCCGCGCGCGGCTCTGAGAAAAGCGGCGTCATCGGCGGAGCCCCTCAGGTCGGACGCGTACGCGGCGGGCAAGAACGCCAACGCGGCGAGCAATGCGGCCGCCCCGGCCACGCCCGAACGCCAGCGGCTCAACTCCGACATTTCTCCGCCGAGCCCGCCGCAACCACCGCGATCGGCTTGAGCATTACGGCGTTATACCATAACGAAACATCGCCGGACACTCTCGTCAAAATTGCGGCCCTCAACGCGGGCAATGCCGTTGCTACACATAACATTCATGCAAGAGATCCCCCTCGTCCCCGAACCTTACAAGATCAAGATGATCGAACCCATCAGCCTCCTCCCCGAGGCCCAGCGCAAAGCCCGCCTCAAGGACGCAGGCTGGAATACTTTCCTTCTTAACAGCCGCGACGTCTACATCGATTTGCTGACGGACTCGGGCACGAACGCGATGAGCGACGCGCAGTGGGCGGCAATGATGGTCGGCGACGAGGCGTACGCCGGAAGCCGCAGCTTCGAGCGCCTGGAAGCCTCCATTCGCGACGTCTACGGGTTCCAATTCGTGGTCCCGACTCACCAAGGGCGCGGCGCCGAGCATCTGCTGTCCAAGTCCTGGATCACGCCTGGGCAGTACGTCGCGGGCAACATGTATTTCACGACCACGCGCGCGCACATTGAATTGGCCGGCGGCATCTTCGAGGACGTCATCGTCGATGAGGCGCACGATCCCCGAGACGAGGCGCCGTTCAAGGGCAACGTGGACCTCAAAAAGCTTGAGGCGTTCATCCAACGCGTCGGTGCCAAGAACGTCGCCTACGTCGCCGTCGGCTGTCCCGTGAACATGGCCGGCGGCCAGCCGGTCAGCCTGGAGAATCTGCGCAAAACGTCCGAACTTTGCCGCCGCCACGGCGTGCGCGTGGTCATGGACGGCGCTCGCGCCGTGGAAAACGCCGCGATGATCCGCGCCCGCGAGAAAGCCTATCTCGGCAAGCCCGTCGCGGTCATTCTGCGCGAGATGTGCGCGCTGGTCGACGCGATCGCGGTCAGCGCCAAGAAGGACGCCTACGTCAACATCGGCGGCTTCCTGGCCACGCACGACGCCGAACTGTGCGAAAAGGCCCAGAACCTGTGCGTGCTTTTCGAGGGCCTGCACACCTACGGCGGCCTGGCCGGGCGCGACCTGGAAGCGCTTGCCGTCGGCATACGCGAGATGGTCCAAGACGAGTGGATCGAACACCGTCTGGCGCAAGTCGCCTATCTGGGAGCGCGCTTGGAAGCCGAGCGCGTGCCCGTGGTCAAGCCTTTCGGCGGCCACGCGGTGTTCGTCGATGCGAACGCCTTCCTGCCGCATCTAGGCCCTGAGGAACTGCCGGCCCAGGCCCTCGCCGCGTGGATTTATGAGGCCACGGGCGTGCGCGCCATGGAGCGCGGCGTCGTCTCCGCGGGCCGCGACGCCAAGGGCGGCAACCGCCACCCGGAGCTGGAGCTCGTGCGCCTGACCCTTCCGCGGCGCGTCTACACGCAGACGCACCTGGACTACGTCGCGCGCGAAATCGGCGCGCTCCACCGCCGCAGGGCGAGCCTCCCTGGACTGCGCTTCGTCAAGGAGCCCAAACACCTGCGCTTCTTCCAGGCGCGCTTCGAGCCTCTCCCGATCAAGATCGCCGCGTGAGCCTCAAGGAAAACGACGACCTGTCGTGGTACGCGCGCCGCGCGGCGCGTTCCACCGTCGCGCCCGGCATCGAGCCGGAACCCGAGCAGGTCGAGCGCGTCCAGGCCTTGCTCGCACTTCTGCGCGTGGCCGGAGTGCGAGGCGACGCGGCCAGCATGACTTTGTTTACCCGCGGACTGCCCGCCGGCTGCAAGCCGTGCTTGGCCGGAAAGGGCACGAACCTGTACGTCACCGGACTGTGCACGCGCGACTGCTTCTTCTGCTTCAATCAGAAGCCGCGCAAGGACGAACTCGTCGTGCACGGCATTCCCATCGATACGCCAAGCGAGGCGCCCGAGATCGTCGCGCGCTTCGGGCTGCGTAGCGTGGGCCTGTCGGGCGGCGAGCCGCTCTTGTTTCCGGAACGCGTGCTGGCCATCCTGACGGCGCTGAAGGCCATGCCGCAGCCGCCGCGCGTGGACCTCTACACCAACGGCGACCGCGCCGACGCGGCGCTGCTGCGCCGCCTGAAGGACGCGGGCCTGGACTCGATCCGCTTCGACGCGGCGGCCCGCGACTACGATCTGACCCCGGTGAGGCGGGCGCGCGAGATTTTCGAAGAAGTCGCCGTCGAAATTCCGGTCGTGCCCGAGGACATGCCCAAGCTTAAGGCTATGGTCCTGGATCTCGACGCGTTGGGCGTGCCGCACCTCAACATTCACGAGCTGTTCCTGTGCGCCGAGAACAACGAGCGCGTACTGGCCGAAGGAGAACGCCCCAAGGATGTCGCACAGTCGACTCACCTGCTCTGGCGCCCCACCGCGCGCAGCCTGGAGAGCTGTCTCCAGCTTCTGCTGTTTGCCGCGAAGAATTGCCGCACGCTGGGCGTCTATCTCTGCTCCTGCGGCACGCAGGAGACGATCTCCCGCCGCGGGCTAGCGCGGCGACGCCGCCGGAGTGCCGCCGCGCTCAGGCCGGAGAAGATTCCAGCAGCCTGAGAATACGGCCCGCCTCAGCGTCGGAGAGAAGCTGGTCGCAGAGCGGATAGAGCACTCGCTCCTCCTTGGCCGTGTGTTCTCTCATCACGGCACGCATCACGCCGATGCGCTCGCGCGCGCCGGCGCCGTCGCCGCCGCGCAACCGTTCCAGGGCCTCCGCTTTACGCGCGCGGATCTCACGATGTTCTCGGCGCATCACGTCGATCGGCCCATCGATGTAGCCGGGAGCGACACGGCGCGCGGCCGGAAATAGAACGTCCTCCTCCCACACGATGTGCCGCTCCAGACGCCGATGGAATTCGCTCAGGGCGGGCAAAGCGCTGGACGGGTCGTCGAAATCAATCAAATCCAGGTGGACGTCGAGCGCGTCATGGTCGTGTGCAAAAAATTCCGCCAGAGCGCTTTTCGTATTTTTTTCAGTCATGTCGTGCACTCGTTCCCACTCTCCGCGCAACGCATTTTAGCAACATTCCAGCCGCCAGGCCGCTCCATTGCATTAGACGTGCTCACCGGCCCAGGCAAGCCTGGCAAGCGCCTCGGCGGGCTGTTACACTGGAATCCAACGGCGGGAGACAACGATGAGCGAGCGTAAGACGCGAACGTCAGGAAAGCCGACGACCTCTGAAAATCAGCTCAAAGTGATCCGAGACAAATACCTACGCGATGCGCCCACGGTTTCGGCGTGGCTTGCGGGAGTCGCCGGAAACATCGCGCTGGCCGAACTTTTGTTCCACCCGGACGCCGAGTCCTGGGGCGTCTTCGAAGACGTCGAGCGGCGCGAGGTCCCCGTGCCCGCGCGCGCGGCCGCCACCGCGGGAGTGATGCGGCTCTACCACTCGGGCGCCGACTCCGAATCCCGCACAGCCAATTTGCGCCGACTGATCGCCAACCTGGAGCGCGCGGCCGCCGTGCGGCCTGAGGCGCGCCGCCTGCATGAGGATTGGACCGCGCGCTACCTGGCCCTGATGTCGCACTGGGACTTCCTGCCCAACTCGCCCACTCTAATGAACGCCGGCCGCGAGCTTCAGCAGTTGTCGGCGTGCTACGTCCTGCCGGTGCCCGACTCCATGGAGGGCATCATGAAGGCGCTGTCGGCCCAGTCGCTGATCCAGAAATCCGGCGGCGGCACGGGCTTCTCCTTCTCGCGCCTGCGCCCGGCGGGCGACGCCGTGCTCAAGTCGCGCGGCGTCGCGTCCGGGGCGCTGTCCTTCATGCGCCTGTTCGACACTCTGACCGATGTCGTCAAGCAGGGCGGCACGCGCCGCGGCGCGAACATGGCGATCCTGAAATACGACCATCCGGAGATACTCGACTTCATCAAGATGAAGCAGACGCCCGGCCTGATGGAAAACTTCAACGTGTCGGTGGGCGTCGACGCGACGTTCATGAAGGCGGTGCTGGCCGACGCCGAATACGACCTGGTCAACCCGCGCGACGGGGAGATCACCGGCAAGGCGCGCGCCAAGGAAGTCTTCGACGCGATGTGCGAGTTCGCCTGGAAGACCGGCGACCCCGGCCTGGTCGTGCTCGACCGCATCAACGCCTCGGGCTCCAACCCCACGCCCGCGCTCGGCCAGATCGAGAGCACCAACCCCTGCGGAGAACAGCCGCTCCTGCCGTGGGAGCCGTGCAACCTCGGCTCGCTGAACCTGTCCAATTTCGTGGTCGGCGAGACGCTCAAGGGCCGCTTCGACTTCCCGCGCCTCAAGGACGCCGTCGCGCTGTCCGTTCGCTTCCTCGATGACGTCATCGAGGTCAACAACTACCCACTGCCCGAGATCGAGGAGCTGGCCAAGGGCAACCGCCGCATCGGCCTGGGCGTGATGGGCTGGGCCGAGGCGTTGGCCAAGCTCGGGCTCGGCTACGACTCCACCGAGGCGCTGACGTTGGCCGAAAAAGTCATGTCCTTCATCAACGGCGCGGCGCTGGACGCCTCGGAGTCGCTCGCGCGCGAGCGCGGCGTCTTTCCCAATTGGAAAGATTCGATTTACGATCCCGAGGGCCCGCACTTCCGCGGAGAGGCGCGCCTGCCGCGTCACTGCGCGCGCACCACGATCGCGCCCACCGGGACCATCGCCATCGCCGCCGGCATCCAAGGCGGCGGCGTGGAGCCTTTCTTCGCGATCGCCTACACGCGCTACAATGCGAAGGCGCTCGATGCCGTCAAGAAAGGCGCGACGCCGGACGACAAGGACGTGTTTTTCGAGGCCAACCCGCTTTTTCGGGAGGTCGCCGCGGCCCACGACTGGTTCGGGCTGGGCGAGAAAGCTCTCTGGCGGCGCATCGACGCCAACCACAAGTCGGTGCGCGGCATCGCCGAGGTCCCGGAGCGCGTTCAGCGCGCCTTCGCGACCGCCCACGACGTCGCTGCCGAGACGCACGTGCGCATGCAGGCCGCCTGGCAGCGCCACGTCGACAACGGCGTGTCCAAGACCATCAACATGCCCGCGACGGCGACGGTCGACGACATCCGTCGCGCCTACCTGCTGAGCTACGAACTGGGCTGCAAGGGCATCACCGTCTACCGCGACGGCTCGAAGGCCCAGCAGGTGCTCAACCTGGCGCCCGCGCCGACCAAGTCCAAGCGCCGCGAGTCCGCCGCGTCCTTCGGGCTGGCCTCGGAATATTTCCAGATCCGGACCGGCTACGGCCCCCTGCACGTGCACGTGGACTACGATGAGCGCGGGCCGCTGCAGTTGTTCACGAACATCCCTCCGCTGGGCACCGAGATCTCGGGCCTGACGGCGCTCGTCGGCATCCTGATCTCGAAATACCTGGCCGAGGGCGGCGACCCGCTGAACCTCGTCAAGCACCTGAACTCGGTCAAGGGCGACCGGCCCATCGGCCTGGGACCCTCGCGCGTCGATTCGATTCCGCACGCGATCGCCATCGCGTTGCGCGCGCACCTGAAGAAAACCGGCTGGCTGTCCGAAGAAAGCGCCGTCCCGGCTCCCGCCGCGCCCGCCGCCGCCGAGCATTGCCCGAAGTGCTACTCGTCGAACGTCTCTTTCGAGTCCGGCTGTTCCGGCCCCACCTGCCACGATTGCGGCTTCTCGAAATGTTCCTGAGCCGCGTCAGCGGCGCAGCAGCCACGGCGCCAGCGCCGGAAACGTCCGGCGCAGCACGTCGTATTCGTTGATCGGCCGGTCGTCGCTCAGCGCCGGCGCGGGCGTCGCCGCCAGCGCGTCGAGAGTGGTCTCTCCGGCGAGTAGCCGGGCGAACTGCGCGCGCGGAGTGCTCTCAGGGCCCAGTTCCACGAAATCCGCCGCCGCGGCCGGCGGCAGGCGTCGCGCAAGCTCGGCCGCGTCGGCTTTTCTGATGGGGCGCAGACCGGCGATCACGTGCCAGCCCCAAGCCTCGCGCGTGACAAACGAGCGAAAAACCCGCGTGTAAGGGAAAGACTCGCGCAGGGCGCGAGCGAAGGACGCCCGCGTCGCCGGATCCAGAGGCTCCACTATCCACTGCGACAGCAGGCCTCCCGGCGTCAGATGGCCACGGACCTGCGCGTAAAACTCCTTTGAGTACAGCATCCCCGTCCCCGCCGACTCCAGCGGCGGCGGCGGATCGACCGCGATCAGATCGAAGCGTTCCCGCGAGCGCGTCAGCCAACGCCGCCCGTCGTCGATCACCACTTCGGCGCCGGGCGCGGCGAGCACGCGCGCGGCATCCTCATGGTAGAAAACGAACAGGCCCGGCACGCTGGGCGACAACTCGACGGCCGTCGTCTCCGCTCCCCAGGACACCAGCGAGCGGAACGTCGTGCCCATCCCGAAGCAGATCACCAGCGCCCGCCGCGGCGGGCGACCCAGAAGCGCCGCGGGCAGGTGCGCCATCGCCTTGGTGATCGGCGTCAGGATCGTCATCTGCTGACCGTCGACCAGCAAAAAGCGTCTCAGACCGCGGCCCGCGGCCACCACGCTCGCCTGGTAGTCCCGACGAATTAGGGCCTCGGGACGCGTCGCCGCGACGGACTCTTCATATGTCGACGTCGTGAGCGGCAACAATGCGCCCAGCGCCGCGGCCGCCGCCCACACCGCGACGGCGCCGAAGCGCCCCGCCAAAGGACGCCGTCGCGCCCGCGCCGCAAGACCTCCCGCGACGAACAGCGGCACCGCGAGCAGCGCCAGCGCCGCGCGCTCGCCGCAACGCGGCAGGATCAGGAAGCCCGCCGCCAGCGGACCCATAACGCAGCCCGCGAGGTTGGCCGCGTAGGCCGGACCGGCCGTTTCTCCTTCTCCGCCGGAGATGCGGTCGACCAGCGCCGGCGTCAGAGCGCCCAGCGCCGCGCTGAACGGGACCAGTCCCAGCGCGCGCAAAAAGCCCGGGATCGGCACGGCGGGATCGGCCGTCGACAGAGGCAGGAGACTGAGCGGCGCGGCCGCGATCCACGCGATTTCCACGGCCGCCGCCGCCGCGCCACGGCGCGCCGCGGCGCGATAGAGCGCCGCGCCCGCAAACGAGGCCGTCAGATACGCGGCCAGTATGGAGGCGAACGCGTAGATCGTCGTTCCTGCGTAAGGCGTGTAGAGGCGGATCCAAACCACCTCCATCGCCATGCCGCAAAAACCCGCGACGAACAAGCCGGCCAGGCCGGCCCGGTCTGCCGCCGCCGCGGCGGGCTGCGGCGCGGCCCGCGGCGGACGCTTGGCCACGCGCAGGCGCAGGCTCAGGGAGATCG
>JAJXVH010000011.1 GCA_021782205.1 bacterium | reverse complement strand
CCGCACGCCGCGACCTGGGCTATATCAAGAAAGGCGAGATCGAATACCGCTTTCCGCCGCCCGGCCAGGCGGAGTAAGCCGTGCATCCCCTGCTGTTCTCCCTCGGCCCGTTCCACCTCTACGGCTACGGGGCGATGATCGTGCTGGGCGGGGTGCTGTCCTTGGGGTGGCTGAAGACGCGTGCGGCCAGAGCGGGACTCAAAGGCGACGACGAGTTTTGGCTGCTGGTCGACGCGATCCTGCTGGGCGGCTTCTTGGGCGGCCGGCTTTTCTACCTTTTCGTCTACACGCGGCCGTTCTCGGCGGATTTCTGGAGCTCCGCGTTTTCCGGCTCGCACGGGTTTTCGGTGCTGGGGGCGTTTGCCGGCGTGCCGTTGTGCATCTACGCGCTGTGCCGCTGGAAAGGCATCCCCGCCGCGCGCCTGTTCGACCACATCGCCGTGGTCGCGCCGTTCTGGCACGTGTTCGGGCGCTTCGGCTGTTTCCTGGCCGGCTGCTGCCACGGCCGCCCCACCGACGTGCCCTGGGCGGTGGTCTTCCGCGACCCGCGCTCACAGGTGCGGCCCGACTGGCTGGGCGTGCCCCTGCATCCGGCCCAACTCTACGAGGCGTTCGGCAACGCGCTGATCGCGCTGGCGCTCTACCGCCTGCTCGTCAAGACCGAGGGCAAAAAGCCCGGCCTGGTCATCGCCGCCTACTTCGCGGCCTACGGCGCGGAGCGTTTTTTCCTGGAATTTTACCGCGGCGACACGGTGCCCTTCGGCTTCGGGCTTACCGCCGGCCAGGCGACGGGCCTGGGCCTGATCGCGGCGGGCGGCGCCGTTCTGGCTTGGAGGTCGCGATGTTCCCCACGCTGCTGAAAATCGGCTCGTTTACTCTGTCGACGTACGGCGTGCTGGTGGCCGCGGGCTACGCCACGGCCATCTGGTGGCTGGAGAAGCGCCGGGGCGAGATGGGCCTGTCCGAGGACGCGTTCTGGGACCTGGTCTACTGGCTGTTCGGCGGCGCGCTGATCGGCGGCAAGCTGGGCTACGCGCTGGTCGAGCGCGACGTCACCGTGCTCTGGCACGACGTGCGCTACGGCTTCGTGTTCTACGGGGGCTTTGCGGGCGCGGCGCTGGCGGGCTGGATCGCCGCCCGCCGCCACAAGTTCGACTTCGCCAAGCTTTCGGACTACTTCGGCGTCGCCCTGCCCATCGGCCACGCGATCGGCCGCCTGGGCTGTCTGGCCGCGGGCTGTTGCTACGGCCGCCACACCGATCTGCCCTGGGGCATTCCGCTGGCCGGCGACCCGTCCCGGCACCCCACGCAGATCTACGAGGCGCTGGCCAACACCGGCATCGCCTGGGTGGTCGCGCGCGTGGGCCTTGCGCGCGTGCGCGACGGGCGCTGGCGCGCGGGCTCCGCGTTCCTTCTCTACGTCGTCCTGTACGCGACCGCGCGCTTCTTAATCGAAATCCTGCGCGACGACGACCGCGGCGCGAACGTGCTGGGCCTCTCGCCGTCGCAGGCCGTCGCGCTCGTGGCGCTGGTCGCGGCCGGGACGGCATTGACGCTGCGCCGGAAGCCCGCGTGAGGCGCGTACTGCGCGTCGAGACCGGCGGCGCTCGCCTGGACGCTTTTTTGGCCGCCGAACTGGAGGGCTACTCGCGGGGGTTCCTGAAGGGCCTGGTGCAGGCCGGCGCCGTGCGGGTCGACGGAGAGAATCGCGCGCCCGACGCGCGCGTGGCCGAGGGCGAGCGCGTGACGGTGGACCTTCCCGAGCGCGCGCCCGACGCCGCGTCCGATTTCGAGTCCTGGGTCCTGTTCGAGGACAAGCGCCTGCTCGTGCTCGACAAGCCCTCGGGCCTGCTGATGCACCCGCTGGGCGCGTCGTGGCTGACCCGTCCGGAGGCGGCGCGCGCCGAGAGTGAGGACAATCTGGCGGCGCTTCTCCAGGTCTATCGTCCAGCGATACTCAAGGCGCGCACGCCGCGCTGCGGCATCGTCCACCGCTTGGACCGTCCCACTAGCGGCGTGCTGGTCGTGGCCAAGGACCCGGAGACCTGGGCGGCGCTGTGCGCGGATTTCAAGGACCGGGCCATGGACAAGACCTATCGCGCCATCGCGCGCGGCGCGATGAGCGGGGCCTCGCGCGTGCAGGCGCCGGTCGGCCGCGCGCCCGGCCTGCGCCGGATCGTGGTGACGGCGCTGGGCAAAGCCGCGGAGACGGCCTTCAAGCCGGTCGCGCGCAAGAAGTCCGCGACCTTGGTGGAGGCCCACCCTCTGACCGGGCGCACGCACCAGATCCGCGCGCACCTGGCCCACGTGGGCCATCCCGTGATGGGCGACCCGGAGTTCGACAAGCCCGCTCTCGGCGCGCCGCGGGCGCCGCGGCTGATGCTGCACGCCTATCGGCTGGCCTTCGAGCATCCGGCCTCCGGACGTCCGGCCGAGTTCATCGCCGAGCCGCCGAAGGATTTTTCCGCCTTCTGGAAGTCCCTGTGAGCCCGGCGTTCTGGGCCCGGCTGGGCGGCGGCCTGATGTTCCTCGACGTGGCGTTGGGCGCGTTCGCCGCGCACGGCCTGAAAGCGCGCCTGACGCCGGAGATGCTGGCCGTCTTCGAGACCGGCGCGCGCTACCAGGCCTACCACGCGCTTGCCCTGCTTCTGCTCGCCGCCATGCGGGGTCCGGACAAGGCCGGGTGGTGCTTTGCCGGCGGCATCACTTTGTTTTCCGGAAGCCTGTATCTTCTGGCGCTGACCGGCGAGCGCCGCTTCGGGATGATCACGCCGCTGGGCGGGCTCCTGTTTCTCGCCGGCTGGGCCCTGTTCGCGCTGAAAGCGGCGTAGGCGTTGACCGCGGTTCCGCGTTTTTTTACGCGCGGAATGCTAGAATCGCGCCGATGAGAGCCCTCACATTTCTGGCAAGCCGTTTCGTGGCCGGGGACGCCGTCGACGACGCGATCGGTGCGGTGCGCGCGCTGAACGCCGACGGACTCAAGGCCACGCTCGACAACCTGGGCGAGGACAGCCTCACGCGCGAGCAGGCGCTCGCCGCGGCGCAGGAGAACCTGGCCATGCTGCGCCGCATCGCCGACACCGGCGTCGACTGCAACGTGTCGCTGAAACTGACGCAGATCGGCCTGGCCATCGATCCGGCGCTGGCGCGCGAGAACTTGACCCGCATCGTGGAGGAAGCGGCGCGGCTTAAGAACTTCGTGCGTGTCGACATGGAAGGATCGGCGTGGACGCAAAAGACTTTAGATCTGTTTTATGCCGTGCACGACCGATACCCCAACATGGGCGTCGTGCTTCAGGCCTACCTGCGCCGCACGGAGGCCGATTGCCGCGACGCCGTCGCGCGCAAGGTCCGCATACGCCTGTGCAAGGGCGCCTACAAAGAGCCCGCCGACGTCGCCTTCCCGTCCAAGCAGGACGTCAACGCGAACTACGACAAGTGCGCGGCCATCTTGGCCGGCGCGCCTCTGCCCGCGTTCGCCACGCACGACGACGCACGCATCGAAGCCGCGCTGAAATCCTGCGACGCCGCGGGCCTGGTCAAGTCCGACTACGAACTCCAGATGCTCTACGGCCTGCGCCCCAAGCGCTGGCGGGAGTTGGCCCGCAAGGGTCACACCGTGCGCATCTACGTGCCTTACGGCACGCATTGGTTTCCCTACTTCTACCGGCGCATCCGCGAGCGCAAGGAGAATTTGCTGTTCGTGGCGAGGAACATGTTCGAATGAAAGCTCTCCTGAAGAAGTCCGCCGCGCCCGGCGCCGATTACGCGTCGGCCGAGGATCTGCGCGTCAAGCCCGACGAGGTCCTGATCCAGGTGCACCGCGCCTCGATCTGCGGCTCCGACCTGCCCATCTACAACTGGAACTCCTGGGCGCCGGAGCGCTTCAAGACGCCCAGCACCTTCGGCCACGAGTTCTGCGGGACCGTCGCCGAGGTGGGCGCGTCCGCACGCGACTTTAAAAAGGGCGACTTCGTCTCCGTCGAGAGCCACATCTTCTGCGGCCTGTGCTACCAGTGCCAGAACGGCCAGCGCCACGTCTGCCGGGACATGAAGATCATCGGCATCGACGGGCCCGGCGGCTTCGGCGACTACGCGGTGGTGCCCGCGCGTTGCGCGTGGAAGCACTCCGACGATTCGTTGAAGGACCTGGGCTCCCTGTTCGAGCCGTTCGGCAACGCCGTCTACTCCGTTTTGGTCGAACCGGTGGCGGCCAAGTCCGTGCTGGTGTCCGGGTGCGGCCCGCAGGGGCTGTTCAGCATCGCGGTGGCCAAGGCCTCCGGCGCGGACCGCATCGTCGCCGTCGAGGGCTCCAAATACCGCGCCGAGCTGGCGCTGCGCATGGGGGCCACGACCGTGGTCTCGCCGGACGAGGACCCGATCAAGGCCGGCAAGGTCAAGGACGGCTTCGACGTGGTCTGCGAGATGTCCGGAGCGCAGGCGGCCATCACCGCGGCCTTCAAGAACGTGCGCAGCGGCGGTCGCATCACCGCCTTCGGCATCCCATCCAAGAAGATCGAGCTGGACTGGGCCAACGACCTGATCTTCAAGGGCGTGCGCGTGCACGGCATCGTCGGCCGCGAGATCTTCGAGACGTGGTACAAGACCGATCGATTGCTCCGTTCCGGAGCAATCGACTTGAGACCCATCGTCACGCATACCTTCCCGCTCAAGGACTACGCCGCGGGCTTCGCCGCGATGACCTCTCCCGACAAGAGCTGCGGGAAGGTCGTCTTCGTGCCTTGAACCGGCGCTAGTTCGGGGCGGACTCTGCCGGGCCGACGCTCCAGCGGAAGAAGGGGGCCTGCGCGCAGTCCGGGCATTGGACGGCGGTGAAGGTGAGCGCCGGATCGCACGGGCGCGGATCGCTCATCAAGTGGTGGAAGTCCAGCGGGATGGACACGAAACTGTCCTGCTGGCGGCCGATGGCGCAGGCGCCGGAGGCGTCGAAGGCCGCGAAGAGGGCGTCCTTGCGCGCGAAATCCAGGGAGTTCTCCGCGTGCCAGCCGATCTTGAAGCGCAGCGGCCGGCGGTCGGCGGGGACGCGCAGTTCGCGCCAGAATGCGGCCTGCGCGGCGATCGCCGCGCAGACCCCCAGGGCCGCCGCCCCGCGCCGGTCCGGCCGGGGCAGGCGCGCCAGGCCCGCGGCCGCGGACGCGAGCGTCAGGAATTGGATCAACGAGTAATAGCGAAACGACGAGGTGTTGCGAAACAGAATGAAGATCGCGGCGTAGGCCGCGGGCCACAGCGCCAGCGTGGTTTCGGCCGCGGTGAGTTCCTCGCGGCCGTGCCAGGCGCGGGCCGCGCGCCAGGCCGCGACGGCGAGAACCGAAGATCCCCAGAGCCACAGCGGCACGTCAAGGATGAGCGGCGCGTTCCAGGAAAACGTGCGCTTCCAAACCGTCGGTCCGGACAACGCCTGCCACAACGGGACGCCGTGCCAGACCGCGAACGCGATAAGGCCGAGCGCGACGACGCGGGCGACCGCGCGGGGCGGCAGAAGGCGCAGAAGTGGCCGCTCCCAGGTCCCGGCGGCGTACGCCGCGGCGGAAAAAAAAGGAAGGGCAAAAAATAAAGGCACCGCCCAAACACGCTGGGCGTTCCAAGCGGCGTCGGTCAGCCGCGGCTTGACCAAAAACAGGATCGCGCCCGCGCCCAGCGCGCAGGCGGCGGCGCGCAGCCAGTCGGCGGCTCCGGGCTCGCCGCGCCGGGCGCGGACCGCGTAGAGGACGCACAGGCTGAGCGGGATCGACAGGTAAATGAAGTGGTTCGACGCGCCGACCACGCACAGCGCGGCCAGCGCGAACGCGCGCGGTGAAGACGCGGGACCGTCCAGCACCCAGAACGTCAGCGCCAGCAGCAGCGGCTGGAGCGCGTAGCACTCCCAGGCCTGCCGGGACTTGAGCAGAAGGTAGACGCTGGCGGCCAGGCTGAGCGCCCACCACGCGGCCGCGGCGGCGCCGGCGCGGCGGCGCAGGTGGGCCGCGAGCAGAACGAAGGCCAGCACGTTGGCGCCCGCGCCGAACAGCCTCAGCGAACGCACGCTCGCGCCGAGTGCGGCGAACACGCGGCCGATCGCCAGGCCGAACAGCGGGCCGGTGTAGGTGTTCATCTCGTGCGGGGTGAACAGCCCGCGCGCGGCCAGGCGGCCGGCGTAGAGGCCCACCCAGGCCTCGTCGCTGGTCAGCGCGGGCAGACGTCCCAGCCCGCTCAGCAGTCCGGCGGCGCACAGGGCCAGAAGGCCGAGCGTCGCGGCGTCCAGGCGCTTCATCGGCGTCCATTCTAGCCTATCGTTCGCTATAATCGACCTATGAACGCCTCCACCTCCGCCGTGATGGATTTCCTCGACGAGGAAATCGCGCTGCTCAAGAACGAAAATCGCTTGGTGCGCCTGCGCGTGCTGACGGGCCGCCAGGCGCCGGTGTCGGTGGTCGACGGCAAGAAGGTGGTCAACCTCACCTCGAACAATTACCTGGACCTGACCGAGCACCCCAAGCTGATGGCCGCGGCCAAGGCCGCCGTCGACTCCCACGGCGTGGGCACCGCGGCGGTGCGGCCCATCATCGGCACGCAGGACATCCATCTGGCGCTTGAGGAAAAATTGGCCCGCTTCAAGGGGACCCAGGCCTGCCTGGTCTTCCAGTCGGGATTTACCGTCAACGTGGCCTGCTGTCAAAGCCTGATGTCCAGCGACAAGGACCTCCTGATCTCCGACGAGCTCAACCACGCCTCCATCATCGACGGCGCGCGCTTGGCCAAGTCTCCGCGCAAGATCTATCCGCACGCGGACATGAAGGCGCTCGAGGCCATCCTGCAAAGCCCCGAGGCGCGCGCGGCGCGGCGCAAGATGATCGTGACCGACGGCGTCTTCTCCATGGACGGCGACGTGGCGCCCCTGCCGGAGATCGTGGCGCTGGCCGAGAAATACGGCGCGTTCGTGATGGTCGACGACGCGCACGCCTCCGGCGTGATGGGCCCCAACGGCCGCGGCACGCCCGCGCACTTCGGCCTGTCCGACCGCGTGCAGATCCAGATCGGCACCCTGTCGAAGGCCGTCGGCTCCATCGGCGGCTACGTGGCCGGCGAACGCCGCCTCATCGACTACCTGATCAGCGTCGCGCGCCCCTTCACCTTCTCCAGTTCCCATCCGCCCTCCGTCGTGGCCACCTGTGCCGCCGCCGTCGACGTGATGCTGGCCGAGCCCGAGCGCATCCAGAAGCTTTGGGACAACGCCCATCATTTCAAGGCGGGCCTCAAGAAACTCGGCTTCGACACGGGCGCCTCGCAGACTCCGATCACGCCGGTGATGGTCGGCGATACCAAGAAAGCCAAGGAGTTCTCCGCGCGTCTCTTCGACGAGGGAGTCTTCGCGCTCGCCATCACCTTCCCCATCGTCGCCCGCGGCCGCGACCGCCTGCGCACCATCGTGAGCTCCGGCCACACGACCAAGGACCTGGATTTCGCGCTGGAGAAGTTCGGCAAGGTGGGGCGGGAGCTGGGGCTGATCGGCTGAGCCGCGGCTGACCACGTCTGCGACCCGTTCCGGCGCGACACTTCCGCCGAACACCGCGTCGAAACAGAGCCGCCCGCCGTTATGGCCGAACCGACCGATGAGGAGCTGGTGATGCTCGCCCGCGCCGGGGACCTGGACGCCTACGGGGTCCTGGTGCGGCGCCATCACGCGCGCGTGGCGGGCCTGTGCTTCTCGGTGCTGGAGAACTCCGCGGACGCCGACGACGCCGCGCAGGACGTGTTCCTGAAGGCGCACCGGTCCTTGGGCGGCTTTCACGGGGAGGCGCGCTTTTCGACCTGGCTGTACCGGATCGCGATGAACCGCTGCCTGGATCTCAAGCGCCATGGCGCGCGGCGCCGCACGGTGCCTCTCGACGCCGTGCTGGACGCCTCCGGGGAGCCGCGCGAGAGTTTGGGCGCGGAGCCGGCCGTCGCGACGGACCGGGCGGACGAGCTCAAAGAGGTGCACCGCTTGATTGCCGGACTGCCTCAGTCCCAAGGGGCGGCGCTGCTTTTGCGCGCGCAGGGGCTGGACTACGAGGAAATTTCCGCGGCGCTGGAGTGCACCGTGGATTCGGTCAAGGCGCGCCTGCGTCGGGCGCGGCGCAGCCTGGTCGAAAGCCTGCGACACTTGCAGGGGGGGGGAGGCGTCGAAGCCGCAGACGCCGGCGAAGGTAGCCATGGGCCACGAAAAATATAACGACCTGCTGTCGGACGCGCTGGACGGAAGGCTGACCGCCGCGGACGCGGAGGACTTGAACGGGCACCTGCAAGGCTGCGCGGACTGCCGTGCCCTGCGCGCGCGCTACCGCGTCATCGACGCCGCCGCGCGCCGGACGACGCGCGCGCCCTCGGCGCGCGAGACGGACGCGTTCGCGCGGGCCGTGCGCTCGCGCCTGGAGGCGTCGCCGGAGGCCGCGTTTTTGTCCGCCCTGCTGTCCACCCCGCGGCGCGGAGCGGCGGCGTTCGCGCTGGCGTTGGCCGCCTTGTTCCTGGCCGTTCGGCCGGCCGCGCGGCCGGAGCTTGCGCCGGAGGCTCAGTTGGTCGCGGCGGGCGGCGGCACGGCCGACGCCTGGACGGCGAAGTCCGCCGACGAGACGGCGGCCGGCGCGCTGAACGCGGAGTTCCCATGAAGCGTGGAACGTTGGCGTTCGTGTTCCTGCTGGGCGCCGTGGCCGGCGCGCTCGGCGCGCGCGCGCTGGGACGCTTCTTTCGACCTCGGCCGCCGCGCCCCGCCGTGATCGCGGCGCGCCTGACCCGGGAGCTGAAGCTCGACGACGTCCAGCAGGTCCAGGTCCGGGCCGTCATCGACGGGGCGGCGGTCCGCCTGCGCGCGATTCACGACAAGGCCCGCGAGGATTTCGAGGCCCAGATGAAGCTCGACCATGAACGCATCGAAGCGTTCCTGCGCCCCGACCAGAAGGAGAAGTTCGACGCCTTGCGCGCGAAGTGGGAGTCGCGCCGCCGCGGGGACCGCGAGCGCTTCGGGCCGCCTCCCGGGTCTTGACGAAAGAGCCGTTCTCGTTGTATCATACTTTCAGAATATATTGAAAGTATGAGAACACGGTGAGCGAAGGGCTCAAGAAGGCTCGGACGCGGTTCGTCTCCACGTGGGGGGAGATGGCGTCCCAGTGGGGCATCAACAAGACGATGGCGCGCGTCCACGCGCTGCTGATGGCTTCGGACGCGGCCCTGTCGGTCGATGAGATCATGGCCGCGCTGTCGATCAGCCGCGGCAACGCGAGCATGAACCTGCGCGCCTTGACGGACTGGGGTCTGGTGCGGCGCGTGTCGGTGGGCAGCGAGCGGCGCGAGTATTTCCAGAGCGAGAAGGACGTTTGGAACATGTGCTGCCGCATCGCGCGCGAGCGCAAGAAGCGCGAGATCGAGCCGGTGATCGGCGCTCTGGAGGAGTGCCTGCGCGAGGCGGGGGACGGCAAGGAATCCGAGGCCTTTCGAAAGCGGACCGCGGAGCTTCTGGAGTTGGTGCGCACGTTGGACTTCGTGCTGGGAAAACTGGCCCAGCAGGAGAAGAACGCCGTGATGCCGCGGGTTTTGACTCTCCTGAAGGCGATGTCGTGAACTTGGTATAATCGAAACTCATGCCGATCTCCCTGCTGAAGGTGGAGGATTCTCTGACCCGGGTCCGCGCGGGACTGGAGAGCCGCGCGCGCCGCATCGAGGGGCGCGTCGGCGCGGAGCTGGCGGCCTTCGTCTCGCGTCCGGGCAAGATGCTGCGCTCGCGCTTCTGCCTCCTGCTGGCCGGCGCGCTGGGCGCGCCGGAGGACAAGGCGGAGGGCGCCTCGCGGGCTCTGGAGCTGGTGCACAACGCGAGCCTGCTCCACGACGACTGCGTCGACGAGGCCGCCCTGCGCCGCAGCTATCCCACGCCGAACGCGGTCTTCAACATCCCGACGGCGCTTCTTCTGGGCGACCTGGCGTTCTCTCAGGGGCTAGAAGAGGCCGTGGACATTTCGCCCAGCGCGGCCCGGCTTTTGGTCACCGCGGTGCGGGAAATGACGGTGGGCGAGCTTCAAGAGGAATTTCTCAAAGGCTCGGTGGACCTCTCGGTCGACGCCTACATGGGCATCTGCTCGCGCAAGACCGGCGCGCTGTTCGAATGGGCCGGGGCGGTGCTGTCCGAGCTGTCGCCGTTCCCGCATGAGCAGGCCGACCCGCCGCGGCTGGCCTGCGCGGCCGGCATCCTTCTTCAAATCGTCGACGACATCCACGACTACACCTTGCCCGAGCGCGCCTCCGGCAAGGACGAGGGCCAGGATCTCAAGAACCGGCGCCTGACCTTGCCGTGCCTCTACGCGCTGCAGGACCCGAAGGCGCGGGAGAGCTTCCTGGCCCTCTGGAATTCGGCGGGCGCTGATCCGAAGGCCGCGGAGAAAATTTCGAAGTTCCTCAAGGACGGCGGCTTCGTGCAGAAGGCGCGCGACAAGGGCCGCGAGCTCGTCGACTCCATGGCCGCGATGGCGCGCCGGCTGCCGTGCAAGGCCGAGGCGGCCGAGCTGGCGTTCTTCATCGAGCTTCTGGCCAAGAGGGAATTCTAGCCATGTCATACGCGGCGCTGATCAAGAAGGCGTGGTCGAGCGGAACGTACACGCTTGACGAGGCGGAGGCCGGCAAGGCCGACGCCGGCGAGGCCGCCAATCGCCGCCTGATCCGCGCCGAGATGCAGGAGATCGCGCAGAGGGAGACCTGGGACGCCGAGGCCTGCTTCTGCGCCCATAAAGAGGGAATCATGAAACTAGCCCCGTTCGTGAAGTTTAGAGAGGAAAAATTCGGCGCGGTGCTCTTCGAGACGCGTTCCGAGAAGGTCTACACGCTCAGCCCCACCGGCGCCGCCGTGGTCCGCGAGATCGTGGCCGGCGCGGACGCGTCCACGTTGGTCGACAAGCTGAAGGCGAAGTTCGACGACCCTTCCGGCAAGATGGCCGGCGAGGCGACGGGCTTCCTGGCCCAGCTGAAGGAAAAAGGACTGATCGTCGAATAACGAGGCCGCCCATGACCACCGAAACCGCCGCCCAGCCGGAAGAGACCGCCACCTCGGACCTGGGCGCGCCGCTCTACGTCGCCTGGCAGATCACCAACGAGTGCAACCTCGCCTGCCTGCACTGCATCGAGGAGTCCGGCCCGGGCAAGGCCTTCAAGGACGAGCTGACCACCGAGCAGGCCTACGCGGTGATCGACCAACTGGTCAAGGCGGAGGTTCCATACGTGTCCTTCTCCGGCGGCGAGCCGATGGTGCGCCCGGATTTCTTCGGCATGGTGGAGCGGATCACGAAGGGCGGCGTCGGTCTCAAGATCGAGACCAACGGCCACTACCTGACGCCGGAGAACTGCCGGCGCTTCAAGGACCTGGGCGTGAAGGCGGTCCAGGTGTCCCTGGACGGCGCGAGTCCGGCGAGCTTCAACAAGATGCGCGTGCACGGGCGCTTTGAAGAGGCGCTGGGCGGCATCCAGAACCTGCGCGACGCGCAGGTCCCCATCGAGATCAATTTCGTGCCCGCCAAGTTCAACATCAAGGAGATCGGGGCGGCGGTGGATCTGGCGCACGACATCGGCGCTTATTCCTTTTACACCGGCAAGCTGATGTTCACCGGCAACGCGGTGCGCACCTGGGGCATTACCGCCCCCGACGAAGCCGATTACCCGCAGTTCTTCGCCACGCTCAAGGAGAAGACGAAGCAATACGAGGGCCGCATGCGCGTCTACTTCCACGAGATGGGATTGTTGGACGAACTGCGCTACCGCCTGGAAAATCCCGCCGCGCTCTTCATCATCCTGCCCAACGGAAAGGTCAAGCTGATCAACGCGTTGCCCTTCACCTGCGGCGACCTGCGCGCCGACACGTTGGGTCAGGTCTGGGCGCAGTTCCAGACCGCGTGGAAGAGCCCGCGCGTCTCCACTTTCATCGAGCGCCTGGCCGAGGACCCCAACATCGTCTCCCGCCTGCATCAGTGGGAGGAGGTCGGCGGAAAATGACGGACGTCTTCACCGCGCCGCACGCGCCGGACGGCCAGGGGCTCATCCTCAAGGTCGCGTCCGTCGTGCGCTACCGGTTTTTCCTCTATGCCGGGCTCCTGCCCTACTTGCTGGGCGCGGCGTGGGCCTACGGCGTGGAGAAGACGTTCCGTCCGGGCGTGTTCTGGCTGGGTCTGCTCGGGATATTCTTGTCGGTCGTTGGCGTGGAGAGCTTCAACGAGTATTTCGACGCGAAGATGGGCACCGACCGCGTGTTCAACCCGGACGCCGACGAATACATCCCGGAGTGGATGTTCCCCTTGGGCGTGGCCGCGTTCGCTCTGGCGGCGGCCATCGGCTTCTTCCTGGCCTGGCGCGGCGGCTGGCCGATCGTGCTCTACACGTTGCTCGGCGGCGCCGCCGCCGTCTGGTACGTGGGTCCGCCGGTGCGCTGGGTCTACCGCGGCCTGGGAGAGACCGTCATCGGGCTGTCCTACGGACCCTGGATGACTTTGGGCGCCGTCCAGCTTCACACGCATCGCTTTTCCTGGGGCGCCTTGCTGGCCTCTTTGGTGCCGGGGCTGCTCATCATGTCCCTGGCGGTCGTCAACAACATCCCGGATTTTCATCAGGACCGGCTGGTCGGCAAGAAGAATCTGGTCGTGCGCCTGGGCCGCAAAAACGGTCGGTATCTGTATCTGGCCCTTTCGGCCCTCGGGCTTTGCGTCGCGGTGATCGGCGCCGTCGCCGGCGTCTTCCCGCGCGCCGCCGTGCTGGCCGCGGCCGCCGGCCTCCCGCTTTGGTATGCCAGCCTCAAGGCCGGCCGCGACACCTGGGACACGCCGCGGCTGTTCGTTCCGGCCGTCATGCGCATCGTGCAGTGCTACGCGCTTGCGACGTCCGTGTTCGCGTTGGCGGTGGCGTTCGGCAAATAACATGCGCATCGACTCCTTCGGCGCTCCGACGATGGTGACCTGGCAGCTCACCCGGGACTGCAACCTGGCCTGCCTGCACTGCTGCACGGACTCAGCACCGGGCCGGGCCCTGCCGCATGAATTGTCGCGCGAAAGCGCGTTGAAGCTGGCGCGGGAGATCGCCGCGGCCGGGGTCCCCTACGCGATGATCGTGGGCGGCGAGCCGACGCTGGTCCCGCACTTCGCCGAGGTGTGCCGGACCTTGTCCGACGGCGGCGTCCTGCTCAAGATCGAGACCAACGGGATGAACTTCGACGTGGGCGCGCTCCAGGGCCTGCAGGTCCGTTCGGTCCAGATTTCCCTGGACGGCGCCACGCCGGAAACGTTCGCCCGGCAGCGGCCCGGGGGGGACTTGGCCAAGGTCCTGGCCTCCTGCCGCGCCGTCGTCGCGGCGGGGCTGCCGCTCGAGATCACGTTCGCGCCCACTCGCCTCAACATCCACGAGGCCGAGGCCGTGATCAAGCTCGCGGCGGAGTTGGGGGCGTTCCGCTTCAACACCGGCAAGCTGATGCGCCTGGGAACGGCCGCCAAGCTGTGGGATCGCTTGGAGCCGAGCGCGGAGCAGTACGCGTCGTTTCGTTCCATGCTGGATGGG
Organism: bacterium; assembly: GCA_021782205.1. GTDB lineage: Bacteria > Elusimicrobiota > Elusimicrobia > UBA1565 > UBA9628 > GWA2-66-18. Next base: position 50,295 of record JAJXVH010000011.1, on the reverse strand, counting down.
TGTCGCGCTCCCATCGAGCTTTGCTATCTTCCGTTTTCCATGGAAGAAGAGCTTCTCGGCCGCAAGATCGAGCCTTCGGGCACCCTGCTCATTTTGCCGGACGGCCGCGTGAAGGTCTTCGCGGCCTTGCCGTTCACCTGCACCGACGTCGTCCGTCATACGTTTCTCGAGGCGTGGGACGCCTACCGCCAGGCGTGGAGCGATCCGCGCGTGCGCAACGCCCTCGAGCGCCTTTCCGCGGACCCCGCGTTCGCGGCGAAGGCCAATGCGTGGGTTCCTCTGGACTCCATCTCGCACGATTTGCCGGCCATGGTCTGACCGGCAAAAAAGGAGCAGTCATGAACGACCAGAAGACCGTGACCGATGCGAAGGCTCAGCCGAAGCTCGCTTGGGAGACGCCCTCCTTGGAGGAAGTTTCCGAGCGCGTGATGGCTCAGCCCTACATCCGGTTCACGTGATGCACCGGAGGGGGGCGTCCGTGGGCGACTACGGCGCCCCCCTCTTTCTTGCCTGGCAGTTGACCAACAACTGCACCGGCCGCTGCCTCCACTGCTGCGAGGAGTCCGGCGCGGATTTCGTCTGGAAGGACGAGATGGATCGCGCGCAGGCGCTGTCGCTCACCCGCCAAATCGTCGAGAACGGCATCGCGTACGTGGCGTTCGGCGGCGGCGAGCCGATGAGCTCTCCCTGGGTCTGGGAAATATTCGAGACGCTCACGCGGGGCGGCGTTGAAATCAAGATCGAGACGAACGGCCTCGATCTCGACGACGCGGCGTGCGACCGCCTCCGGGCGATGAATATCGCCTGCGTGCAGATCAGCATCGACGGCGCCGTCGCGGCCACGCACGAGAAACTGAGGCCCGGCTCCGGCTACAAGCCCGCCTGGGACGCGATCAGCCGCCTGGTGGAGCGCGGCCTGGAGCCCGAGCTGGTCTTCATCCCGACGCGGTTCAACGTCCAGGAAGCCGTCGCCGTTTACGAGCAGGCGACCGAGCGCAAAATCCGCACCTTCGTCACCGGCCCCATGATGCGCCTGGGCCGCGCGGCGCACGCCTGGGACGCGCTCGCGTGCTCCGACGAGGATTGGGCCGAGGCGGTGCTGGGCCTGAAGGCCGCGGCCGCTGCGCTCAAAGGCCCGCGCCTGGCGGTCTACCCCTGGGGCATCCAGCACGAGATGAAAACCCGCGCCGAAAGCCCGCAGTCCATGGTGCTGGTCGTGCCCAACGGCCGCGCCAAGCTCTTGAACGCCCTGCCCTTCGCCGTCGCCGACCTGAAGACGGAAAGCCTGGCCTCCGCCTGGCCGAAAGTGGGGGCCGCCTGGAAGTCGCCCGAAGTCCAGGATTTCGTGCGCCGCGCGCAGACCCAAACCGACCTCCTCAAGCACGCCAACGAGTGTTGGGACCTGCGCCTTGACGAGTCGTCGTCGTCCTCGACGAAGTAGTCGTTTCTGCGGTCCTGCACCCTTGGCAAACCGGCCTGCGGCCTGGCGTTGGCGATCGACACGAATGATTTCTACGTCTCAGATTTTGGTTGCGCGGATCGTGCCCCACCCTATGTCCCGGGGCGTGACCAACCGATCGCCCGAAAACGCGCTCCGCTGGTGATCGCCCCGCCGCGTGTCCAAATTATTCCGAACATAGCTAAAGCGCCCATTTTGTTGGCTAGCCTGCGTCCAGGCTGGAACGACCGACATCCTGATATTCATAGCTGTCCTATTTGGCGGCGCGGACCGTGACCCACCGCATGTTCCGGAGTGACGTACACAACTCAGTGCCCCGCAACGTTCTCCAATGCGTGCCCCACCACGTGTGCTTGCCCTGACGCGTGCCCCACCGATAGTTCCGAAAAGTGCGCGTCCTCCCATATGATTGGCTTTTCTGCGTCCAGGTCGAAGCGACCAGCATCGTTATATTCATGGTTGTTCTATTTGACTGCACGACTCGCGCCTCAACTCCTGCCCCGCCACGGGTTACAAAGGCAAAGTAAGAGAAAAAGCCTGCCTCCGTAAGCCGGCCGCTCAGTAGAGCAGGGTAGCCCCCATTAAGGATCCGCGTCAAGGCCTGTTTTCTGCGCGCTGGAGTTTATCTTGAATTTTTCCGGCCCTTGCGCCAAATATCGCCTCATTCGGGAGCAACCGTGCCGGTCCGGTCATGCGGGCCAGGTCTTTTTTCGCAGCGCGGCTTCCCGGAGGACCCAGGCGGCGGCGGCGCGCTTTCGATACCCTCAAAGCATGAAGATCCTGGCGCTGGCCCTGTCGCTGACGGCGGCGACGCTCAGCGCGGGGCCCGTGTCGGCGCAGATGGTGGCGGGGGCGGCGGCGCAAGGCGCGGCCGCTTCGGCCGCGGCGTCGGCGGCGATCACCGCGCCGATGGTGCCGGCCGTGCCTCACGGCGCGTTCGTGTCCGCGTTGAACGCGCAGGCGTTGTCGATGACCGCGGCTCTAGGGGCCGCAGCACCTTCGGCGGCCTTCGCCGCGACGGTGGCCGCCGCGCCCGCCGCCGCGGCCGCCACGCCGGCGGCGTCCGCCGCGCGCGCCGCGTTGGTGTCCGCGCTGGCCGATGCCAAGCCCGCGCAGGCCTTGCCCGCGCTCGCCGCGGCGGTGCGCGGCGCGGGCGGCAAGCATTCCGAGACGGCGGCCTCCTCGATCGAGACGTTGGGCCGGGCGATCCAGTCCGCGCCCGCCTCCCAGCGGCGCGCGCTGTCGGCCGCGGCCGCGGCGCTGAACGCGCGCTTTGACGGCGCGTCCGCCGCGCCCGGGGAGGCGATCGACTTCTCCGCGATTTCCACCGTGGAAGGAACGGCGGGCGAAAAGAAGGCGCGGCGCGAAATGAAGGACGAGCGCCGCAAAGTCATGGCTTTGCAGGAGGCGCTGGCGGCGTCCAAGCAGCGCGCGGTGCTGATCGTGCTTCAGGGCATGGACGCGGCGGGCAAGGACGGCGTGGTCAAGCGTCCGCTGCGGCTGAACCCGGCGTGGACGAAGGTGGCGTCCTTCAAAAAGCCGACGACCGAGGAAGCCCGGCAGGACTTTTTAGAGCGCATCAAGAAGCAGCTTCCTCAAAAAGGCATCATCGGCGTGTTCAACCGCTCCCACTACGAAGACTTGGTCGTGCCTCAGGTCTACGGAGGATTTTCTGCGGCGGAGATCGAGGCGCGCTACCGCAAGATCAACGAGTTCGAGCGCGAGCTGGCGGCGCAGGGCGTGCTGATCGTGAAGATTTTCCTGCACGAATCCAAGGACGTCCAGAAGGCGCGACTGCAGGACCGCCTGGACACGCCGGCCAAGCGCTGGAAGTTCTCCTTGGCGGACCTGGAGACGCGCAAGCACTGGGACGAGTTCCACCGCGTCTACGCGGAGGTCATCGCCCGCACCAGCACGCCGTGGGCGCCGTGGCGCGTCGTCGGCGCCGACGACAAGCCCACGCGCGACGCGCGCGTGGCGCGTCTCCTGCGCAAGGCCATGTCCCGCCTGGGGTTGACCTATCCCGAGCCGCCCGAGACCCGGGGCGTGAAGATCCCGGACTAGGAGCCGGTTTTCGGCGCTTCCGTGGCCGTGCCCGCCGCGCCGGCGCCGAAGCCGCCGCCGCGGGGCGCGGGCGGCTCCTCGAGCAGGAAGATGTCCACGTCCAGCCGCGCGCCCATCACTCCCAGCCAGCGCAGGTCGTCGCGCTGGAAGCGCAGCGGGGGGGATTTCTTGCGATGCAGGATGCAGCTGAACTCGATCTCGCACTGCGGCGCGATCGCGCCGACCTTCTGCGCGCTGGGCGCCACGCGCTTGAGCATGGCCTTCACGTGATCATCGAGCGTGGCGTTGAACAGCGCCTTGGAGTCCAGCACGAAGCCGTGGACCTTCTCCACGACCGCGAACGGGCCGCGCTTGTCGCCGACTTTCCAGGTCTCGTCCGGAGTCAGGCCGGTGCGCGTCTGGATCTCGACGGCGCTGAGCGTCGTGCTGGTGATCTTGAAGCGTACCGCCGTCTGCTCGCGCATGGCCACGGCCGCAGTTTAGCCCGTCGTCGCGCCGCGCGTCAAGGCCGCCGCGGGCGCAGGCCTTCGGGGAGAATCAAGGTGAACTCACGGCCGGTGATCCGGGAGCCCAGGCCGCCGTACTCGTTGCTGTCGGTGGCCACGTCGATGTGGCTGGTGCCGTGGAACAGGCGCACGGCACCCGTGTCCACGATGCGAAATAGCACGCGCCGTCCCGCGATGCGGTCGATGCCGGGGATCAAGAGCGGCGTGCCGTCGGGCACGTCCAGGCTGCGGTCGATGGCCACCGACACGTAGGGGCAGCGGCCAGCCAGGAAGCGCTCCAAAGTGCAGATCGCGTGCGTGAAGCGGTCGACCGGCGGGCCCTCGCGGTGGAGTTGGGCCGCGCTCAAGTCCAGATACGGCGTGTAGACGGTCGCCAGAACGCCGTGAATCGTCCTTTCGCGCCGGTCCGGTTGAAAATCAGAGTCCGGGCCGCTGAAGTAGCGGCCGGGATAGTCGGGTGCGGTCCGGCCGCGCTCCACCGCCAGCGCGCGGTCGGTGGCCAGGTCCGGCGCTCCCGTGGCGGGCAGGCCGGTGATTTGCTGATAGAGCCGCAGAAGCGCGGATTGCGTGGCGGCGTCGACGATCCCCGTGGCGGGCAGGCCGTGAATTCTCTGAAAGCCGTACACCGCGCGTCCGGTGCCCGGGCCGAAGAAGCCGTCGGCGCGCAGGCCCGGCAGGCCTTCGGCGCGGCGCACCGCGTCCAGCTCCAATTGGAGCGTCGCGACCTGCGGGTCGTAGCGCGGCGGACGCGACGCTTGCAGAATCGGCGTCGGTGCGGGCGGCGGAGTTGTCGGTGCGGGCGGGGGAGACGGCCGCGCGGAGGCCGGCACCGGCGGCGGTCGCGCCGCGGGTGGGCGGGCGGATGCGACGACGGAAGGCTTTTCCAGGCCATGGCCGAGTGAAAGGAGGGCGGCGCTTGTCGCGGCGTCGATGTCGCCGGTCGCGGGTAGGCCGTGAATGGCCTGAAAGCCCAGCACGGCGCGCCGCGTGGCCGGGCCGAAGAAACCGTCGGCGCGAATTCCCGGCAGTCCCTCGGCGCGGCGCGCCGCGTCCAGCTCGCGCTGGGCGGCGGCCACGCGGTGATCGTAGCGCGGCGCGCGCGCGGGGAGCAGCGTTTTCGGCGCCGGCGCGGCCGGGACCGCCGCGCCGAGCGCGACGACCGGCAACGCTTGCGCGGCTCCATCGAATCCCGAAGCGGCGGAAGCAAGAACGCTCTGCATGCGGCCGCGCGAATCCGTCCATTCGGCGTCTTGCGCGGCTGCATTCGCGAGAGCGGGGAGGGTCTGCCGGACCGTCCCGGTGGAGACCTCCGAATCGGCCGCCAGGGCCGCGCCGGCCGCCCAGAAGACCAGGCACGCCGCGCGCATCGCATTGTTCATCGCCTCAATCTAGCAGTCGAGGCCCAGGAATCAGACAGGTCGAAAGGTCCAGGTGGGACAAGACGGAGGTCCCAGGCGGAACCGGGACCTTCGTTACAGCCGGAAGTGGCGCAAACCGGTGGCCACGAGGGCCAGGCCGTGACGGTCGGCGGCCAGGGCGGCCTCCGCGTCCTCGGCCGCGCCGCCGGGATGGATGATCGCGACGACGCCGCCCTCGGCGGCCGCGTCCACGTGCTCGGCCGTCAGCGCGCCGTCGCTGGCCAGCACCAGCGGCTCGCCGGCGGCGAGGATGGGATGGCGCTCCTGGCTTTTGACCACGGCCAGGCGCACCGCGTCCAGGCGGGACGTCTGGCCGGAGCCGATGCCGATCACGGCCGTGCCGCGGGCCAGCACCGCGGCGTGCGATCGCGCGCGCATGGCCACGCGCCAGGCGACGTCGAGTGCTGCGGACTCGCGCTCGCTGGGAGCGCGCTTAGACGCGCGCTTGAGCTCGCCGGCATACGCGCGCTGGTCGCGCTCCTGCACCAGCATTCCGCCGGCCACGGCGCGCAGGTCCAATTCATTGGGTGCCACCAACGCGGAGGGCAAGGCGATGAGGCGTGCGTCCTTCTTGGCTTTGAGGATCAGCCGCGCCTTGACCGAGAAGTCGGGGGCGGCGATGCAGTCCAGGCGCTCCTCGGCCAGGACCTGCGCGGTTTCTTCGTCGATTTCCCGGTTGACCGCGGCGGTCGCGTGCAAGGTCCCGCGCGGATCCACCGCGCAGGCGCGGCGCGCGGCGCGCGCCAGGTCCGGGCCGCAGGCGAAGCCGGCCGGCACGCCCAGCTTGACCACCGCGCACGCGGGCTCGGCGAAGCCGGAGGCCAGGTCCCAGGCGGCTTCCAGGTCGAGGTAGTGGCCGTAGGCCAGCGGACGGCCCTGCACGACGCGGGCCGCGTTGAGGCCCCACGGGCGCGCGCCGGCCAGCGTGTAGAACGCGCCGCTCTGGTGCGGGTTCTCGCCGTAGCGCAGGTCGGCGCTTTTCTTGAGCGCGACGACCACCTCGTCGGGAAACTGCTCCCACTTGCCGCCGAGGTACTGCGCGACCGTGGAGTCGTAGTAGGCGGCGCAGTGGAACGCCTTGGCCGCCAGCGTCTGACGCCGGTCGGGCAGCATGCGGTCGTAGGCCTTGAGCGTCTCGACGGCCTGCGCGTAATCGTCGGGATCGCACAGCGCGATCACGTTCTTGAAGTTGCGCGCCGCCGCGCGCAGCAGCGCCGGCCCCGCGGGGTCCACGTAGGACAGCACCTCGTCCTGGCTCAGGGCGGGGTCGCCCGCCGCCTCGGCCAGCGGGTAGAAATTCACCGCCACCAGGTCGATGCCGGGCTTCTCGGCCGCGATGGCACCCACGATCTTCGGGTGCAGCAGGGCCAGCGCGTCCGCCGGCAGGCGCTCGCCGGTGAACTCCGACAGGGACCGGTGCGGGGCCCCGGCCTGGCGCAGAGCCGTCGCCGTCGGCCCCGTGGCGATCAGCTCGAAGCCCAGCTCCAGCAGGGCGTGCGCGAACTCCACGATGCCGGTGCGGTCGGCGACGTGCAGCAGGGCGACGCGCGGGCGGTCGCGCTCCTTGCGCGCGCTCACGGCAGGAGCTCCCGGAACTGGGTTTCGGTCAGAATCTTGACGCCGAGCGACTGCGCCTTCTTGAGCTTGGAGCCGGCGGCCTCGCCCGCGACCAGGTACGTGGTCTTCGCGGACACCGAGCCGGAGGCCTTGCCGCCCAGCGACTTCACCTTTTCCTCGGCCGCCTCGCGGGTGAACCCGGTCAGTTCGCCGGTGAAGACGAAGGTCATCCCGGAGAACGGCGCTCCGGCGGCGACCTGGCGCTCGGGCTTGGGCATGCGCACGCCGGCGGCGCGCAGGCGCGCGATCAGGCCGGCGCCTTGCTTGGATGAAAAGAATTCGTGCAGGGACTGGGCCACGACGGGGCCGACGTCGGGAATCGCCTGGAAGTCGGCTTCGCTCGCGCCGAGCAGGGCGTCGATGTCCAGCCGTTCGGCCAGGACCTCGGCGGTCTTTTCTCCCACGTGGCGAATGCCCAAGGCGTTGATCACGCGGTCCAGGGGACGTTCCTTGCTGGACTCGATTTGAGCCAGCAGGTTGTCGGCCTTCTTGTCGGCGAACAGCTCCAGGTCCAGTAAATGCTCCTTTTTCAGGTCGTAGACGTCGGCCACGCTCTTGACCAAGCCGCGCGTCACCAGCTGGTCCACCGCCGCGTCGCCCAGGCCGACGATGTCCATGGCCGGGCGCGAGGCGAAATGCTCCAGCGTGCGCCGCAGTTGGGCGGGGCAGGAGGGATTGTCGCAGCGCCAGGCGACCAGGCCCTCCTCGCGCGCGACGGGGCCGCCGCAGGACGGGCATTTCGCCGGCGGTGCGATCGCGCCGCGCTTGCGGCCCTTCTCCACGACCTTGACGACCTTCGGGATCACCTCGCCGGCGCGCTCGATGAGCACGCGGTCGCCGACCTTCAGGCCCAGGCGCTCGATCTCCTCGAAATTATGCAAAGTGACCGAGGAGATGGTGACGCCCGCGCAGAACACGGGCTCCACCTTCGCCACCGGCGTGATCGCCCCGGTGCGGCCCACGGAGAACTCCACGGCGACCACCTTCGACGTGGCCTGCTGGGCCGGGTATTTGAACGCCATGCCCCAACGCGGGGAGCGCGCGGTAAAGCCCAGGCGCTTCTGCTGGGCGAAATCGTCGACCTTGACCACGAGGCCGTCGACGGCATACGCCAGCTTCGGCATCAGCTCTTCTCTAAAACGCGCGTAGTAGGCGACGACTTGGTCGATCGACGCGCAGCGCTCATAGGTGCTGGAGGGAATGCCCAGTTCACGGCACCGGGCCAGGAATTCGGCGTGGGACTTCGGTTCCGTGCCGCTCCAGACGCCGTAGGAGTGGGCGGTGAACCTTAGGCGGCGCGCCGCCGTCACGCGCGGATCCTTTTGGCGTAGGGAGCCGGCCGCGCAGTTGCGCGGGTTGGCGAAGGGCTCGCGGCCGGCGCGCGCCTCGTCCTCGTTGACCCGCGTGAAGTCGGCGAAGGTCATGTACACCTCGCCGCGCAATTCCAGGCGCCGGGGCGCGCCCGCGGGCAAGGACAACGGAATGGCGCGAAGAGTGCGCGCGTTGGCGGTGACGTCCTCGCCGGTCTCGCCGTCGCCGCGCGTGGCGGCGCGCGTGAACGCGCCGTCTTCATACGTCAGGGCGCAGGACAAGCCGTCGATCTTCGGCTCCACCAGATAGGACGGGATGTCGCCGGGGGGCAAATTCTTGCGCACGCGCTCGTCCCAGGCGCGGATGTCCGCCTCTTCATAGGCGTTGTCGAGCGACAGCATGGCGACGGCGTGCCGGACCGGCGCGAAGTCCGCGCCCACCGCCCCGCCCACGCGCTTGGTCGGCGAGTCCGGCGCGTCCAGCTCCGGGTGCGCCGTCTCCAGCTCCTTGAGCCGCGCCATGAGCCGGTCGTACTCCGTGTCGGAGACCGTCGGCGCGTCCAGCAGGTAGTAGCGCCGGTCGTGCGCGCGGATCGCGTCGCGCAGTTCTTGTATATCCGTCCGGACGCTTCTACGGGAAGAGAAGGGACTCATAACGCGGCGGGCGCGAGTCCTTGCGCGGCGTCGAGCCGCGCCAAGGAGCGGCTTAAGAGAGTCGGCGTGACCAGGGTCGTCGCCACGCCCATCAGGACCAGGATCGAGAAAATTTCGCGGCCGATGAGGCCGTTGGACAGGGCGATGTCCGCGATCACCAGTTCCATGATGCCGCGGCCGTTCAGGCCGAAGCCCAGCGCCCAGCATTCCTCGGGTTCCAGCCGGGCCAGGCGTCCGCCCCAATAGCCGCCCAGGATCTTGCCCGCGAACGCGACGGTCAGGATGGCGATCAGCAGCGCGGGGTTCGTCAACTGGTGGGCGTCGAAGTCCAGGCCGATGGTCGCGAAGAAGACCGGAGCCAGGAAGCCCATGGTGACGCCGGAGGCGGTTTTGCGCACCTCTTCGAAGTGATCCTTGCCGAGAAACTCGCGGCCCAGCAAAGCGGAGCCGAAGAAGGCGCCGATGATCCCGTGAAGGCCGACGCTTTCCGAGAGACTGGCGAAGATCAGGACGAACAGGATGGCGAACGCGAACAAGGTCTCGCGCCCCCGCAGCGCGGTCAGCATTCCTTCCAAAAGGCGGCGCGACACCGGCGCGAAGCCGGTGCCGTAGCGCACCAGACGGTGGGCGGCGACGACGGCGGCCAGGAACGCCGCGGCCTTCACCAGCGACCAGGCGACCGCGCCGGACAGCGCCGGCCAATCCGCAGCGCCGCCCTTGACGTTCAGCACCACGCCCAGCACCAGAAGCGAGCAAACGTCGTTGGCCACGGCGGCCGAGATGATGCGGCGGCCGATCGGCGACTCCAGGCGTCCCAGGTCCATCAGGATGCGCACGCTGACCGGCAGGGCGGTGATCGCCACGCACAGCCCCAGGAACAGGCAGCGCGTCGCGTCCTTGCCGAACGCCGCGCCCACGCCCGCGCCCAGCGCCAGCGGCAGGGCGAAGCTGACGACCGACACCCACGCGCCGCGTCCGGAAAACGCGCGCCGCAGCTCGTCGAAGTCGATCTCCAGGCCGGCCAGGAGGACGAGCAGGAAGACCCCCAGATCGGCGATGCCCTTCAGGCCGGGCGTCAAGCCCACCAGGCCGAGCAGCGAGGGGCCCAGAAGAATGCCGGCCACGATCTCTCCCATCATCGCGGGCTGGCGCAGGCGCTCGGCGATCTCGCCGGCCACGCGCGCGGTCACCAGCAGGAACAACAGCGAGGTCATCAGCGGCATCGGGATCTTCGGCTCAGGCTCCTGCGTCGGAGGAGGGCGCGGCGCGAAGCGCCTTCAGGCCGTCGAGCACGCCGTTGACGAAGCGCGTGGCCTCCTCGGCGGAGTATTTGCGCACGATCTCGACGGCCTCGTCGATGATGACGCCGATGGGGGTCTCGGGGCGGGCGAGAAGTTCGAAGGCGGCCAGGCGGATGACGTTGCGGTCCACCGCGGCCATGCGGTTGAGCGCCCAGTTCTGCGCGCGCGCGGCGATCAGGCCGTCGAGCTCCTCCACGCGCGCGAGCGTGCCCAGCGCCAGGCCCCGCGCGAACTCCCGCGTCTCCGCGTCCAGTTCCCCGTCGTCCAGGCGCACGACGATCGCGAACGCCTCCTCGGCCGGCGTGCGCGAGACGTCGGCGACGTAGAGCGCCTGGAGCGCGACCTCGCGCGCGAGCCTACGCCTTCCCACGCAGTTCCTCCTGGACGGCGACCATCTCCAGCGCGGCCAGCGCCGCTTCCTTGCCGCGGTCGAGCGCGCCTTTCGTGCGCGCCACGGCCTGCGCCCAGGTGTTGGGCGTGAGCACGCCCAAAATCACCGGCACGCGCGTCTCCAGGCTGACGCGGTGCAGGCTCTGCACCAAAGAGCGCGCGATGTGGTCGTTCTGCGGCGTCTGGCCCTTCAGCACGCAGCCCAGAGTGATCACCGCTCGATAGCGGCCGCTGCGCGCCAGCTCCGCCGCGATCCAAGGCAGCTCGAAGCCTCCGGGCACGTGCACCACCTTGAGACGCGCGTCGGTCCAGCCCTCGGCCTTGAGCGTCTTGAGGCAACTCGCCAAAAGGCGCGAGGTGATCTCCTCGTTGAAGCGCGAGACGGCGACGGCGATGCGGGTCATCGAACCTCCTCGACGGCGGCCAGCATGTGGCCGAGCTTGGCCTTCTTCGTGTTCAGATAGCGCGCGCTGTGCTTGGTCGCGGCCGCCTGCAGCGGCACGCGCGCGACCACGCGCAGTCCGTAGCCTTCCAGGCCCACGATCTTGCGCGGGTTGTTGGTCAGCAGGCGGATGGACGTCAGTCCCTGGTCGGCGAGGATCTGCGCGCCGATGCCGTACTCGCGCAGGTCGGGCTTGAGGCCGAGCTTCAAGTTGGCCTCCACGGTGTCCAGGCCCTTGTCCTGAAGCGCGTAGGCCTTGATCTTGTTGATCAGGCCGATGCCGCGGCCCTCTTGATTCAGATACACCAGCACGCCGCGTCCCGCCGCCGCGATCTGCTGGAGCGCGGCGTCCAGTTGGAGCCCGCAGTCGCATTTCTCGCTGAACAGCGCGTCGCCGGTCACGCAGGAGGAGTGCACGCGCACGAGCGCGCCCTCGGCGCCGGACACGTCGCCCTTGACCAGGGCGAGGTGGACCTTGCCGGTGATGGACTCCTCGTAGGCGCGGATCATGAACTCGCCGTAGCGCGTGGGCAGCCGCGCGGTCGCCTTGCGCTCGACCAAGCGGTCCTTGCGCCGGCGGTAGTCGATGAGGTCGGCGATGGTGATGATCTTGAGCCGGTGCTTGCGGGCGAAGCGCATCAGGTGCGGCGTGCGCGACATGGTGCCGTCGGGGTTGAGGATCTCGCAGATGACGCCGGCGGGCGTGAGGCCCGCCAGGCGCGCCAGGTCCACGGCCGCCTCGGTGTGGCCGGCGCGGACCAGCACGCCGCCGTCCTTGGCGCGCAGGGGGAAGATGTGGCCGGGGCGCATCAGGTCCTGCGGCTTGGTGCGGGGGTCTAAAAGGGCGGCGATGGTCGCGGCGCGGTCCTTGGCGGAGATGCCGGTGGTGGTGCCCTTCTTGGCGTCGACGGAGACGGTGAACGCGGTGTCGCGGCCGGCGCCGGGGCCGTGCACGTTGTTGGACGGGTCGACCATGGCGTGCAGCTTCAGCGCCTCCAGGCGCGCGCCCGGCAGGGGCACGCAGATCAGACCGCGGCCGTGCACGGCCATGAAGTTGACCTCGCGCACGCCGCATTTTTCCGCCGCGGCGATCAGGTCGCCTTCGTTCTCCCGGTCGGGGTCGTCGACGACGACGACCATGCGTCCTTTGCGGATTTCCGCGATCGCGTCCTCGACGCGGTCGAATCCCTTGGCGGGCGTCATGAGCTTCTCCTCAGCGTCTCGACGGCGCGCATCGCGTAGCGGGCCAGCGGGTCGGCTTCCAAATTGACGCGGTCGCCGATTTTGCGCCGGCCCAGCGTGGTGCGCTGCAAAGTGTGCGGCACCAGCATGATCTCGAAGAAATCCGCGCCCGCGGCCGTCACGGTGAGGCTGATGCCGTCGACCGCGACGGAGCCTTTCACCGCGACCAAGCCGCGCAAGTTCTTGGGCAGCTCCGCGCGCAGGCGCCAGAAGCCCTCGCCCCACGGTTCCAGAACGAGTATTTTCGCCGTCGCGTCCACGTGGCCGGTCACGAAATGACCGCCGATTTCCGCGCCGACCTTGAGCGAGGCTTCGACGTTGACCGGGTCGCCGTTCTTGAGCGCGCCCAGATTCGTGCGCGCCCAGGTGTCGGGGCCCACGTCGAAGCGGTGCCTGCCGTTTTTCGTCTCCACGACGGTCAGGCAGCAGCCGTTGATCGCGATGGACGCTCCCAGCTTCGGCCGGGGGAGCTTCGCGCCGATCACGAGCGACGTCTCGGTTCTTTTCGCGCACGTCCCCAGCGTCTCGATGATTCCGGTGAACATCAGAGCACTCCTTCGACGCGCCAATCCTCGCCGACCCGCGTCAGCCGCGGCGACTTCAGCCGCGGCGCGGCGTTGGGATCGTCGGCGCCCGACAGCAGCTTCGGCGACAGGAACACGCAGGCCTCGTCGACCAGGCCCGCGTGCAGGAACGCCGCGTGCAGGGTCGGCCCGCCTTCGAGCAAGAGCGTGCCCACGCCCTGCGCGGCCAGGTCCTTGAGCGCGCCGCGCAGGTCCCCCGGCTTCTTGATCCGGTAGACCACCGTGGGCGCCGCGTCGTCGAAGACGCGCGCCGACGGCGGCAGGGCGCGCCGTCCGGCGAACACCACGCGCAGGGGATTGACGCCCGCGCCGTGCGCGGTCAGCGCGGGGTCGTCGGCGAGCACCGTGCCCGTGCCCACGGCGATCGCGTCCAGCTCCGCGCGCAGGCGGTGCACCGCGGCGCGTGCGGGGGCGCCCGTGACCCAGCGCGAGCGGCCGGAGGCGGCGGCGGCCTTGCCGTCGAGCGAGAGCGCGGTCTTGAGCAGGACCCACGGCCGTCCGCGGCGCAGGCGGGAGAAGTAGCCGCGGTTGAGCGCCTCGGCCCGCGCGGCGAACTCCGGCGCGCGCGTCGCGTTCACGCCCGCGCGGCGCAGGAAGGCCGCGCCGCGGCCGGAGACTTTGGGGTTGGCGTCGAGCGCGGGAAACACCACGCGGCGCACGCCCGCGGCGGCCAGCGCCGCGGAGCATGGCGGGGTCTTCTTTCCGGGAAACGAAGCGCAGGGCTCCAGCGTGACGTAGGCGGTCGCGCCGCGCGCGGCCGCGCCGGCCCGTTTCAGCGCCGCGGCCTCGGCGTGCGGCCCACCGTGGCGCGCGTGCGCGCCCTCGGCGATCACGCGTCCGTTTTTGACCAGCACGCAGCCCACGCGCGGATTCGGGGCGACCGCGCGCGGCGCGACGCGCGCGGCCAGCGCCAGCGCGCGCAGCACGTGGCGGCGGTCCTGGGCGCGGCTCACGGCCTCACCACGGACTTGGGCAGGGATTTGTCGGCGTTGTCGGCGAAGAACTTCGGCACGTCGGCCAGCTTGATCTCGCCTTGGATCAGCAGTTCGGTCTTGACCCGGCCCGCGCACAGCAGGCGCACGGCCTGCGCGAAATGCGGCGGCGTGTGGTGGAAGACGCCGTGAAGGGAGAGCTGCTTGTAGTGGACGCGGTGCAGGTCCAGCGGGATGGACGCGCCCGGCGCGCAGCCGCCGAACAGGCAGACCTTGCCGCCGTCGCGGACCAGCGCGAGGGCCAGCAGGTGCGTCTCGGGCTTGCCGACGGCCTCGAACACGTGGTCGGGGCCGCGGCCGTCGGCCCAGGCGCGCACGCGTTCCTCCACGCCGTCGTCCTCGGCGCTGAAGACGGCCTGGGCGCCGGCGGCGCGAGAGGTTTCCAAATGCGCCTTGGAGCGGCCCAGCACGGCGACGCGGGCACCCCGCGCGCTCAGCGCGAAGACGAGCATGTGCGACATGGGCCCCGCGCCCAGCACCAGCGCCCGGTCGCCCTCGCGCACGTCCAGCACCTCGGCGGCGTGAATGGTGGTGGAGAACGGCTCGGCCAGCGCGCCGACCTCGAAGGGCACGGCGCCGGGCAGCGCGTGCAGATTGCGCGCGACGATGTGGGCGGGGACCAAATCATAGTCGGCGTAGGCGCCGTTGTGGAGCTTGAGCTTGGGGCAGAGCTGGTTCTGGCCGTGCGTGCACCAGTAGCAGTCGTCCAGAGGAGCGGAATTGGCGACGACCACCCGGTCGCCCTCCTTGACCGTCGTCACGCCCCGGCCGACGGCGGCGACCGTGCCCGCCAGTTCGTGGCCGAACGGCGAGGGGTAGTCGCCCAGCAGGACGCGGTGGCCGCGGCGGTAGGCCTTGAAGTCCGTGCCGCAGGTGAGCGCCGCGCCGACTTGGACGAGCGCCTCTCCGGGACCGGGTGCTGGCACGGGGCGCTCTTCCAGGCGCACGTCGCGCGGGCCGTGGAAGATGACGGCGCGCATGGTCCGGCTCATCTGGGCACCAGCACGGCCTTCAGCGTCTGGCGCGTCTTGACGGCGCGCACGGCCTCGTCGAACGCGGAAAGCGGGAACTTCGCCGGGGCCAGGACCAGCGGGTTGAATTTTCCGGACGCGATCAAGTCAAAGGCTTCCTTGAGATCGGCCAGGCTGGGGGAGTAGGAGCTGACCACGGTCAGTTCGCGGTGGTAGACCTGGTTCAAATCCAGCGGGAGGACCGGGTCGGGATGGAAGGACGCGAACACGTTGACGCTGCCGCCGTCGCGCAGCCAGGACAGGGACTTGGCGACGAGCGCGGTGGTGCCGGCGGAGTAGACGATCGCGTCGAAGCCGCGGCCGTCGCTCGCGGCCTTGCCGGCCGCGGCGAACGCCTCGCGGTCGGAAAACGCCGCGCCCCAGCGCGCGAACATCCGGTTTCGCGCCGCGTCCAGGTCCAGGCCCAGCGCCTTGATCCCGCGGAGCTTCAGCAGCTGCCCGGTCATCTGGCCGATCGCGCCCAGGCCCACGACGCCCACCACGTCTCCGGCCGCGACGTTCAGGCGCTGGACGTTGCGCAGCACGCAGGCCAGCGGCTCCGTCTGCGAGGCGGCGACGACGTCGAGCGTCTCCGGCACGCGAAACGCCGTGTGCCGGACGTGGAGGGCGGGCACGCGCACGAAGTCGGCGAACCCTCCGGGCGCGATGTTCGTGGCCTTGAACTGGCGGCACATCGACTCCTGGCCCTTGCGGCACCAGTGGCAGTCCAGGCAGGGAACGTGGTGGCTGACGACCAGGCGTTCGCCCTCGGCAAAACCCGCGCCCGCGCCGGCCTTCGCCACGCGGCCCACCAGTTCGTGCCCCAGCACCGCGCCCGGGGCGCGCGTGTCGAGCTTCATCACGTCGGTGCCGCACAACCCGCAGGCCTCAAGCGCCAGCAGAATTTCGCCGTCGCCGATCTCGGGGATCGGGACTTCGGTCAGCGCGGCGCGCCCGTCTCGGGACAGGATGGCCTTCATAAAGAACTGACGTCATGATACGAAATATTCGAGGGACGTTGAGTCGGAACGGTCGCCGCGGCATTTGTTAAAGTCGGGAGGAATGAGGCTTTTCGCGAAGACGAGATTGTCGTGGAACACTTACGCTTTTTTGGAGGGCGCGCCCTTCATGGGGGTCGTCGCCGCTCTGTGCGTCGGCCTGGGTGTTCTGGTCGCGGTCGTCAAGCTGAAGAGCTTGCTGACGTGGCAATATACATCGGACATTTTCACGTACGATCAGCTCCTTCGTGAGACGCTGCGCGGCCACTTCGGTCTGGAATATACCTACGGCAATCAATTTGGAGAGCACGCTTATCTCGTTCTCCTTCTTCTCCTGCCGCTTAAGCTGATTCTGCGGGGGGATTTCGTCTGTTTCCTGGCGGTTGCCGCGCCGCTGGCTTACGCCGCCGGCGGAATAATCCTGTATCGTGAACTCAGGACGATGGCCGCGGAATGGAAGGCATTCGTCGGCGTCGTTCTTTACCTCGTGAACTTTAGCGTGTTGAAAGGACTTCTGGAGCCTTACTGCGGCTTTCATCCGGACGTGGCCGGGGCTTTTCTTGGCGTCATCTTCATCGCGATTCTGGCGCGGGAGGAATCTCGGAGCGCGACCTCGGGGCCGCCGTGGGGCTTGTTTGCCGCCGTCGTCCTCTTCGTATCGGTGAAGGAAGAATACGCTCTGACCGCGTGCGCGATGCTGGGGCTTCTGTCTTTGCGGCCGCGATCTCGGCATGTCCGGCCGCTGCTTGCCGTTGCGTTGAGTTTGACGGCGTTTGATGTCGTTCTTCTTGTGACGCAGCGGACGCCTTTCAACCGTACAGACGCCAACCTGGTACGCTCCTGGCTGGCTCATCCGCTGAGCCCGACGTTGAGCTCGGAATTTTGGCTTCCGTTTCTGATCCTGGGCGGCATCCTGCTCGCACTGCGGATTATCGATGGGGAATTGGATCGCTACGCGGCCGCTCTGCTGTTGATGTTCGTTCTCCGCGTGCCCGAATCCGTACTGACGGACGATTACAGTTCGTTCTCCTGGCACAACCTCCCGCAATCGGTCTTTTTGATGGCGGCGGTGATTTTTCAATTCGTCCGAGTTTCGCGACGCGGATTGTCAACAGTGCTCGTCGTGGCGCTGGCAGCCTTGCTTGGCTTCGACTGTTTCGCCGAGAAAGTGCCGATTTTGGCGGCGCTGGCGTGGGTGGGCCCGGGACCCGCCTTCGAGGCCGGCTTTCGCGTCGAGGAAGCGGACTTGCATGAGATGCAAGCCTTGATAAATCCGGACGAGATCACGGCGATTCCGTTGATGAGCGCCGTTGATTGGGCTCGGGCGGGTTATCGTTTTTCTTTCTTTCCTCGCGGGATCACGCAATCACCACGAGGGATCGCACGGTACGCGGTCCTCGCGGGATCGCAGAAAAATCTGTCAGGGTTGCTCCCGGATTGCTTTCATCAACGCGCGGCGAATGCCTCATTCATCCTTTACGAAAGGGAAGGGGCCTGCCCCGGCATAGACGCCGAGCGCGCCCGCTTCGTGCGCATTTTCGGCCCGCACGCGATCGAATAGCCGTCGAACCTCGCTAACGGATCGACTCCTTAGGTCGACCGTGGCTCAATCTCGCAGGCGATCGCCACGCTGCCGGGCGCGGCGGAAATGTCGACGCGGCCGCTTGCGATCAGGGTGCGGCCCGGCGGCAGATCGCAGACGACGTCGGCGGAGATTGCGCGCAGAGCGGGCGAGCCGTCCGGTACGTGCACGACGACCCGCGGCGCGTCGAGAGTCAGAGCCGTCTGGCGCGCCAGCGTCATGCGTCCGCGCCGCCGGTCGCGGCGCAGCATGAGATTGACGTCGCGCACTCCGGGACCCTGCGGCAAGCCGATGACGTTTTCCTCGCCGGCGAAGGCGAGCGCCGGGCCCGCGCGCGGGACATGGGCGACGGCGCCCGCGCGCTCCAAGTCCAGTCCGGGGCCGGCCAGGCACGCGATGAGGCGGTCGACGCCGGGAAATTTCGAGAAGGGCGCGCGCTCCGGCACGTCGGCCAGAGACAGGCGCCAGGTCCAGTCCCCGCCCGGAATCTCCGCGTCGGTCGCAAGCTCCAGCGTCCAGCCGCGTTTGTTCTTCCAGGCGACGCGGCGCGCCGCGTTCGCGTCGAGAATCTTCATCATTTCGCCGTCGCGCGTGCGCGGCCATTCGATGATATAATTTTGAACCCATGCCAACGCCCAAGCCCTGGACCGTCGACGACTCCGCCGAACTCTACAGCCTTCCGGGCTGGGGTCTGAACTACTTCGGCGTCAACGCCAAGGGCCACGTCACGCTTCAGCCCAAGCGCGTGCCCGAGGGCGCCGTCGACGTGATGGACGTGGTCGAAGCGGTCACCGCGCGGGGCATCAAGATGCCGGTGCTGGTGCGCTTCCATGACGTCCTGCGCCGCCGCGTGACGGTGCTCAACGAGGCCTTCAGCGAGGCCATCGCCGAGCACGGCTACGGCGGGCGCTTCTTCGGCGTCTACCCGATCAAGGTCAATCAGCTGCGCGAGGTCGTCGAGGAAATCGCCGACGCGGGACGCCCTTTTCAATACGGCTTGGAGGCCGGCTCGAAAGGCGAACTGATGGCCGTGATCGCGATGAACACGTCCGAGGCGCTGACCATCGTCAACGGCTACAAGGACGAGTCGATAATGCGGCTGGCGGCCCTCGGCCTGAAGCTTGGGCGCCGGGTGCTGGTCGTCATCGAGAAGCTCTCGGAGCTGGATCTCCTGCTCAAGGCCGCGCGCGAGGCGGGCGTCAAGCCGTTGATCGGCGTGCGCGTCAAGCTGCAGACGCAGGGCTCCGGCAAGTGGCGCTCGTCGACCGGCCACTACGCGAAGTTCGGCCTGACCACGCCCGAGATCCTGGGCTTGGTCGAGCGCCTGCGCGCCGAGGGCCTGACCGACTGCCTGAAGCTGGTGCATTTCCACATCGGTTCCCAGGTCTGCGATATCCGCACGGTCAAGGACGCGGTGAAGGAAGGCGCGCGCTACTACGCCAAGCTGCGCAAGATGGGGTTGGGCGTTGAGTATCTGGACTGCGGCGGGGGCCTGGGCGTGGACTACGACGGCACGCACACCGCCGTCGACAGTTCGATGAACTACAGCCTGCGCGAGTACGTCTCCGACGTGGTCTACTCCGCGCGCGAGGTCTGCCGCCAGGAGAACATCCCGGAGCCGCACCTGGTCACGGAGTCCGGCCGCTCCATGGTCGCGCATCACGCTCTTTTGGTGGCCAACGTGTTCGGCGCCATCGAGACCGGCGCCTCGCCCGTGGACCTGCGCGAGACGCCCGACGAGCACCAGGCCGTGCGCGAGCTACGCGAGACGATCAAGGCCCTGGCGCCCAAGAACCTGGCCGAGAGCTTCCACGACGGCCAGCAGCATTTGGAAGAGGCCTTCAGCCTGTTCAAGCTGGGCTACCTGGGCCTGGAGGACAAGGCCAAGGTCGAGCACCTCTACTGGCGCCTGTGCCGCGAGATCGTGACGCTCCTGCCCAAGGCCAAGTTCGTCTCCGAGGACCTGCTCGAGATGCAGAAGTCGCTCAACGACCAGTATCTCTGCAACTTCTCGCTGTTCCAGTCCCTGCCCGACTCCTGGGCGATCGGCCAGCTCTTTCCGATCATGCCCCTGCACCGCCTCGACGAGGAGCCGGTGCGCCGCGCCAGCGTCGTCGACATCACCTGCGACTCCGACGGCAAGATCACCCAGTTCGCCTGCCACCGCAAGGCCGGCGGCACCTTGCCCGTGCACGCGCTCGACGGCAAGCCCTACTACCTCGGCTTCTTCCTGATGGGCGCCTACCAGGCCACGATGGGCGACATCCACAACCTGTTCGGCCGCGTCAACGAGGTCCACGTCTTCCGCGACGAGGCCGAGCCCAAGGGCTTCTACATCGAGGAGACCATCCCCGGCCAGACCATCCGCGACGTGCTGACCGGCATCCAGTATTCGGACTTCGAGCTGGTCAAGATGATCAAGGAAGCCGCCGACGCGCAGGTCAAGGCGGGCGCCTTGCGCCACCGCGAGGCGGCGGAGCTGGTGGACCGCTACGAGGCGGTGCTGGGCGAATACACCTACGTCGACCACCTGCCCGCGGCCGACGAGAACCATCCCCGCCGCCGCGCCGGGGATTCTTCCGCTCTCGTTCCGGTTTCCGGGCTCGCCGCGCCGGTTCCGTCTTCGGCGTCCTCTGAGGCCGCGACGCGGACTTCAGTCGGTATCCCCAACGTTTTGCCTCAAGACCTGCTGCGTGCCCGAGAGAACTCTTGAGCCTCGCGTCCGGCACCCCCATCCGCCCCGTACGCCTCGGCGATGGCGTTGTCGATCGTTGATGACGCCGCGGGCGTAGGCAGAGCCGTGCCCATGAGCGCCCCGCCCGCGATCGCGAAGCTCTTCCGACAACCGATCTTTTGGTTGTTGCTCGCGACCGCGCTTGTCTATTCGCCCCTGATCGCCGCGGGATTCGTCTACGACGACTGGTGGATGATTCCGCGCAATCCCGCCATCAGAGGCATTCACCTCCTGCGGTATTTCCTTGATCCCGCGACCCTCGCGGATCCGGCGGCGGGTTTCGCCGGCGACGTCTATCGGCCGCTGACCACATTGTCTTTTGCCTTCGACTTTAAAATGTGGGCGCTACGCCCCGGGTTTTATCATCTGGAAAATATCCTTTTGCATTTGGCCAACGGCTATCTTCTGTGGCGCTTGCTCAGACTTTGGTTGAAAAATGAGGCGGAAGCATTGCTGGCAACCGCGCTGTTCCTGCTTCACCCGGTCCAGGTCGAGGTGGTGGGATGGATCGGGCAGCGTACGAACCTTTTGAGCACCTTTTGGCTGCTGGGTGCTCTGTATTGCTTCTCTGGGGCCGGAGGGAGGACTCGACGCCGCTGGATCCTGGGGGGCTTCTGCTACGCGGTCGCTCTGCTTTGTCGAGAGTCCGCCGTCGTCCTTCCCGTGCTGGTCGCCCTCGTCGACGCGCAAGGCTGGCGGCCCAAGACCGATGCAGACGGCGGCGCGCAACGGAAGATCCTCTATGGAGGACTATTCCTGTTCACCGCGGCCTACCTGGGCTTGCGCTTCTTCATCATGAGGCACTGGTCGCAGTTCAGCGAGGCCGTCCCGCCTTGGTGGCAAAGTTCCGGCCTGGGAGTCTTGGCGTTCTCGACCTATTTGGGGAAGACGATTTTTCCCATGTCTCTGCGACCCAGCTATGACTATCCCGAATTCAACGTCTGGTTCATCACCGGCGCTTATGGGGTTGCGCTGGGCTATCTGAGCCTCGTGTGGGAAGTGCGGGGAAGCAATCCGCTTCTTTTCACGGGTCTGGCCTGGTTTCTGGCGTGCTTGCTCCCTGTTCTTCAGCTTGTGCCCATTCGCGCGTTCGTCTCGGAACGATTCCTGTATGTGCCTGTCATCGGAGCCGCCCTCGCGGCCGTCTGGGCGTACCGGCGCTTCCCCTCGGCTCGGGCCCTCCTGTGGGCCGGGACCGCCGTTCTGGCCATCGAGACCGCCGTCAACGTGCCCCACTGGCGCAGCGAGCGGAGGCTCTGGGCTCATGCGGTCAAGCAGGAGCCGACCAACGCCTTCGCGCACGCCTGTTATGCCGCCGTCGTCGGAGATCCCGCCGAAGAGGAACGGCAATACCGCCTGGCGTTGATCAATCACCCCAATTCGGCGGTCAGTCTCGCGTCCACCGTCAACCTCTCGGCGTTTTATATGAATCGTCACGAGCCAGCCAAGGCCGCGATTTATGCGCGACAGGCTTTGAGGCAGGAGCCCACGAATATCGTGGTCCTCTTCAACCTCTGCCGTGCCTACACGGCTTTGCGCCAGAAAGCTCAAGCGACCCAATATTGCGGCGAGCTGGAACGGCTGGCGCCGAATTCCCCGCAAGCGGCCGCGTTCAAACCCTCATAGCCGCTCATTCTGCTCTTTGAGCGGCTGATCTTTTTCAATTGTCTCACCCGCGCTGAGCAAGCGCGCGCAGGAAGCGCCAAACCGCGGACGGATTTTCCAGGCGCACGCGCGTGTCCGACTTCCGGCGGCCGACGCGCAGTGCCGCGCCGCGCGCGCGCGCGACGCGCAGCATCGGCTCGTCGGGATGGCCGTCGCCGATCGCCAAGAGAAACGGGCGCTCAAAGCGGCGCCAGAGCGCCAGCGCGGACCGGCCCTTGTCCCAGGCGATGTCCGTTGCGATCTCCCAAGAAGCCGGGCCTCGCCGCCAGCGCAGGCCCGGCGGAGCGGCGGCGCGCGCGCGCCGCAGACGTCGCGCGAAGCGGGCGCGGTACTCCGGACAGACGCCGCGGTGGTGGACGCAGAGGCCGACTCCTTTGAATTCGATGAAAGTACCAGGCACGTCGAAAAACAAAACACGGAGGTGGTCGGCGAACGCGCGCAGGGCGGGGCGCGTGGCGTGCGCGCGCGGGTGCGTCCATCGCCACGCCGGGCCGCGGGACTGCAGTCCGAACGAGCCGACGTAGACGAGCCCCCGCACGCCCACGCGGGCGCGCAGATCCTCGAGCGCGCGTCCGCTGATCACGGCGACGCGCCCGCGGCCTTGATTGAGCGCGCACAGAAGCGCGCGCTGGGAGGCGGTGAGGTGCGCGAGCTCCGGGCGGCGGCGCAGAGGCGCGAGCGTGCCGTCGAAGTCGAGCAGGAGCAGGCGCCGGGGCGCGGCGGCGGCGGCGGCGAGAATAGACCCGACGTCCGGCGGCCGGCGCGTCATAAGGCCGTCGCGCCCGGGGCCGTCGCGCTGGGGGCGGGAAGACGCACGGCCGCCAGCTCCGTGATCTGGTCGGCCGCCCAGCGGTAGACGTTGTTCTCGCGCACCTGGCGGCGCAGGCGCGTCATGCGCAGGGCGCGCTCGTTGGGCGCCATGCCGATCGTCGCGGCGATCGCGGAGGACACCTCGTCGACGTCGTAGGGGTTGACGATCAAGGCGTCGCGCAACTCGCGCGCGGCTCCGGCGAAGCGGCTGAGGATCAGCACCCCGTCCTCGTCGTCGCGGGAGGCGACGAACTCCTTGGCGACCAGGTTCATGCCGTCGTGCAGGGAGGTCACCAGGCAGGCGTCGGCCGACCGATAGTAGCGGCGGATTTCTTCGTGGGTGTGATGACGCGTGCGCAAAGAGATCGGCGGCGCGCCGCCGCCGAAGCGCGCGTTGACGCGCGCGGCCTCGGCGCGCACGCGCTCGGCGAAGTCGCGGTAATCTTGAAGCCCGCCGCGGCTGGGCGCGCCGATCTGCACCAAGGTCAGGCGGCCGGCCCAATCCGGATTTTTTTCGAAGAATCGCTCGACGGCGCGGAAGCGCTCCAAGATGCCTTTCGTGTAGTCGAGCCGGTCCACCCCCACGACGATGGCCTCGGCGCCGGTCTCCTTGAGAACGCTGCGCCGGTCGGCGGCGGCGCGCGCGACGGGATCCTCGGACGGACTCTCCGCGAAGTCGACGCTGATCGGAAACGGACGCACCGCCGTCGCGCTCCCGTCGCGGGTGACCGCGAAGCGCGCGCGGTCGACGCGCGATTCCAGGAAGCGGTCGACGGTGTCGAGAAAATTGTTGCAGTGATCCTGGGTGTGAAAGCCGATCACGTCGGCCCCCAGCAGGCCGTCGAGCAGTTCCTTCTGCCAGGGACAAATGCCGAAAGCCTCCGGATTGGGCCAGGGGATGTGCCAGAAAAGCGCCACGCGCGCGTCGGGACGCCGCCGCTTGAGCAGGCGCGGCAGAAGCGTGAAGTGATAATCCTGCACCAGCACGCAGGGTTCCTCCTGGCCGTCGATCTCGTGGAGCACCGCGTCGGCGAAGGTCTCGTTGACCTTGCGGTAGGCGGCCCAGTCGGCGGCGCGAAACACGGGCCGCGTGTGCGCGATGTGACACAGCGGCCAGAGCCCCTCGTTGGAGAAGCCCTCGTAGTAGCCGCGCGCGTCCTCTTCTTGAAGACGCACTCGACGCAGCGAATATTGAGGCTGCTCGGGCGGCACGCGCAGGCGGCCGGACGCGTCGGCGGACGCGAAGTCGGCGTCGCCGTCGCCGTGCGCGATCCAGGTGCCGCCGCAGGCGCGCAGCAGCGGCTCCAGGCCCGTGACCAAGCCGCTGGCCGGAGTCTCGACCTCCACGCGGCCGCCGCGGCGGACGTGGCGGTACGGCTCGCGGTTGGCGACGACCACCAGCGGGCGGCCGGAGAGCTTGGCCCTCACGTGCTCGCGCAGGCGTTCCGGCGTCCACAGCGAGTCGCCGAGTTGGCGCAGGCGCGCTTCCTGCTCGGCGACCGCGCGCGCGTCGATCAGGCTGCGGACCAGTCTGGCGGCCTCGTGGGCGAGCGGCGCCAGCAGGCCGCGGCCGGGCAGTTCCGAGGCCGGCGGCGGTTCGCCGCGCCGCGCGCGGCGCATCCAATCCTCCACGCGACGGACGCGGCGGATTAAAAGCAGACGGCCCGCCAAGAACGCGGCCAGCGCGCCGCCGGCGGCCAGCGCCTCCGTTTCCAGGTTCGTCATCTCAGCGCTCCATCCGGAACCACATGAAGCCGTGCGGCGCCAGCGACAGCGGGTAGGGTCCCTCGGTCACGGCGCGAAAGCGCGCATGTCCCAGCATCTCGATCGGCGTCCATCCGCGCAGGCCGGGCAGGTCCAGCTCCGCGGGCTGGACGAAGCGCGAAAGATTGTTGACCACGAGGATCGTTTCGCCGGCGCGCTCGCGCAGATAGGCGAGTACGCGCGGATTCGGCGTCTCCAGGATGGTCATGGAGCCGGAGCCGAAGGTCGGGTGCCGGCGGCGCAGGTCGATCATGCGCTTCATCCATTGAAGCATGGATCCCGGCTGGCGCTCCTGGGCCTCGACGTTGACCGCCTGGTAGCTGCACGACGGGTCCGTGATGGGCTGGGCATAAAGCCGGGAGGGCTCCGCGCGCGAGAAGCCAGCGGCGCGGTCGCCGGTCCACTGCATGGGGGTTCTCACGCCGTCGCGGTCGCCCAGGTCCACGTTGTCGCCCATGGCGATCTCGTCGCCGTAGTAGAGGACGGGACTGCCCGGCAAAGACAGGATCAGAGAGGCGAGAAGCTCCAGACGCCGCCGGCCGAATTCCATGAGCGGCGCCAGGCGGCGCCGGATGCCCAGGTTGAGCTTCATGCGCGGCGAGCGGGCGTACTCGCGCAGCATGTAGTCGCGTTCCTCGTCGGTGACCATCTCGAGCGTCAATTCGTCGTGGTTGCGCAGGAACAGCGCCCATTGGCAGGAGTCGGGGATGTCCGGCGTCTCGCGCAGAACATCCACGATCGGCCCGCGGTCCTCCTTGCGTATGGCCAAAAATATGCGCGGCATCAGCGGAAAATGGAAGACCATGTGGCACTCGTCGCCGTCGCCGAAGTATTGGCGCGCGTCATGCGGCAATTGATTGGCTTCGGCCAGCAGGACGCGGCCCGAGTAGTGCCGGTCGATCTCGGTGCGCAGTTCTTTCAGGAACGCGTGCGTCTCCGGCAGGTTCTCGCAGCGCGTGCCCTCGCGTTCGCAGAGATAGGGCACCGCGTCCAGGCGGAAACCGTCAAGCCCCTTGTCCAGCCAGAAGCGCGCGACCTTCAGCATCTCCGCGCGCACCTCCGGGTTCTCGTAGTTTAGGTCGGGCTGGTGGGAATAGAAACGGTGCCAGTAGTAGGCCTTCGCCTCCGAGTCCCAGGCCCAGTTCGAGCGCTCCGCGTCGGAGAAGATCACGCGCGCCTGGCGGTATTTCCCGTCGTCGTCGGACCAGACGTACCAGTCGCGCTTCGGGCTGCCCGGGCGGCGCGCGGACTGGAACCACGGGTGCTGGTCGGAGGTGTGGTTGAGCACCAGGTCGGCGATCACGCGGATGCCTCGTTCGTGCGCGGCGGCGATGAACGCTTCGAAGTCCGCGAGCGTGCCGTAGTCGGGGTGTATGGCGTAGAAATCCGAGATGTCGTATCCGTCGTCGCGCAGCGGCGACGGATACATCGGCAGCAGCCAGACGCAGTCGATCTCCAGACGACGGAGGTAGTCCAGCCTCGAGGTCAGGCCGGGCAGGTCGCCGATGCCGTCGGCGTTCGAGTCGCAGAACGCCTTGATCGGGACCTCGTAGAAAACCGCGTGCTTGTACCAGGCTTCGGTCAGGAGCCCTCCTCGGCGGCGACGTCACCTAACGCAGTTTAGCCGTTGCGCGCGCCGCGCGCGATCAAGGCATACTCAAATGTTCGAGGCGAGGGCAGGCGCCGTTGCCAGGCTCCAGGGTGAGATAATTCGTTGCGACACTGTCTCCCAACAGGGCCGGGCGGCGGCATCCGTGCGAGGCGCCGTCCAAGGAGTCGGGCGGAGACGCGAGGGGGGGACTGCGATGAGCCTGAAGAATCGCTCGCCGAAAGGGCAGGACGGCTCCACTTGGGAGCCCGTACACGGCCTCGTGGAAGGCGTGGAGCAGGTCGTCGCCGACGGATGGTATCCGGCGCGTCGCCTTCTGCTCTCGCGGTTGGCCGGGGCCGCTCGGCCGCAGTTGGCCGCGTGGGTTCCCGAGGCCGACGTGGAGGAAGACGCCCGTGAGATCACGGTGCGTTTCGCGTTACCGGGCGTCGTCAAAGACGACATCCGTGTTCAAGTGTCCGAGGAGTCCGTATCAATCAGCGGCGGACGCCGGGAGGAGGACGCGGCGCGCGACGGCGTCAGACGCGAGATGCCTCGCGGCCCATTTCTGCGCCGCGTGCGCCTGCCCGCCGAGGTGAAACCTGAGTCCGCCAAGGCCGTCTACCGCGACGGAGTCCTGTGCGTGACCTTGGCCCGGGTCCGGGTCCAGGCCGGCCGCAGCGTGAAGATCGAATAGTCGCGGGGGGCGCATGGGCGGGCTTCAGGCTCTGGGGCGGACTTATCGTCATTTGAACCGCTACCGCGAGGTCGTCGCCGTCCTCGCCAAGCATGGTTTTGGAGATTTGTTGCACATGCTGCGCCTCGACGTATACATCGAGGCGGGATTGAAGGGCGTGCTGCGGCACCCGCCCGTAGACACGGCCGAACGTCCGGAGCGCGTGCGCCTGGCCCTACAGGACCTGGGACCGACCTTCGTGAAGGCGGGGCAGTATCTTTCCATGCGCGCGGATGTCCTTTCCGCGGAGTACCTGCGCGAACTGGCCAAGCTGCAGGACCGCGTGCCGGCCTTCCCAGCCGAGGAGGCTCGCCGCATCGTCGAAGAGGACCTGGGCCGGCCGGTCGAGGCGCTGTTCAAAAGGTTCGACGTCCGCCCGCTGGCGGCCGCGTCCATCGCCCAGATCCATTCGGCCGCCCTGCTCGACGGCAGCGAAGTTGTCGTCAAAGTCGAGCGGCCGCGCATCCGCGCCGTCGTCTCCGCCGACCTCGAGATCATGGCCCACATCGCGGGCCTTGCCGAACACTACTTCCCGGAGTGGGCTTGGCGCCGGCCCACGCGCGTGGTCGCGGAGATCGCGCGCTCCCTCGACCATGAGATGGATTTCTCGCTCGAGGCCTCTCACGCGGAGCGCTTCGCGCGGCAGTTCGCCGACAATCCCACCGTCCGCGTCCCCAAGGTTTACCGCGCGCTGAGCTCAGCGCGCGTGCTGACCCTTGAGCGCCTCGACGGGGTCAAGGCCGACGACCTGGCGGGGATGGCGCGCGAGGGCCTGGATCCGCGCATCGTCGCGGAGCGCCTCGCAAGCCATTATCTGGCCATGATCTTCACGCACGGCTTCTTTCATGCCGACCCCCATCCCGGCAACCTGCTGGTCGAAGCCGACCACGTTGTCGCGTATCTCGATTTCGGCATGATCGGGCGGCTGGACCTCGCGCTGCGCGAGAGCCTGGCCGACATCGTCTTGGCCGTCGCGCAGGTGGATCAGGCTCTTCTTGGAAAAGCACTTCTCGCTCTCTGCGAGCACGAGGAGGAACCGGATGCGCGCGCGTTCGAGGAAGACGTGGCGGAACTCCTGGACCAGTACGCCTACCGGCCGCTCGGCGAATGGTGCCTCGGCCGTATGCTTGAGCAGTTCTTTCAGACCACGGCCCGCTACCGCGTGCTGGTCCCGCCGGATCTTTTTTTGATGGTCAAGGCGCTCACCGAACTGGAGAGCCTGACGCGCCTCCTCGATCCGCGCTTCGACGCCGTCTCGGCCGCCGCTCCCTTTATTCGGCGCGTGCAGGAGGAGCGCCTGGGGCCCCTCCGCATGGCGGAGCGCTTCGCCGCGGTCGGGCGCGAGACCCTCGACCTGCTGACCTCGGCCCCGTCCGAATTGCGCCTGCTCATCCGTCAGGCGCGGCGCGGGCGCCTGCTCATCGAATTCGAGCACAAGGGCCTGGAGCCCGCGTTGTCGGAACTCGATCAGATCAGCAATCGTCTGGCGTATGCCATTCTCCTGGGCTCGCTCGTGATCGGCTCCGCCCTGGTGGTACGCTCCGGCATACCGCCGTATTGGCGAGGCGTCTCTCTGCCGGGCATCGGAGGCTTTCTTCTTGCGGCCGTGATGGGATTCTGGCTCTTGATTGCCATCCTCCGCCACGGCCGTCTGTAAGAACTCGGCGAGGCCGTCAATTCATGCGGCGATGAGCGTATTCGCCGGCGGCGATCGCCGCGGCGGCCAGCGCCAGTCCCGCGGGCACGTCGACGAGAAAATGCCAGCCCAGCAGGACCGTCGAGGCGATCACCGCGACGTTGAGCGCGAGGGCGGGGAAAAAAGCGCGCCGGTCGGCGCGCGCGGCGTCGGCTACCAGCACGGACCAAGCCACGTGGAAGGACGGAAACGCGATGAGACCGCCCTCCACCGAGGCGCCGGGACGCCCCGCGTGCACCAGCGCGAACTTGCGCGCGGTCCAGAACTGCAGCGCGCCGTAGTCCGGGCCGCCGTAGACGCCGGCGGGGCCGGAGCTGGGAAAGAAGTAGTAGAACAGCGTGCCGGCCAGCAGGGAGTAGATGAAGGCGTGAAGCAGGACGCGGCGGCGCCGCCGATCCGGTGCCAGCGAGGCGGCCAGCGGGGCCAGCGCCAGCTGCAAGTCCGTGGAGAAGTAGCAGCGCTCAAGCCCGGCGCGCAGGGCGGGATGCGCGAGGGTCCAATGCAGGACGGCGGGCCCGTTCCAGCCCAGCGCGGCGTCGCCGCGCGCCAGCGCCGCGTCGATGGGCGCAAAGGGCGTGTACTGCGCGCCGGTGGTCAGCGCCGACATGGCGGTCATCGCCAGCGCGTAGAAGGACAGGTCGACGCACAGCTCCGCCTCGCGCCGATGGGCGCGCGCGGACAGCCCGATCCACGCGCCCATCGCCGCCGCGAAAGGCAGAGGCGAGAACAGGCGCGGCAGGTAGCTGACGCCGACGTAGCGCGGGCCCAGCGCGTTGGCGGCGATCAGGGCGGCGGAAACCGCGAAGCAGGCGGCCAGCCACCATGTCAGCCAGCGGTCCTCGCGCGAGAGCTTCATGGCCGGCTCAGGACAGGTAGCCGAATTCCTTGAGCGCGCGTGGGTCCTTGCGCCAGTCCTTGCGCACCTTGATCCAGATCTCGAGCTCCACCCCGCGGCCGAGGAAGTTTTCGAGCGCGGCCTTGGCTCGTTCGTTCAGCCGCCGCAGGTCCTTGCCTCCGGCGCCGATCAAGATGCCTTTCTGACCGTCGCGCTCGACGTAGAGCGTGGCGTAGACCTGGTCGGGCCTGCCGGGCTGCTCGCGGAACGTCTCCACGACGACGGCCGTCGCGTGCGGGATCTCGTCGTAGTAGAGATCGAAGACCTGCTCGCGCACGATCTCGGAGGCGAAGAAGCGCTCCCAGCGGTCGGAGAGTTGGCCCTTTTCGTAGAACGGGGGATTTTCGGGCAGGCGGGCCAGCACCTCGGCCTTGAGCTCCTCGACGCCCTGCCCTTTGAGCGCGGAGAGGCGGAAAACCTTCGCGGGCTTGAGACGCTCCGAATAGGCGGCCTCAAGGGCCGCGATCCTGGTCTCGGGCACCTGGCGGTCGCACTTGTTGAGGACCAGGATCACCGGCGTGCCTTCGCGCAGGGACGGCGCCTCGGCCTTGGCGGGGTCGGCTTCCGCGACGTCCACCAAGTAGACGATCAAGTCGGCGTCCTCGCGCAGCGCGCGCGAGGCCTCCACGCGCAGAGCCTTCTGCAAAGGGTCCTTCGCCTCGGACAACAGTCCCGGCGTGTCCAAAAAACAGACCTGGAAGCCTTCGCCCTCCATGATGCCCAGGATGCGGTGCCGCGTGGTCTGCGGCTTGGGGCTGACGATGGACAGCTTGAACTTCAGCAGGGCGTTGAGCAAGGTGGACTTGCCGGCGTTGGGCAAGCCCGCGAGCGCGACGAAGCCGGCCTTGTGCGCGTTTTCCACGGAGAGCATCGTAGCAAAGATGAGTCGGCCGTCCGCGCTGGTCCGCCGGTTCCCCGCGGGTCAGTAGTCGAAGCTGATCGCCAGCGAGTTCATGCTGATGCGCCGGCTGTAGAACTGTCCGAACTCCGAATGTCCCTCGAAATGATCCAAATGCACGCGCACCGCGCGGCGCATGCCGACGTCGCT
Source organism: bacterium (assembly GCA_021782205.1). Classification (GTDB taxonomy): domain Bacteria; phylum Elusimicrobiota; class Elusimicrobia; order UBA1565; family UBA9628; genus GWA2-66-18. The sequence goes on along the minus strand of JAJXVH010000011.1, from coordinate 19,790 downwards.
GAGGCGCACGCCCGCTTCCGTGTTCGAGTTGATGTTCCAGCCGAGGGCTTCCTTCGATTGGAAGTCCTGCGCGAGGTAGAGCCTCACGTCCCGCGGGGCCGCGTGCAGGTTTGTGGAGGTCAGCTCGAAGCCCGACTGCACGCCCCACCGCCCCATCGTCGGAATGCGGTGCAGAAGATACGACGTTCCGCCGTAGACGCGCGCGCCGGGCGTGAGGTCATAGGACGTGGCGGCGCGTAAGCCCTCCAGGCTGTAGCGCGAACCGGTGCCGCCGCTGCTGCGGATGTAGTCGTCTCCGAGGTGGGAGCTTTCATGATACAGCGTCGCGCGCGCCGACCAGCGGCCGCGCCTTATCTCGACGGGAAGGTTGGCGAAGAAATCGACGGTTTCGAATTGGTTGACGGATCCGGAGAGACGGAAGGCGGAGTAGGCCATCCCTTCCAGGTCCGCTTGGACCAACGTGTCGCCGTCGCGGCCCAGGCTCCAGCGCCGCAGACCCCAGGAATCGCTCAGGGCCACGTCGGCCAGGTTCATGCCGAAGAGCCGGTAGTAGCTGGCCGACGTCTCCACCTGCCGTGGGTCGGCGAGCAGTCGGTGGAACAGTTCGTAAGTCGGCGGAAAATCGACGCTCGCCGTGCTCGCCGGTTCGGACGCCCGCGCGTGGACCGCGAAAAATAGAACCGACAGCAGGAGGCTTCTCATGACCGCTCGCCTTTCTTGAGATGCATGAAGAGCGCTCAAGGATTCATGCCGCTCTGTAGTAGAATGGCGCGTGCTTGCCGCGGTGATCGGAGTCCTGCTGGCGTCCTGCGCTGGCGCCGCGCCGGACGCGGGCGTGCCTCGGGCACTGGCGCGGGAGCGCGCGCGGATCGTGTCCGACGTGCGCTACGAACTGCGCTTCGAGCTGCCCGCGTCGACGGCCGCCGTGGTGACGGGACGCGAGACCGTGCGCTTCATGCTCAGCCGCGTGCCGGACCGGCTCGCCTTGGATTTTCTGCCGCCGGAGGGCTCCACGCCGTCGTTTCGCGTGGACGAGGAGCACGTGCTCGTGTCTTCTTCCGCCCTGCGCGTCGGCGAGAACGCCCTGATCTTTCATTTCGTCTCGGGCGACGGCCCGCTGAACCGTCATCCCGACTACCTCTACACGTTGCTGGTGCCAGCGCGGGCGCGGGAGCTGTTTGCCTGCTTCGACCAGCCGGACCTCAAGGCGCGCTTTTCCTTAACGCTCGTGGTTCCGTCCTCGTGGGCGGCGGTCTCCAACGGCGCGGAGATCTCCCGCCGGTCGCTCGGCGACTCCTATGAAATCCGCTTCGCGACGACCCTGCCGCTGGCCACCTACCAGTTCGCGTTCGCGGCGGGGCGCTGGAGCGTCGCGTCCTATGAAAAGGAAGGCCGTCGGTACCGCCTGTTTCACCGCGAGACCGACGCGGCGCGGGCCGCGGCGGGCGCTGCGGCCGCGTTCGCGCTGGCCGACCGCGCGCGGCGCTGGATGGAGGACTACACCGGCATCCCGCTGGCCTATCCGAAGACGGACTTCGTCGCCGTGCCGGATTTTCAATACGGCGGCATGGAGCACCCCGGGGCGATCTTCCTCAACGCGCGTCGCGTCTTTCTGCCTCCGGACGCGCCGCAAAGCGACCGGCTCAAGCGCGCCTTGCTGATCTCCCACGAGGTCTCGCACCTGTGGTTCGGCGACCTGGTCACCATGCGCTGGTTTAACGACGTGTGGCTCAAGGAAGTCTACGCCAACTATTTCGCCGACCGGATCGCCGGAGGAGATTTTCCGCGCGACGACGCCGACCTGCGCTTCGTGCTGGCGCACCTGCCCAGCGCACACGAGGCCGACCGCACCGACGCGGGCTCCCGGCCCGTGCGCCAGCCGCTGGACAATCTCGCGCAGGCGGGCGCACTCTACGGGCCGATCATCTACGACAAGGCCCCGGCGGTGATGCGCCAGCTCGCCGCGCGTCTGGGCGAGGCGGGCCTGCGCGAGGGTCTGCGCGACTACCTGAACGCGCACCGCGGCGGCAACGCCACCTGGGACGACCTGGTCGCGGCGCTGGCGCCGCACGACCCCGGCGACCTGCGCGAGTGGGCGCGCGTCTGGATCGACGAGAAGGGCCTGCCGCGCGTCGTGGTCTTGCCGGAGTTCGGACGTGACGGCCGCCTGACGCGGCTGCGTTTGATGCAATCCGACGCCGCCGGCCGCGGCCGGGTCTGGGAGCAGCGCGTCGAGGTCATGATCGGCACGCGCTGGGGCGCGCGTTCGTTTCCCGTCGCGCTGGACGCGGCGAGCGTGGACGTGCCCGGCGCGGTCGGGCTCAAGCCGCGCTGGATCCTGCCCGACCGGCGCGGCCTGGGGCTGGCGATTTTCAAACTCGACCCGGCCACGCGCGCGTATTTTCTAAAGCAGGGCCTGAGCGGCGTGCGCGAGAGCGCGGCGCGCGCCGTGGCGTGGCTGGCGCTGTGGGACGAGGTGCGCGGCGGCTCGCTCTCGCCCCAGGTTTTCCTGGAGGCGGTCGAGCGCGCGCTGCCGTCCGAGCGCGAGGAGCTGTTGACCGCGCGCCTTCTGCGGTGGACGCGGGAGATCATGGACCGCTGGCTGACGCCGGCGCGCGCGGAAGAAGACGCGCCCGCGCTGGAAGCGGTCCTGAGCCGCGGACTTCGAAAAGCGCCCGCGGCGTCGCTCCGGAAGGAATACCTCGCGACGTTGGCGCGCGTGGCCCGCACGCCGGCCGCGACGGATCGCCTGGAGCGGATTTGGCGCGGCGACGAGGCCGTGCCCGGCCTAACGCTCGACGAGGACGATGGCCTGGACCTGGCGCTGGAGCTGGCCGTGCGCCGCGGCGCGGCGGGAGAATCCCTGCTGGACGCCGAGGCCGCGCGCTTGAAAAACCCCGACCGCCGCGCGCGCCTGGCCTACCTGCGCGCCGCCGCGTCCAACGACCCCGGGCGCCGACGCGCGTATCTGGACACCCTGCGCACCCCGTCGGGCCGCCGCCGCCAGGCCTGGGTCGTCGACGCCTTGCGTCTGCTCAATCATCCCCTGCGCGAGCGCGCGGCGCTGGAGCTCCTGCCCGAGGAGCTGGAGCTTCTGCCCGAGGCGCGCCGCACCGGCGACGTGTTCTTTCCCGACGCGTGGCTGGCGGCCGTCCTCTCCGGCCAAGGCGGAGCGGAAGCCGACGCGGTGGCGCGCGGATTTTTGGCGCGCGCCGACGCGGGCGAGGTCGCGCTCGACCCGCTTCTGCGCGGCCTTTGCGCGCGCCGCTTCGCCGTGCTGCACGCCCAGGCCCGCGCGCGAGCCGCCGAGGCGCGCTGAGCGGTCATTGCGCCGCGCGCGGGGATATGCCAGCATGGCCCCATGCCCCTGATGATAATCGGAATCCTCGCCGCCGTGCTCGTGACCTGCGTGCGCATCGTCGCTCAATACGACCGCTTGGTGGTGTTCTTCCTCGGCAAGATGTGGAAGGTCGCGGGCCCCGGGCCCGTGGTGGTGATCCCGGTGCTGATGAGCGCCCAGCGCGTGAGCCTGCGCGTCGTCACGCACGACGTGCCGCCGCAGGATGTGATCACCAAGGACAACATCTCCATCAAGGTCAACGCGGTGGTCTACTTCCGCGTCGTCGACCCGGAGAAATCCGTGCTGGCCGTGGAGAACTTCTTCTTCGCCACCAGCCAGTTCGCGCAGACGACCCTGCGCTCCGTGCTGGGCAAGCTCGACATGGAGGACCTGCTCACCAACCGCGACAAGATCAACGTCGAGCTGCAGAACATCCTCGTCCATCACACCGAGCCGTGGGGCGTGAAGATCGAGGCCGTCGAGGTCAAGAACGTGGACCTGCCGCCCGAGATGACGCGCGCGATGGCCAAGCAGGCCGAGGCCGAGCGCGAGCGCCGCGCGAAGGTCATCCACGCCGAGGGCGAGCTGCAGGCCTCGGTCAAGCTCAGCGAGGCCGCGAAAATCCTGTCCGAGAACCCCGCCTCCCTCCAGCTGCGCTACCTGCAAACCTTGGCCGACATCGCCGAGGAGAAGAACTCCACGACGATCTTCCCCGTGCCCATCGACATGATCTCCATGTTCCTGAACAAGGACAAGAAAAGCTAGCGCGTCACGTAGCCGCCGCCGGCGGTCAGCGCCGCTTCCAAATAGCGGATCGTCGCGAGGGTCTCCTCGTCCCGGCTGAGACGGCGCAGTCCCACCTTCTTGGCGGTGCCGACGAACACCGTCAGCGGCGGCGCCAGGAACGCGGAGTAGGGCACGCCGCGCAGGCCCTTGTGGAAGTTCATGGAGATCGAGCCGACGTCCGTGATGCGTCCGTCGGCGCGCGCGGCCCGCAGTTCCGGGGCGTCCAGCGCGAAGACGCTCAACGCGCTGCCCATGCGCGTGGGCCAGAAGAGGATCTCGCCGTTGCTGGCGTCGAGCGCCTCGTAGGGGTGGTGGACGCCGGTCTGGAAGAAATAGACCTTGTCGTTCCAGTCGCCGCCGGTGGTGTAGCGCAGGGCGATGTCGCCTTTCGAGGCGCGGATGCCGCCGCCCACGTAGGATTCGCGCGCGCCGCCGTGCAGATTGTAGTGCAGGCCGATGTTCTCCGTCCCGCGCGCGGCCTTGATCCTCGCGAAAGCTTCCGCGGCTTGGCGGCGCACGTAATTCTTGAACTCCGTCTTGGGGATGCGGCGCGCGCGCAGACCCTCGATCTCGGCGCGCGCGGCGGGCCCGACGCGCGCCCAGAAGTCGATTTTCGAGAACTCGCGGTCCAGGCGCTGCGGCTCGCCGACGGGCGGCGGCGCGGAGGAGTTCTTGGACCCGAACGGGTCGCGCAGGCGCGAGAGAAGCGCGCGAACCCGGCTTGGTCCCGCGGGCGGCGCGGCCGGTTCTGCGGCGGCGTCTCGCGGCGGCTCCGCCGCCGGCGCGGCGAGAGCGGGAAGGGCGAAGGCCGGGGCGGGCGCGGCGGCGACAATGGCGGGGGGGACGGCCGCCGCGGCGGGAGCCGCGGCGAAGGCCGACAAAGAAGAAGGTGACGCCGCGATGGACGCGCCGAGACCGGAGACGGAGACAGGCGCGGCGACCGGAGCGACGAGAGCGGCCGACGCGGCGGGGACATCCAGCCGGCACGGCGCGATGAAGGCGTCCACGGCGCGCGCGGGAGCGACGGACAACAGAAGCGCGGCCCAGAGCCTGAGCATGACGTCAGGATAGGCTCCCGGCGCGCGCGCGTCAGGGGCCTTAAGTCCTAATCAAGGAAGGCCCCGCGCACGCCTTGCGCGGGACTCGGAAATATCGGACAATCACAGCGCGGTGACAGGCCTTTACGTCCATATCCCTTTCTGCGCGGTGAAGTGCTTCTATTGCGACTTCGCGGCCTTCTCCGGGCAGAAGAAGCAGATCGAACGCTACCTGGCCGCTCTTGAGGCCGAGGCCGCCCTCCTGCCGCCGCGTCTGCCGCAGACGCTCTACGTGGGCGGCGGCACCCCGTCGGAACTCGACGCGGAGCAGTGCGCGCAGCTTTTCGAGCGGCTGCGGCGCGCGTATCCCGGTGCGCGGCTCACGGAGTCCACGTTCGAGGGCAATCCGGACAGCCTGGACGCCGAAAAGCTGGAGGTGCTGGCGCGCGCGGGCGTCACGCGCCTGTCCATCGGCCTGCAGACCGCCGACGACGAACTGCTGAAGTCCGTGGGCCGCCGCCACAGCGCGGCGGATTTCGCGCGCGTGTTTCGTCTGGCGCGGGCGGCGGGCCTGCCGGCGATCTCCGTGGACCTCATGTACGGCCTGCCGGGGCAGAGCCTCGACAGCCTGCGCGCGACTCTGGACTTCGTGCTGGCGCTGTCGCCGGAGCACGTCTCGCTGTACGGCCTGCAGGTCGAGGACCGCACGTTGTTTTCCAAGCGCGGCGTCGAGACCGACGAGGACCTGGGCCGGGAGATGTATGAGCTGGCGATCGCGCAGCTTGCGCGCGCCGGGCTGGAGCACTACGAGATTTCCAATTGGGCGCGGCCCGGGCACCGCTCGCGGCACAACGTCAATTACTGGCGCCGCGGCGACTACCTGGGGCTCGGCGCGTCGGCGGCGTCGTTCCTGGGCGGCGTGCGCTCCTCCAACGACGAGAAGCTGGCGCCGTACCTGGCCGCGATCGAAGCCGGCCGCCGCGCCACGGCGGAGTCCGAGGTCCCGGCGGGCCTGGAGGAATTGGGCGAGGAGGCGTTCCTGGGTCTGCGCCTCATCGAAGGCTTCGTTCCGAGCGACGGCCTGCGCCGCGCGTTTGAAGGTCCCTGGGCCGTGCTCAAGGCGCGGGGTCTGACGCGCGAGGACGGACCGCGCTGGCGCCTGACGCCCGAAGGCGTGTTCACGGCCAACGACGTTTTCAAGGAGTTCGTGCCGCCGTTCCAACCTCAGGAGGCGAGAGCATGAAAACATTCGTTCTGGACACGAACGTCATCCTTCATGACCCGTACGCGATGTTCGCGTTCAAGGGCTCGCGCGTGGTCATTCCGCTGACCGTCATCGAGGAGCTGGACACCTTCAAGCGCGCCAACGACGAGCGCGGCCGCTCGGCGCGCCTGATCGCCCGCCAGCTCGACGGCCTGCGCAAGGGCGGCAAGCTGTCCAACTGGGTCGCGCTGGAGCACGGCGGCAAGCTCAAGGTCGAGATCATGGTCTCCGACGGCCTGCCCAAGGCCTTCTCGGCGCAGAGCAAGGACAACGAGATCCTGAGCTGCGCGCTTTACCTCAAAAAGCAGGGCGAGAACGTGATCTTCATCTCCAAGGACATCAACCTGCGCATCAAGGCCGAGGCCCTGAGCCTGGAGACGCAGGACTACGAGAAGGAGAAGGTCGACGTCGACGAGCTCTACAAGGGCTGGCGCGAGATCGCGGTCGCGGGCGAAGCCATCGACCGCTTCTACAAGGACAAGCGCCTGGACCCTCCCGCGCCGGACCTGGTGCCCAACGAGTTCGTCATCCTGAAGTCCTCGGACGGCGGCTCCAAGAGCGCGCTGACGCGCTACGACGTCAAGGCCCGCGCGCTCCTGCCCCTGGCCAAGGCCGACTCCGCGCCGTGGGGCATCAAGCCGCTGAACACGGAGCAGCGCTTCGCGCTGGAGCTCCTGCTCAACCAGGACGTGCAGCTCGTCTCCTTGGTGGGTCTGGCCGGCTCGGGCAAGACGATGATCGCGCTGGCCTGCGCGCTTCAGCAGACGCTGGAGCAGAAGATCTACCGCCGCATCCTCGTCGGCCGTCCGGTCATCGCCGTCGGCCACGACATCGGCTTCCTGCCCGGCACGAAGGAGGAGAAGCTCACCAACTGGATGGGCGCCATCTACGACAACCTGTCCTACCTGCTGGAAAAGCCCAAGGGCGCGCTCGAGACGGCGGACATGGACATCCAGATGCTGATCGAGGAAGGCGTGCTGGAAATCGAGGCCGTGACTTTCCTGCGCGGCCGCACCTTGCCGGGCCTGCTGATCGTCATCGACGACGCGCAGAACCTGACGCCGCACGAGATCAAGACCATCATCTCGCGCGCGGGACAAGGCGCGAAGATCGTGCTGACCGGCGACCCGCACCAGGTCGACAACTACTACCTGGACGCCGCGTCCAACGGCCTGACCAATCTGGTCGAGCGCTTCAAGGGCCAGCACCTGTTCGGCCACGTGACCTTCACCAAGAGCGAGCGCTCGGAACTGGCCGCGCTGGCCTCGGACCTGCTATGAGCCGCGCCGCCCATGAACAGCCGCGCGTCGTGATCGTCGACGACGAGGCCATCGTCTGCGAGTCCCTGCGCCTCCTGCTGATCCAGGAGGGCTTTCGCGCCACGTCGGTGTCCGACCCGGCGCGCGCGCTGGGCGTGATCCGCGCCGAGAAGCCGGACCTGATCGTCCTCGACCTGTATATGCCTGGGATCGATGGCCGCGAGATCGCGCGCGCGGTCAAGGCGGATGCGAGCGTCAAAGACGCCCGCATCCTGCTGCTGACCGGCTCCACCGAGGCCGTCGACGTGGTCACGGGTTTCGACGCGGGTGCGGCGGACTACGTGGCCAAGCCGATCGGCGGCGACGCGTTCGTCGCCAAGGTGCGCGGGATGCTGCGGCTCGCGCCGGACGCGCAGCAGACCGAGAAACCCGCCAAGTCTCCGCGCAAGAAAAGGTAGAGCGATGCTCGACAAGGCCTACGACCCGAAGCCCGTGGAGGAGCGCCTGCTGGCGGCCTGGGAGGCCGCGGGGCTGTCGCGCTCCCAGCCGCGCGCGGATCGCCGCGCGTTCACGGTCGTCATCCCGCCGCCCAACGTCACGGGCGCGCTCCATATCGGCCACGCGCTCAACAACGCCTTGCAGGACGCGTTCGTCCGCCACCGCCGTTTGAGCGGCGACGAGGCCTGCTGGGTGCCGGGCACCGACCACGGCGGCATCGCCACGCAGAACGTGATGGAGAAGCAGCTCAAGGCCGAGGGCACGGACCGCCGCGCGCTGGGGCGCGACGCCTTCCTTGAACGCATGCAGGCCTGGACGCGCGACTGCAAGAAGACGATCCTCGGCCAGCTCCACCGCCTGGGCTGCTCTCTCGACTGGTCGCGCGAGGCCTTCACGATGGACGAGGTCCGCGCGAAGGCCGTCTTCGCGGCGTTCAAGCAGTTGTGGGATCGCGGGCTGATCTATCGCGGCGAGCGGCTGGTCAACTGGTGCGTGCGCTGCGGCACCGCTCTGTCCGACATCGAAGTGGAGCGCGAGGAGCGCAGGGGCGGGCTTTATCACATCCACTATCGCCTGGACTCGGGCGGCGAGGGCATCGTCGTCGCGACGACGCGCCCGGAGACGATGTTCGGCGACACGGCCGTCGCGGTGAATCCGAAGGACGCGCGCTGGGCGCATCTCGTCGGCAAGAAAGTGCTGATCCCATTCATCGACCGCGCGATTCCGGTGATCGCGGACTCCTACGTCGAGTTTGAATTTGGCACCGGCGGCCTCAAGGTCACGCCCGCGCACGATCAGAACGACTGGGAGATCGGCCAGCGCCACGGGCTGGCCGCGATCAAGGCCATCGGTCCCGACGGCAAGCTCACCGAGGCGGCTGGCCCGTACGCCGGCCTCTCGCGCGAGAAGGCCAAGGACCAGGTCGTCGCCGATCTTGATGCCCGGGGCTTCCTGCGCAAAAAGGAAGACCACAAGAGCGCGGTGCAGATCTGCTACCGCTGCGGCTCGGTCATCGAGCCCCTGCTCTCCCTGCAGTGGTTCGTCAACCAGATCGAACTGGCCAAGCCCGCGCTCGCGGCGTTCGACGCGGGCCGGTTCAAGATTCATCCCGAGGAGCGCGGCAAGCCTTACCGCGACTGGCTGGTCAATATCAAGGACTGGTGCGTGTCGCGCCAGATCTGGTGGGGGCACCGCATCCCCGTGTGGTATAAAGACGGCGAGAAGCCCGTGGTGGCCGAGGCGGCGCCGGGCGCGGGCTGGACGCAGGACCCGGACGTGCTCGACACGTGGTTTTCGTCGGCGCTGTGGCCGCTGGCGGTGTTCGGCTGGCCGGAGAAGACCGCCGACCTCGCCTACTACTACCCCACGTCGGCCCTCGTCACCGGCTACGAAATCCTGTTCCTGTGGGTCGCGCGCATGCAGATGATGGGGCTGGCCTTCGAAGGCCGGGTCCCGTTCTCGGACGCGGTGATCCACGGCATCGTGCGCGACAAGAGCGGCAAGAAGATGTCCAAGTCGCTGGGCAACGTGGTCGACCCCCTGCTGATGATGGACAAATACGGCACGGACGCGCTGCGTTTTTCGCTGCTGGCGCAGGCGCATCCGGGCAAGGACATCCCGTTCGACGAGCAGACGGTGGTGGGCGCGCGCAACTTCGTCAACAAGGTCTGGAACTCGACGCGCTTCGTGACGATGAGCCTTCCCGAAAGCGCGCCGTCGGGCGGCTACCGCCTGGAGACGCTCACGCGCGGCCGTCTGGAACTGGCCGACCGTTGGATCCTGTCGCGCTATCAAGGCGCGCTGGCGAAGGCTCGGACGCATCTGGACGCCTACGAACCGGCGGCCGCGGCCGACGCGCTGTACGGCTTCCTGTGGGACGAGTTCTGCGCGTGGTATATCGAGTTGGCCAAGGCCCGCATGCTGGGTGCCGACGGCGAGGACAAGGAAACCGCGCGGACCATCCTCGTCCAGGTGCTGGTCGGCACGCTGAAGGCCCTGCATCCGATCATGCCGTTCGTCACCGAGGAGCTCTACGCGGCGCTCAAGCCCTACGCGGGAGAGTCCGCCGCGTTCGTGCTGAGCGGCGGCTATCATGGCATCGGCGCGGATTGGTTGGACGAAGCGGCCGAAAAAGAAATGGCCCTGGTCATGAGCGCGGTGACTTCGATCCGCTCCCTGCGCGCGCAGTTGGGCGTGCCGCTGGCGCTGAAGATCGCGGCCGTCGCCGAAGGGCCGTTCGCGCCGAAGCTGATCGGCGAACACCGGGCTTACGTCTGCGCCCTGGCGGGTCTCAGCGGCGTGTCGGCGTTCACTGCGCGTCCTCCGCAAAGCGCCACCGCCGTGGCCGACGGGGTTGCGCTCCATATACCGCTGGCCGGCGTGATCGACCTCGTCAAGGAACGGGAACGGCTCACTAAGGAATTGGGGAAGGCGGAGACCGACATCCAGAAGTGCGCGGCGAAGCTGAAGAATCTTGCCGCCGCCGCCAGCGTGCCGCCCGAAAAGGTGGCCGAGGCCCAGGCTGAATTCGACGCGGTCACTTCCCGCCGCGAGCAGATCGCGCGGACTCTCCAATGGCTGCAATAGCCGCCGCGCTGGCGCTCCTTCTGTCTCGAGGGGCATGGGCGCAGTCACCCGCTCCGTACATGGGCGATGAAGCGTCGGCGACTTCCTCGGCGACCGCCGCGGCCCCGGCTCCGGCCGCGTCCACGGACACGGCCGTCGCGCCCGCGTCCACGGACACGGTCGTCGGCCACGGCGCGCATGTCGCCGGTGCGGGTCTGCCGAGGCCCACGCGGCCTATCCGCGCGGTGATCCACAAGAGCGCCGCGCGCTGGACGCCGGTTTCCCTGCGCGCGGCCGGTGATCCCGCCGCGGCGCGGACGTCCGTACTTCTGCGCATCCGCGGCGCGGGCCGACGGCGGCGCGGGACCGCGTCGCGCGCGCGCGCGTCCGCTCGTCTGCACCGGACCAAGGACGACAGCCGTATGATCCTCAGTATTTTTCCGCGCGCGCTGGAAAAGAAGCGCAAGCACTTCGAGGTGCGCCTGCGTCTCGTCGAGGGCTACGTCGAGGAGGCCAAGGCCGTGCTGGTGACGGTCGTCGACCGTCGTCCCCGCGTCGGAGCCGGACTCGACGCGCAGGAACTCACGCGCGCGGGCGTGGAATTCGAAGAAGAGTTCCCCGATGAGGGCGAGATCCGCGTGGCCGCGCTCGATCCGCGCCCCTCGTCGAAGGCCTTCAACGCGGGCCTGCTGCGCGGCGCGTCTTTCGCCGACCGCGACGCCGGCTTGGCCGACGTGTCCTGGTCGGTCCGCGGCCTTAAGGCGCGCTGACCGGAGCCGACCGGGACGTTGCCGCCGACCTTCCCGCGGTCCGCGCGCGCGCGGCGGCGTAGTCCAGCATGTCCGCTTCCACCTGCTCCAGTTGGGAGTCCTCGATCTCGAAGACCTCCCGGCCTTTCAGCCGCGACGCGATGCGCCGAGCGAGAGCGTCGTCGATGAAGGGCACGGCGCGGCCGCGTTTATACTCGTTTTCCTTCTCGCCGTAGAGGCCGAGGAAGGTCTTGTCCCGGAACCAGGCCTGGCGGTTGGACGCGGTCTCCAGCTGCTTGAGCAGTTCGGCGCTGGGATCGCGCTGGACGAATTCGAAAAAAGTCGCGCTGGGCTTGGCGGCGCCGGGCACGGTCCACTCGCCGGAAAAGACCTGGATCAGGTCCTCGTCGGCGTCCTTGAGGATGGGCGTGATGAAGTTCACGCCGCGCTCCACGCAGAATTTATGGAAGCCCAGCAGGTCCGGCGTGCGCAGGGCCACGTGCTGCCAGTGGCAGGAGCCGCCGCGGTTCTTGAGCATCGCGCGCACGTGGGAGGAGCGGGTCTTGGGCTCGGTGGGCTGGACGACGGCGAAGATGGCCTGCGCCGGCACGCGCGCGTCCTTCTCCACGCCCACGCGCGCGGCGAAGGTCATCGAGGCGGGCTTCTTCTGGCCCGGCCAGTTCGAGCGCTTCTCGTAGATCAGGTCCTCGCGGCCCACGCCGAAGATCACGCGGAACAGCGCGTAGGTGGTCTTGTAGAGGTCGGGCTCGACGAGGAAGGTCATGTGGTCGACGACGAAATTATGGAAAGGCTGTTTTTTCATGCTTCCTCCGCCCGTCGGATGCTCACGCGGCGTCCGGCCGCGGAAGCTCGAACGCGTCCTGCGTGCGCGAATACCAAGCGCCCTCCATGCGGCCGATCGCCCGGAGGTCCTGGTGGCGGATCTTTCCGCCGTTGTAAATTTTATCGTCGTAATGGATGTAGACGACCTGGCCGATGATCAGGTTGCCCACCAGCGGGCCTTCGCCCAGCGCGACGATCTGCAGAAGTTCGCACTCGAAGGCCGCCGGGCTCTCGGCGACGCGCGGGGGCTTGACCTTCGTCGACGGCCGGGGGGTCAGGCCGCATGTCTCGAACTCGCTGACGCCGTGCGGATACGGCGCCGAGGTCTGGTTCATCTTCGCCGCGTTCGCCTCGGTCGCGAAGTTGACGACGAACTGCCGCGTCGCCTCGACGTTGAGCAAGGTGTCCTTCTTTTTGCCGTTGCGGTCGTTGGCGGAGGAGAAGCACAGGGTCATCGGGTTGGCGCCGATGCCGGTGAAGAAGCTGAACGGCGCGAGGTTGGTCGCGCCCGCGGGAGAAATCGTGGAGACCCAGGCGATGGGGCGCGGCTGGATGGTCCCGATCATCAGCGCGTAGCGCGCGCGCAGCTCCAGCGCCTGAGGGTCCAGCTCCATCAGGCCGCCGAAATCCCCTGCGTGTCGCGGTTCCAGCTGAGCGGGTAGTCCTTGTCGGCGATGCCCAGCGCCTGGCGCGCCACCGACAGCGGCTCGAAGAACGTGTCCAGCATCACGGCGAGATAGTCCGAGAGCTTGCCGCGTTCCGCGAACGAGCGCTTGGCCGCCATGCCGTGCGGCGAGTGGGGCAGGCTGCCGGGATGGAAGGTGAAAGAGCCCGGCTCCACCAGGCCTTTGCGCGCGCCGTAGGAGGTGTTGGAGAAGAACATCACCTCGTCGCTGTCGACGTTGAAGTGCGCGTAAGGCGCGGGCACGTCGCGCGGGTGCCAGCCCTCGATCTGGCCCTTGAACGTGCACACCGCGAAGCCCGAGTGCGGCGCGGTCCCGGATTCGAAAGTCTGGCGCGTGGGCGGGGCGGTGTGGATCTGGCGCGCCAGCGGATGCTGATCGTCGGTATGGAACGTGAACGGATAGAGCGCGCCCTCCCAGCCGATCAAGTCGAACGGGTGGTGGCCCAGGGACATCTCGGTGGTAAATCCTCCGCCGTGCTTGGTCCAGATGCGGAATTCGCCTTCCTCGTCTCTGGCGGGGCGGAACTCCGGCGTCTCGATCTCGGTTTCGACCAGCGGCGCCATCAACGTCGCCTGGCCGGACTTATTGAGGTAATGGGGGGCGAAGTGGATCGGGTAGCGCGACTCGACGATGAGCAGCGCGCACTCCTCGCTTTCCAGCTCCACGCGGTAGGTCGTGCCCTTGGGCACGACGACGTATTGGCCCGGGCGGAAGGGCAGCACGCCGTATTCGGACGCGAGCAGGCCGCGGCCCTCCTGCACGAACCACAACTCGTGGCCGTCGCCGTTGCGCACGAAGCGGTCGGCCGGGCAGGAACGCTCGAAGCGCGCCGCGAAGATGAACGTGGACGCGCCGTAGACCAGCGGCACGCGTCCGCTGAGCACGTCGCCGTGCGCCTTCAGGCGTCCGGTGCGCAGATGCCAGGCTTGAAGAGGCAAGGGCTGCAGCGGCTGGGGCCGCAGGTCGAGCGGCAGCCGGTGCGGCTCCCGGATGAGCTGGGTGGGATATTTGCGGTAGTGATATTTGCGCGACCAGTCGCCGGAAAAGCCCATGACGCCGTGGATTTCCTCCAGCGCCAGCACCTCGGGCTCCGAATAGAATTCCGTGTGCGGCGTGCGCGGCACGCGGCCGCGCGTCAAAATCACGCTCATGGTGCCATACTAGCAAAACGAGACCGTCCGCCAGCGGAGTGCCGCGCGATGAAATGCTATCCTCAAAAAATGCCGCCGTTCACCGATTGGCTGCGCGCGTGCTGGAGCGACTACCGCCGGCTGTGGGGTCGGCTGATGACCGTGCTGGGCGTGGCCGGCGCGGCGACGCTGGCCGCGGTCGCGATTCCGCTGATCCCGGCGCTGATGTTGGCGGTGCTGCGCATCGGCCCGTTGTGGGCGGTCGTCGGCTTGGGCGCCGCGGCGTCCTTGACGGCCGCGCTGTGGGCGTCCTCGTGGGGGCAGGCCGCGGCGCTGCGCGTGGTGCGCTACGACGAGCCGCCCGCCGACAGCCTGTCGCGGGCGTGGGGCCAGACCGCGGCGTTCGGCTGGGTGGTCACCTTGACCTTCCTGGCCATGGGCGGCGGATTTGCTCTCTTCGTCTTTCCCGGCGCGGTGCTGACGGTCCTGCTCTTCTTCGCTCCTTACTATGAGATTTCCGGCGAGGGCGCGGGAATCCAAGCGCTCGGCCTGTCCTGGGCGCGCGTGGCCGCGCGTCCCGCCGACGCGGTGCTGCGCCTGCTGGCGGCGCTGATCCTGGCGTGGGCGCCCAGCCAGATTCCGCTGGTGGGCTGGCTGATCGCGATGGTCTGGGCGCCGTTCGGACTGGTGGCGACCTCTCGGTTGGCCGACGACCTACGCGCGGCCTCGCCGGACGCGCGCTCGCCCGAGTGGATGGGCCGGGCCGTCGCCGGGCTTTCGGCCGTCCTGTTGATCGGACTTTTGGGCGCGTCGATCGGCGCGGCGTATCTGGCGCGACGCGCGCTGCCCATGGCGTCCGGCATGGTCGGACGCCTGATGGCGGGCGGCCTCGATCCGGCCTCGGGCCAGGCGCTCCTGGCGGTGGCTCAGGGGACCGCCACGCCGGAGCAGAGGAGCCAGGCCTATCACTTCGCGGTCGCGGCCTCCTCGGCCGCCTGGAACGCGAACGTGTCCAGCGCCGCGGCGGGGAGCTTTTGGCCGTGAGCGCCAAGCGCGGGTTGGTCTGGGGGCTGGGGGCGCTGACGGCGCTGGCCCTGCTGGCGGCGGCCGTCGGCTCGCGGCTGGAGCAGGTGCGCCGCGCGGGCGAGGCGGTGTCCTGGCTGTGGGTGGGCGCGGCTTTGGCGTGCGCGTGCGCCAGCCACGCGATGGTCGGTCTGGCGCTGTCGGAGACGCTGGCGGTGCTGGGCCATGCGCTGGGCGCGCCCGTGGTGCTGGGCATAGCGCTTGTCTCCACCACCGCCAACTACGTGCTTTCGGCCGGGGGTGCCACCGGCTTCGCGCTGAAGGCCCACCTTCTGCACAAGCGCCGCGTGCCGATCGCCACGACCATCACCGCGTCGGCCGTCACCTCCGCGATCCTCTACGCGGTGCTGGCGCTGATCCTGGCGCAAGGCCTGGCGACCTTGCTCCTGCGCGCCGGCGGCGCGCGCGTGGCGGTGCTGGAAAGCGCGTTCGGCCTGCTCGTCCTGCTGGCGCTGGCCGCGCTGATTTTGGTGGCATTCTTCAACCGCGCCGCGCGCGGCCGGCTGACGCACCGCCTATTCCGCCTGACCAACCGCGCCGCGTTCTCCCTGTCCCAGCGCGAGATCCCGCCCGAGGACTTCGCCGCCTTTGAGATGCAGTTGACCCAGGGTTTGGCGCGCATCCGCTCCGGGCGCGGGCGCCTGACCGCGACCGTCCTTTATACGTGCCTGGACTGGGGCTTTGCGATGACGGCGCTGTGGCTGTGCTTCCGCGCGACCGGCAACGACCTGCCGCTGGGCTATCTGGTCGCGGCGTTCACCACCAGCCAGGCCGCGACCTTGATCCCGGTCCTGCCCGGAGGGTTGGGCGCGGCGGAAGGTTCCATCGCGGCGTTGATGGCGGGTTTCGGCATCGACGCGGGTGCCGCGCTGGTCGCGGCGATGCTGTTCCGGCTGTGCTACTACGTCGTGCCCTCCTTGCTGAGCGTGCTGGTGCTCTGGGGACTGAAGGTCTCGGAACCCGCGGTCCTGCGCGAGGCGGCCGACCTGGGGCGCGACTTGAAAATCCGAACCGAGGACCAGAAGTCCTAGGCGGAGCCTGGGTCTATTGCCGGACCCTTCCGCCGCAGGCGCGCGTTCCCGCGGCGCAAGCCGCTGAGTATGATACGCGCATGAAACCGGTCTTGCTGCTGTCGATCGCGCTCGCAGTTCCCGTGCACGCTCTGCCCGGCGCGATCGATCTCGACGCGCTGGCGGCATCCGCGGGCGAATTCGGCTTCTCGCTTCCGCCCGGCGGCATCGCCGTTCCGCCGCCGCCGCGGCCCCCGGCGTCCGCGGCGATTGCGGCGCCCGTCGCGGCCTACCAGCGCGTGAGCCTGGCGGGTCTGCTTGATCGGTATTGGACCGAGGTGGATTGGTTCGACGACGCCGCGGGCCGCACGTATATCTCCGGGACGTTGGACGTCGACGGCTCCCCGTGGCTCGTCGTCGCGCCGTGCGGACGCGCCCCTCTGATGGTGAAAGTCGAGCGCGGGATGTCCGCCTCCTGGGCGGCCGGCGGCCACCGCTACTCACTGGATCTCGATGTCAGCATTTTTCGCGCGCGGCTCAACAACCTCTTCGAGATCAAGGACGCGGACTCGGGCGCGACGCTGTGGCGCAGCCGCATCGGCGACCTCTTCCGCAAGACGGACGCGACGGGAACGGCTGTTTCCATCGCCGGCCGGCCGTATCGACTCTTCTTGTCCCGCCTGCCCGACGTCTCCGTGCGTCCCGCGGGGGCCTCGGACCGCATCGGCGTGTGCTTGATCTACGACGGCGCGGACGCTCAGTCCGACGGATTCGAGTCGTACCGCTTCGTCCTTTCGGACTTGGAATCCTCGCCGCGCGCGGTTCGGCTGCACGGCGGTGACCAGGCGGTTTTGAGCGTTTCCTCCGACGGTAGCGAACTGACCGTTTCCTACTGAGATTGGACGCCGCGCCGCGAAAACAGTAGAATGCGTCCCTGATGACGCTTTGGGCCGTCGTGATCGCGGGCGCGGCCGCCGTCGTTTTCGCGGCGGCGATGTTGTGGAGCCGATCCCTCTACAACGGCGCGGTATGCCTGCTCGTCGTGCTTCTGCAGACCGCGCTGATCTACGTGCTGCGCGGCGCTCCCTTGCTGGGTCTGCTCCAGGTCATGATCTACGCCGGAGCGGTCATGGTTCTGACCGTGATCACCATTATGGCTTCCGGCGGCGCGGCGGCGGCGGAGCGCTTCGCCGATTTCGCTCTGCCGCGCGGCTTGGCGGCGCTGGGTGTGGCGGCGGTCTCGGCCGAACTCGCGCTGACCTTGGCGGGCGCGCCTCCTCACGCGGCGACGGTCGCGGCGCCGGGCTTGACGGCCGCCTTCGGCGCGGACTTGTTCCACTCTTATTCTTTGGCCACGGAAGCGGTCACGTTGCTGATGTTCCTGGCCGCGCTGGCCGTCCTGCCGGACAAGGAGCCTTCATGAACGCGGCGGTGTGGGCGACGTCGGGAGCGCTGTTCGCCCTGGGTCTGGCGGCGGTCGTGCTGCGCCGGCAGATGCTGGCCATGCTGTTGGGCGTCGAGCTGATGGTGGCCGCGGCCGACCTGGCGCTCGTGCACGGCGCCTGCCGCTTCTCCGACCCGGAGGCCCTGGCCGCGGTCGCGGTCGTTTTGGCGGTGGCCGCGGCGGAGGCGGTCGTGGGCCTATCCTTGATTTTGAAAGTCCTGCGCTCGGGCCGGGGCCTTGACGCGGGCGATCTGACGGAGCTGCGCGGATGACTCCCGCCCAGGTGCCCATCGTCGCCTGGCTTTTGTTCCTGGCCCCGATCTCGGCGATCCTGTTCGGCTTTTTCATCCTGCGCCCGCTCAAGCCGGAGTGGACGCATATTCCCATTCTGTTGTCCTGCGCGGTCGTGGCCGTGGCGAGCGTGGCGTTGGCCGCGCGCGTCTACGCCGACGGCAGTTTCGACTTGAACTTTTATCGCTGGGCCGCGGTCGGCGACTGGGGCGTCGACTTCGGCTTGAGGATCGACGGGCCGGGCACGGCGGTGCTGACCATGGTCGCGCTGGTGGGCTCCTTGATCCACGTCTACGCCGCTTCTTACATGAAGGGCGACCCCGGCTTCTCGCGCTTCTTCCTCGTCTTCCATCTTTTCTTCTTGGCGATGATCGGCCTGCTGACCGCCAACAACTACGTGCAGATGTATCTGTTCTGGGAGTTGGTGGGCGTGGCCTCGTATCTGCTCATCGGCTTCTGGTATCAAAAGGAAAGCGCGCGCAAGGCGGCGCTGAAGGCGTTCCTGACCAACCGCGTGGGCGACTTCGGCTTCCTGCTGGCGCTGCTGCTGATCCTCAATACGTACAAAGTCGCGCACTTCCACCTCATTTACTTCGTGACCGCGCGGGCCTTGGCCGCCGGGCATATGCCGGACTTCCTGCCGCTGATCGGCGGCCTGCTGATCTGGGCCGCGTGCGCGAAGTCCGCGCAGTTCCCGCTCTACTTCTGGCTGCCCGACGCCATGGAAGGCCCCACGCCCACCTCCGCGCTGATGCACGCGGCCACCATGGTCACCGCCGGCGTGTTCCTGCTCATCCGCTCCTGGCCGCTGATCGCGGCCGTGCCGGGCCTGCCCACGGCGGTCGCCGCCATCGGGGCGTTCACGGCGCTGGCCTCCGCCGTGATCGCGGGCACGCGCAAGGACCTCAAGCGCATCCTCGCCTACTCGACGGTCAGCCACCTGGGCCTGATGATGCTGGCCCTCGGCCTGGGGCAGGTCGGCGTGGCGGTGTTCCACCTGATCGTACACGGCTTCTTCAAGGCGGCGCTTTTCCTGTGCGCCGGCAACGTCGGTCACGCCATCCACCAGCCCACGGCCAACGTCGACGAGGTGGGCGGCTGGCGCAAGGCCTTGCCGTGGACCTACGCGTGCTTCCTGCTGGCGTCGCTGTCGCTGGCGGGCGTGTTCCCGTTCGGCGGCTTCTTCAGCAAGGACGCGATCATGGACGCGGCGCTGTCGCGCGGCGGCTTGTTCGCGGCGGCGGGCCTGCTGGTCTCCATCGGCTCGGCGTTCTACATCTTTCGCATGCTCTTCCTGACTTTCCACGGCTCGCGGCCCGAGCAGAAGGGGCTGGCGGCGCACCCGCACGAGGCCGGCTTCGGCTTCGTCGCGCCGATCGCCCTGCTGGCGGTCGGCTCCGCGTTCGCCGGCCTCCTGCGCCCGGTCATCGAGACCATGGTGGCCTCGGGCTGGGTCAATCTTCCCGTCGGGGTGGCCGGCTACGCGGACACGATGAATCTTCCCGGCTCGCCCGCGATTCCGGGCTTCGAATGGCGGGCCCTGCTGATCGGCACGGCGATGGCCGCGCTCGGCGCGGGCGCGGCCTACGCGCTGACCATGATCGACGCGGGTTGGGACTGGCGCTGGCGCGCGTCCTCGCCGCGGCTCGAGCGCGCGTTCGACGCGGACTTCGGCTGGAAGACGCTCATCGGCTGGATCGCCGACGGCGTGACGGGCTTGGGCGATTTCGCGGGGCGCGTGCTGGACAAGAAATGGTGGGACGGCGCCATCGAGGGCACCGGCTCGGCGGCCGTGGGCGCGGGCG
>JAJXVH010000058.1 GCA_021782205.1 bacterium | reverse complement strand
CGCGCTGACCGCGGCCACGATCATTCTCTACGTCTTCGCCTACACGCCGCTTAAAAAAGTCACGCCGCAGACCACCTGGATCGGCGCGGCCGCGGGGGCCACGCCGCCGCTCATCGGCTGGGCGGCGTTTTCCGGCACCCTGCCCGCCCAAGCTTGGGCGCTGTTCGGCATCCAGTTCCTGTGGCAGATCCCGCACTTCCTCGCGCTGTTCTGGATCTACCGCGAGGACTACGCGCGCGCGGGCTTCCGCGTGATGCCCGTGGTGCACCCCGACGGCGGCACCACGGCCGCGCAGATCGCGGTGCACTCCTTCACGCTTCTGCCCGCGACCTTGCTGCCCGTCCTTCTGGGCATGGCCGGCTTCTCCTACGCCGTCTGCGCCTTGCTCGTCGGAATCGTCTTTCTGGGCCTGGGCCTGCGCGCCAGCTGGACGCTGGCGCACTCCGACGCGCGGCGTTTGTTCCTGGCTTCGCTGGCTTATCTGCCGCTCATTTTCGGCCTGCTCTTTCTGGGAGGCGTCTAGCATGAACCGCCGACTTTCCTTCGCCCTGATTCTGGCCGCCGCGCTGAGCGCGTGCGGCCGCCAGCCCGACTCCGGCGATCCTCTCGCGCGCGGAAAGGCCGACTTCCAAGGCCTGGGCTGCATCAAGTGCCACCAGATCGGCGGCGAAGGCCACGCCTGGGGCCCCGACCTGACCTTGGTGGGCTTTCGCAAGCAGCCGCAGTGGCTGGACCTGTGGCTCAAAAATCCCCACGCCTGGAACGCGAAGACGATCATGCCCAACTTCAACCTCAACGACGGCACGCGCGCGGACCTGGTCGCCTATCTGTCGGCGCAGAAGGGCCAGGCCTGGGCGGTGTATCCCTGGCGCACCGAGGCGGCCAAGGCCCTGCCCTCCGTCGCGCGCGGCAAGCTCATTTTTAACATGGCCGGCTGCGTGGCCTGCCACGGCCAGGACGGCTTCGGCGGCTACCCGAACAACAACGTGGTCGGCGGAATGATCCCGTCGCTGACCAACGTCTCCGACGGCTACGGCCACGCCGACCTGCACGCCAAGATCCAAAATGGCGTGATCTCCATGCCCGCCGACGCGTCCAAGCCCAAGCCCCTGATCTACATGCCCAAGTGGGGCGACCAGCTCAAGCCCGACGAGATCGACGCCGTCGGCGACTACCTGTTCTCGCTGAAGCCCAAGCCCGCGCCCGGCTCCGCCGCCGCCTCGGACGATTTTTAAAAGCGCCGCGACGTTTCTTGCGGCCGTCACCCTGCTTGCGGCGGGTGCATGTTCGCGTCCCGGCCTGAGCGCGGATCGCCGTTTCGCGGCGAACTACGCCGCCGCCCATCCTGAAAGGATTTTCAAAGTGGAGTCCGGCGGCCGCAGCGTCCGCTGCGTGGTCGGAGGTCGGCGCGGCGCGCCGAAAGTCGTGTTCGTCCACGGCTCGCCCGGCAGCTGGCGGACTTTCGCCCGCTTTCTAGAAGACCCCTCGCTCAAGGACCGCGCCTTCCTGATCTCCGTGGATCGGCTCGGCTACGGAGGCTCCGGCGCGGGACGCACCGAGCCGTCGCTCGCAGCGCAGGCGCGCGCCGTCTCCGCCGTCTTCGACCTGGACGTCGCCAGCGCTCCCGTGATCCTGGTCGGCCACTCCTACGGCGGGCCCGTCGTCGTCAAGGCCGCCGCCCTCGGCGACCCGCGCGTGCGCGGCGTGGTCATCGTCGCGGGCGCGGTGGACCCGGACTTGGAAAAAAAGAAGTGGTATCAATATCTCGCCGATCTGCCGGCGGTGCGCCTCTTTCTTCCCGCCCGCCTCGACGTCTGCAACCGGGAGATCGAGGCGCTCAAGGGAGAACTCACGTCGATGCTGGTCGACTGGCCGAAAGTCACGGCGCGCGTGACCGTGATCCAGGGTCTGGAGGACGACCGCGTGCCGGCCGCCAACGCCGATTTCATCGCGCGGAAACTGGCGCGCCTCTCCCCCGAAATCATCCGCGTGCCCGGACTGGACCATTTCGTGCCCCAGCGCCGTCCGGACCTGATCCGCGCCGCGATCCTCGCGGACTTGGACGCGCTGGCCGCACGCGCGCCGCGGCGCTCAGGCGTCCAGGCGGGACGTCAACTCCGCGGCCGAAAACACCGGCAGCCCGCACGCGCCGCCGACGCAGAGATACGCTCCGGCGCGGTCCGCTAGGCGCATCTGCGTCGCGGCGGGCAGAATCTCGCTCAACGCCCCCTGCGTCTCGGCGGTAAATCCCGCGACAAAAACGTCCGGGCGCAGCCGCGCGCGCGCCGCGGCCAAAAGCTCGCGGCCGCCGGGCAGGTCCAGTCCCGCGATCAGCGCCGTGCGCGGCGAAGCCAACGCGCGGTCCAGCACCGAAAGGAGGTAGGCGCGCGACAGCGGGCGTTCGCCCGCGTCGCCGCCGAAGCGTTCCAGAGCCTCATCGGCGAAGCGGCGCAGCTCGCCGCGGCCGGTCAGCGCGTGCAGGCGCAGGGCCGCGTCGGCCAGCACCGCGCTCGCGGAGGGCTCCACGCCGTCGCGGTCCTCGAGCGCCCGCGCGAAGAGCTCCGGCGCGCCGCCCTCCGCGGTCTGGAACAAGCCGCCGCCGGGTGCCGCGAAGCGCCGCACGGCCTCGCTTAAAAGCGTCAGCGCCCAGCGCAGGCGCGCGGGATCGAAGTCCGCCTCGTAGAGATCGAGCAGTCCCGCGGCGACATAGGCGTAATCGTCGGCCAAGCCTTCGCCCGAACGCGCGCCGCAGCGCCAACTGCGATGCAGCGTCCGGCCGTCGGCCGAAGACAGCTCGCGGCGCAGGAAGTCCGCCGCGGCTTGCGCCGCCGACAGGAGGGCCGGATCTCCGGTCGCCAGGTACGCGCGCGACAGGCCGCTCAGCGCCAGGCCGTTCCACGCCGCCAGGCATTTGTCGTCCAAGCCCGGCCGCGGCCGCAGCGCGCGCCGCGAAAGCAGGACCGCGCGCGCGCCCTCCGCGGCGGCCTCGTCCTGGGCCGACGGCGCGAGGTCGAAGAGGATGTTGCGCCCGACGAATTCTCCATGCGGGTCGTGCGCCGCGTTGCCGTCCGCCTCCACGCCGTGGCGCGCGCGGAAGGCCGCCGCGCCTTCGCCCAGCGCCGCGTCCAGCTCCGCCGCGGTCCATAGGTAGAACGCGCCTTCCTTTTTTTCCGCGTGCGCCGCTCCGTCCAGCCGGTCCGCAAACTCCGGCGGCAGGCTGTCGGCGTCCTCCGCGGAGAAGAAGCCGCCGTGCGCGCCGCGCAGGTCGCGCGTCAGATAGGCGGCGGTGCGCGTCAAAGCCCTCGCCAGCTCCGCGTCGCGCGTCAGCAGCACGGCGTCGGCCAGGTTTTCCAGAAGCTGGGCGTTGTCGTAGAGCATCTTCTCGAAGTGCGGCACGCGCCACTCGGCGTCGGTCGAGTAGCGGTGGAATCCGCCGCCCACCTGGTCGAAAATTCCGCCGCGCGCCATCGCGCGCAGGCTCTCGACGGCAAGCCGTCCCGTGCGCGCGTCGCCGGTACGCGCCGCGCGCCGGAGCAGGTAGCGCTGGTAGGCGGGCATGGGGAATTTCGGCGCCCCGCCGAAGCCGGCCTGATCGGGATCAAAGGCACCCGCGAAGGCCGCGTCGGCGCGCGACAAGATATCGGCCGCGGGCTTGACGCGCGCCTCGCCCACCTCGGCCACCCAGCCGCGCACCGACTGCGCCAGCCGGCGCGCGTCGCTTTCCACATCCGCGCGCCGCTCCCGCCACAGTCCCGCGACGCGCTCCAGAAGCTGCGTCCAGCCCGGCTGGCCCCAGCGCGCCGAAGGCGGGAAATACGTGCCGCCGAAGAACGGCTCCAGCTCCGGCGTCAGGAAGACGTTCAGCGGCCAGCCGCCCTGACCCGTGAGCGCCTGCACCGCGGTCATGTAGACGCGGTCCACGTCGGGCCGCTCCTCGCGGTCCAGCTTCACGCAGATGAAGTGCCGGTTCATCACCGCCGCCACGGCCGGGTCGGAGAAGCTCTCGCGCTCCATCACGTGGCACCAGTGGCAGGTCGAGTAGCCGATGGATAGAAGCAGGGGTTTGCCCAGTTCGCGCGCCGCGGCGAACGCCTCCGGGCCCCACGGCCGCCAATCCACGGGATTGTCCTTGTGCTGGAGCAGGTAGGGACTGCTCTCGGCGGCCAGTCGATTGGAGCTCACCCGCACCTTCGCATGGCCGTCATCATAAGGCCGCGATGAGCGCCGCGCCGCCCAGAGAGGTCGCGATCACGTACGCCATCGCGGCCGCGGGATGCAGGACCCACAGCGCGCCGACGATCACGCTGGACGCCAGGTCGCCCAACCCGTTGACCGTCGACAGCGCGCCGAAGCCCAGCCCGCGCAGCTCGGACGGCAGCAGGGCCGCCGCCGTCGCGCTCTCCACGGTTTCCCAGACGCCCATGTAAAGACCCGACATGCCGAAGACCACGGCGAACTTGGCCAGAGAGGCGCCGGGCAGAAGCAGCGCCGCGGCCGGGACGACGGCCAGCGCGTAGCCCGCGGCCAGCACGGTCTTCTTGGGCGCGGCGTCGGCCAAGAAACCGCTGACGGAGCAGGAGACCGTGTAGACGACGTTGTAGCCCGTGTAGAACAGGATCGCCAACGTCGCCGCCTGCGCGCGGCCGTAGATTGGAGACCACGCCTGGGTCGCCCACAAGATGAGCAAAGTGTTGGAGAAATCTCCGGCGCCGGCAAGGCCTACGCCGGCCAGGCAGCGCTTGAACGACGCGGGCAGGCCGCGCACGCTCGCTGCCAGTCCGGCGGCCGGATGCGGAGCGTGCGGCTTCTCGCGCACCAGAAAAGCGATGACCAGCGCGGCCAGCAGGCCGGGAATCAGCGTGAGCAAAAAGGTCCGGCGCAATCCGAACGCGCTCAAAGACAGCACCGCCAGCAGCGGACCGATCACCGCGCCCGCGCTGTCCATGGAGCGTTCCAGACCGAAGGCGCGGCCGTAGCTTTCCGGCGTGGTCGCCTCGGTCAGCAGGACCTTGCGCACCGGCGTGCGCGCCCCGCGGCCCAGCCACGCTCCCGCGCGGCCGAGAAGAACCTGCCACCACGTCGTCGCCAAAGCGAAACTGGCCATGCCCGCGGCCGTGACGCAATAGCCAGCGACGGCCAGCGGCTTGCGCTTGGCCAGGCGGTCGCTGTAATGACCCGAGTAGAGTTTGGCGAAGCTCGCCAGAGCGTCGGCCAGCCCTTCGATGAGTCCCAAGGCCGCGGACCCCGCGCCCAGAGACGCCAACAGCGCCGGCAGGGCCGCGGTCGCCATCTCGTGGCTCACGTCCGAGAGCAGGCTGGCCAAGCCCACGCCCAGCACCGTGGAATTCAGCCAGCGCGGCCGATCGGCCGAGGAAGCGCTCACGCGTGATGCCGTCCGAAAAACCGTCCCTGAATCCACGCCCCCAGCAGAATACCGACCACGCTGGCCAGCAGGGGCCAATCGCCGGCGCCCAGGCCCGCGACGGCCGGGCCCGGACAGACGCCCGCCAGCCCCCAGCCCACGCCGAAGAGCGCGGCGCCGATGAAGGTGCGCGCCTCGAAGTGCGAGGGATGCGTCTCGAAGCGATGACCCAGGATCGGCCCGGACAGCAGGCGCGGCAGAACGAAGTAGGCCACACCGGTCACTCCGGCGGCCCCCCCCATGACCAGCAGCAGTCCGAAGTCCTTGAGCAAAAGAAATTCTCGGACGCTTTCCGGACGGACCATGGTCGAGAGCGCCAGGCCGAAGCCGAAGAGCGCGCCGGACAAAAGCGCCGCCGCCATCACCGCCCGGGGGCCCCCGCGCGGCACGTTAATGCCCTCCCAAGGCGCGCGCCGCGTGCGCGGTGAGTATCGCCGTGGTCAGGAAAACGAGCACCGCCAGGATCGAAGGCTTTTGAAGGGAGCCGATGCCGCAAATGCCGTGGCCCGAGGTGCAGCCTCCGCTCAAGCGCGCGCCGAAGCCCGCGACGACGCCGCCGACGAAGAGCCGCCAGACCGGAACGCCGGTGACGAAGCCCGCGCCGCGTCCCCGCAACAAGGTGAAGACGGCCGCGCCCAAGATCAGGCCCAAGCCGTACATCAGCCTCCAGTGCCGCGTCGCGACGAATTTTTCATGTTGGAAGAACGGATGCCCCGCGACCAGCGACAACGCCGCGGTGTACATCGTGCTGACGCCGCCGATCAGCCCGGTCAGCGCGAACAAAAGCCCGACGCCCAGGCCGATGCAGACGCCCCCGGACAGATACTGCTGCCAGCCGCTGGGAAAAAGCGCCGCGATCGTCATGCCGCGCCTGCCTGGCGGACGCTCATCGCTTGCCGGAGCGCTTCGCGGCGGCGTCCGCGCGGTAGAGAATCACGTGGACTTTCTCGATGGTGACCAGCCCTTCGCGCACCATCGTCTGCAGCTTGGGCAGGAGCTTGGCGATCTTGGCCCGCGCGTCGACGATCTCCACCACGATCGGCGCGTCGTAGGACAGCTCCAGGAGCTTGGCCGTGTGCAGGTGCGCCTTGCACCCGTAGCCCATGAAGCCCTTGAACACCGTCGCGCCCGCCAGGCCCAGCGCGCGCGCCTCGTCGACAATGGCCTCGTACAGCGGCCGTCCTTTCCAGCGGTCCTGCTCGCCGATGAATATCCTCGCCAACTGCCGTTCGCCTTCCAGCTTCATGACCGCCTCCTCAAAGAACGCCGCCCAGATACGCCCCCAGCCGGAACAAAATGAATCCGCCCACGCCGCTGCCCAGATAATTGACGAGAGCCCGCGCCGCCTGGCCGTCGGCCGCCAAGTTGCCCGACTCCAGGATCAAGGTCGAGAATGTCGAGTACGCGCCGCAAAAGCCGGTCATCAAGAACAGCCGTGAGTCCGGGCCCAACGCGCCGCGTCCGCCCCAGCTTTGGAACAAGCCGATCAGCAGGCAGGCCGTCATATTGATGACGAGCGTTCCGTACGGAAACCCTGCGCCCGCGATCCCGGGCACTCCCACGCCCACGCCGTAGCGCGCCAGCGTCCCCAGCACACCGCCGATCGACAGCAAAAGCCACTTGTTCATTGCCTGCCTCCGCGAAATCGAGGGTCGGTCCTTGACATCTTAACTTCTCGGCGGCGGAGATGGAAACAAGGCTTTGACTTGGACGATGCGGCTTATATCGGCAGTCATGGGCGTTCTTCTTCCTTCAGTTCCTTTTTCGTCGCGTCGTGGGCGATGACTTCATCGTGGCGCAGATCCCAGTGCTCAAGGTGCTTATAGACGATGACGCGGCCCTTCAGGATGTCGGCGTGCTTGCGGCAGAAGTCCTCCAGTTCGCCGCGATGCGCGATCAATTCGACGCACAGAACCAGCTTGGAATTGCCGTGCTCGGCGTGAGGCGCGTGAGTCCCGCCGGAACCGCTGTAGCCGTAATGGACGTTGTGGGCCGTCGCGTTGAGGATGCCGTCCTTCTTCGCCGCATGTATGATCTCGCGGTACAGCGGCTGGCTGAACAGTCGATCGCGCAGGCCCGTCGGCTTGCGATGTTCACCCGAGGGAACGTAGATGTGCACCTGTCCCATTTCTTTCGAGTGGATGTTGTGATGCTTCTTGTCCATGATTTCGTCTCCTGTTCCTTCCACGCTTCTGGCCTGGCGCGTCCGCGCGGGACGCAGTTCGCGCAGCGGCTGGCCTGGAAGCACGTCCGGACGACCCGTCTTCGACGTCCCCACGCGCTGTGACGAGTAGATGCCCGAGTGACCGCTGAAATAATAGGCGAAGAAGCACGCCGCCGCGAGCGGCACCGTGTGCGCGGCGCCGAACAGCTCGATGCCCATGATGGTGCACGCAAGTGGGGTGTTCGTGGCGCCCGCGAACACCGCGACGAAGCCGAGGCCGGCCGCCAGATCGACGGGCAACCCCAGCGGCCGGGCCAGCGCGTTGCCCAGCGCCGCGCCGATGAAGAACAGCGGCGTCACCTCGCCTCCCTTGAAGCCGCTCGACAGCGTCAGCGCGGTCAACGCCAGCTT
The DNA here is from genome assembly GCA_021782205.1 of bacterium. Taxonomy (GTDB): domain Bacteria; phylum Elusimicrobiota; class Elusimicrobia; order UBA1565; family UBA9628; genus GWA2-66-18. The sequence goes on along the minus strand of JAJXVH010000058.1, from coordinate 7,299 downwards.
CCACCACCAGCTCGCCATTCCCGCGCCGCCCTCGCGGAAGCAGGACAGGATCGTGACGGCTCCGGGATTCGAAGGGGGAGCGTACACGCCCAATCCGAGATATTCCGTGGTGCCGAGAAGGCGCGCGATCAGCACCACCGCAAGTCCCCCGAGGACCGGGCGCAGCCACGGCCGCGCCACGCGCCCGAAGCCGTCCTTGAGCGCGTGGGAAAGTTCCGCGAAGAGAACGCTCGTCAGCCCGAACAAGCCGCCCGCGATCGCCGCCTTGGCGATCAGCATGACGTTCACCGATGCGACGCCTGAGATCGCGCGATGATAATCCGTGTGGTGGATGCCCCAGGCTTGGCAGGTCCAGTCGCCGACCACGGACGCGATGATGCACGGAATCAGAGCCTCATAGCTCATGCGCCCGATCGTCAGGACCTCCAGAGCGAATACCGCGCCCGTCAGCGGAGTGCCGAAGACGCTCCCAAAGCCCGCCGCGACGCCGCACATCAGCAAAAGCTGGGTGTCGGTCGCTGAAAGTTGGAATGCGCGCGCCGTCCCGGCCGCGAGACTTCCCCCCATTTGGATCGCGGTCCCTTCGCGGCCGGCCGAGCCGCCGAACAGATGCGTGACCAAGGTGCCGCCGAGAACCAACGGGGCCATCCGCGCGGGCACGCCGCCGCCCGGCTCGTGGATATGCTCCATCAGGAGGTCGTTGCCGCCCTCCGAGCCGCGGCCATAATATTTATAAACGAGGACGATCGGTACGCCCGCAACGGGCAGGAGCCAAATCAACTCCGGATGCGCCCAGCGCGTCCGAGTGACCAAGTCCAGCGCCCACAGAAAAAAGGCCGTCGCCGAGCCCGCGATCAAGGCCGCGGGGATCGCGAGCATGAGCCATTTTAAAACGAAACGCGCGAGAGCGCGGTGCTCTCTCCAATCCCAACTCAGCCTCATCGTTCCCCGTAAAATAAAAAGACCTGCGATCATGATGCATCGCAGGAGTCATCAGCTTCGTGCCGCGCGTCGCGGCCCTGGGCGGTTTAGGCGAACTCCATCGCCTTGATATTCGATGATAGCAGGCACGAACCATTTTTGTCAACGAACAGACTTGTCCAACAGCAATTCCGAACGTCAGCAGGAGTCAAGGACTGACCCTCCTTGGGTATAATACGGCGTGGCGGTCGACAGCAAGTTCGTGCTCACCGGAGCCAAGCGGGTGCTGGACTCGCGGCCGATGTACGCGCAGGTGGCGGTCACCGACGACTGCAACCTGACCTGCTCCTACTGCGACGAGTACACCCCGGGCGCGCCGCTCGTTGCCCTGGGCACGCTCAAGGCCCGCGTCGACAAGCTCGACGAATTGGGCGTGCTGGTCTACGACTTCCTGGGCGGCGAGACGCTGCTGCACCCGGACATCGCCGCGCTGGTCGCGCACGTCAAGGCCAAGCGCGGCGGCTCCAACCTGGCCACGATCATCACCAACGGGTTCCTGCTGACGAAGAAGAATATCCTCGACCTGAACGAAGCCGGCCTGGACTTCATGCAGGTCTCCGTCGACACGCTGCATCCCACCGGCTGGTCCGACAAGTCGTTGAAGTCCGTCCTTCCCAAGCTCCGCCTCTTGGCCGAAACCGCGAAATTCCAGGTCGAAATCCAATCCGTGCTGAACGAGGAGAACCTGCACAGCTACGACGAGTTCCGCGCCGCGCTCAAGGACCTGCCGTTCGCCTTCGGCTTTTCCCTCATGCACGGCCGAGGCGGGCGCATCGCGATTCAGGGCGAGAAGTACCTGGAACTGCTGGAGAAGTACGGCGTCTTCGAGGGCGTGAACTTCTACGGCGAGCATCTGCAGGAAATGCTGCGCGGCGATTTTTCCCGCCCGTGGAAGTGCCTGGCGGGCTATAAATTTTTATACGTGACCGCCGCCGGCGCCGTGCAGTGGTGCGCCCAGCAGCGCGGCGCGTCCTTCGACCTGATGACGGCCGCGCCCGCGCGGCTGAAGGCCAACGACGTGCACAAGCCCTGCGAGGCCGGCTGCGCGCTGGGCTGCGTGCGCATGGTCAGCCACACCCTCGGCGAGCCGCTGAAGACCTTCGGCGCCAGCGTCAAGTTGGCCGTCGGCATGAGCACTCCTAAAAAATCCGCCGCCGCGCCTGCCGCGCGCCCTTGAACGCCGTGCGCAGGCGCTATGCCTACGCGTTTTCCACAAGATAGTCATTTTTCATCGCCCGAGGGCCATCCACAACTTATCCCCAAGCTATCCACAAGATATCCCCTGGTAAAAAAAGCGCCGGTCTGCTAGACTGTTGGCCCATGACCAGCATGCTCCTGGCCGCCCTCGTGTCGCTGTCCATCTCGACCGGCCGCGCCGCGGACCTTGCATCCGCGTCGGCCGCGCGCGCCACGCCGCACGCCACGGCCTTTCCAGGCTGGAGCCCGCTCGGCGCGCCCGACGATCCGCTCGACGGCCTGGCCCGCAGCGACGAGGACCTGCGCGACGCCTTCGCGGCGCCGCCCTCCGCGCAATGGCTCCAGCGCGACCTGCGTTCCGGCGACCTGGCGCGAGAGCTCTCGGCCATCCGCGGCGCCTCCCGGCCTCACAACACCGACGCGATCGCCCCGATCTCCGGCGTCCTCCTGCGCCTGGACCGGCCCGCCTCCCTGCGCGCGGCCGCGGCGCTCGCCCTGGGCCGCATCCGCGACCTCGTCTCCGCCACTTCGCTCATGCAGGCGCTCAAGGACCCCGACGCCGGGGTGCGCGCCTCCTCCGCGCTGGCGCTTGGCCGCCTGCGCGCGCGCATTGCCGCCGCCGAGCTTGAGCGCCAGCTCATTCTCGACCCGGCCTGGACCGCGCGCTATGCCGCGGCCGTCGCGCTCTCCAAGTTCCCGGGCGCGGACGCGCCCCTCGCCGCGGCGCTGGCCGCCGACCCGGCCTGGCAGGTGCGCCAGCAGGCCGCGCGCTCCCTTCAGTTCCTGCCCACGCCGCGCGCCATGCACGCGCTCACGCGCGCGCTCCTGGACGAGGACGCCAGCGTGCGCGCCAGCGCCGCCTTCTCCTTGGGCGAGGTCGGCGGTCCGGCGGAGCGCCGCGCGCTGTCCTTGGCCGTGCGCGTGGAGACGGACCCCGCCGCGCGCCTGCTGATGAACGACGCCGAGCGCGTGGCGTTGGCGCGGCGCTAGTTTCGGCGCGCGCTCAGCGCGGCGTCAAGCCAGCGCGATAATTTCGGTCGGAACTCGCCGCCGTCCTGGCCGAGCGCGAGCAGATGTCCCTTTCCGGGCACGTCCCAGAACTCCTTGGGTCCCGGCGCAAGCGCGTAGAGGCGGCGGCCCTCGGCGTAGGGCACGACGGGGTCTTCGGGCGCGTGAAGCATTAAAAGCGGCACTGGCGCGCGCCGCGCGATGAGGCGGGCCGGCGAGAATCGGTCGGAGATCAGAACGTAGGCCAGCCACTGCAACGGCCACGTGATCCAGTATTGCGCGAACTTTTCCCGCGCGACCGCACGATACGACGAGAACGTGGAGTCGAGGACCAGCGCGCGCAGGTCCGCGCCGTCGCCGTCCAGAGCGGCCAGCGCCAGCGCGCCGCCCAGGCTCTGGCCGATGACGACCAGCGGCAGGCCCGGCGCCCGGACGCGCGCGTAGGCGAGCGCGGCCTTGCCGTCGGCCACGGACCCGGCCAGGGATTTCTCGCCTCCCGACGCCCCGTAGCCGCGGTAGTCGAAGGCCAGCACATCCCAGCCTTCGAGCGCCAGCCAGTAGACATAGAGAAAATGCGAGGTCTCGTTTTCGCCGTTGCCGTGGAACTGCACGATCACGCCCTTCGCCGGGCCCGGGCGCGCCGGAAACCACAAGCCGCATAATTTGGTGCCGTCGGCGGAAGAAAAATTCACGGCGTCATACTTGGCGCCGGCCTGCTCCGGGCGCAGGTGCAGGGCGCGGTCGGGCTGAAGGAACAAATTCGTGCAGCCGCACGTCAGCGCGGCGCAGACGGCGGCCACGGCAGCGGTCTTAATAATACAGGCTCGCATACACGCCGCTCTCCCGATATCGTCCGCGCATCATCGCCTCGGCGCGCCAGGCGAAATCCTTGCTCCACGACCAATTCAACGCCGCGCGCGCGCGGTCGGCGGGCGTGCGGTCGCCGAAAGGCTGGGCGGTGAGCACGCCGTCGATGAGGCCGCGCAGGCTCGTCGTGACGTCGAAGGCCAGGCCGCCGCGCAGTTCCCCGCCGGCGCGATAGCCGTCGCGCAGGGCCGCGCCCACGCCGCCCTGCACGCCCGCCAGCCCATAGGCCAGCGCTCCCGGCCACAGGCGCAGGGACAGTCCGGCGTCCACGTGGTTTTGATAGACCAGCGACTGCGCGGGCGGCCGGCCCAGCTCGTAGGCGGTCTCCAGGCCCGTGCCGACCGACCACGACGGCTTACGCGTCCAGGAATCCCACGGAGCGGCGGAAAGGATATCGATGAGTTTCAAGTCGCGCACGTAGGCCTGGTCGCGGCGCTCATCCTCGCGCACGCGAAAGGAGAAGCCGTCGAACTCCTGGCCGGGCGCGTAGGCCTGGGGGCGGTCGGCCAGCTCATGATAGCCCGCGCGCCAGCCCAGCTCCGAAAAGCCGCCGCGGCTGGACGCGCCCTGCCCCAGTTCCAGGCGGTGGCGGTCGTGGCCCTGGTCGGGCGGAGCGTTGTCGTCGGGCGGGGGCAGGTCGGCGGGCGGATCGGGCACGCGCGCGCGGCGCATCAAGATCGCATGCTCCACGGCGCGCACCGCGTCCGGCACGTCGGGCCCGTAGCCGCTGCGGTAGAGCACGATGTCCTGCGCCGAGTCGAGCACCAGCGCGCGCCGCGCCGGCGGCAGCTTCGTGCACAGCCGGTCGCCCCGCGCGGCGTCGCCGTCGGCGTAGGCCCGGGCCGCGCGCCGCTCGGACGCGGTGAGCAGGCGCCGCCGCGCGACCAGCACGGTGCCGTGCGCGGGCCTGTAGCGCACGCTTTGGACCAAGCCGGGCACGGCGCTGACGGCCTTGGTGGCCTCCGCCGGCGCCACGATCAAGGGCTGGCCGCGCAGGAGGCTTAGGCGGGGTGCGGCCGCCTCCAGGACCGGCATCAACTGATAGGCGCAATTGCGCGACAAAAAATAATATGGAAATTTCGCCGGCCCCAGCTCCCAGGCATGCTGCGCCAGGCGCGTGACCTCCGCGCTAGAGAGGTGCAGACGATACTCCCACAGGTCGCGGTTCTCGCTGTTGTTGTACTCCTCGACGCGCATATAGTAGGGCATCACCGAATACGTCCCGGGATAAAGCCCGGCCAGGCCCTTGAACGCGAAGGCCAGGCCGCCGTCGGTCTCCGTGTTCGCGGCGTAGTTGAGCGTGTTGTCGAGCAGGCGGCGGTCCTCGCCCGGCTGCGATCGCTCCAGGCGCAGGAAGGCGTGGCCGAACATGGAGGAGGGATTGTCCATGTAGGCCGAGGCGAAGACCAGGCTGACGGCGCTCAGGTCCAGCCGCCGACGCCAATCCTCGAAGCGCGAGCAGTCGGCCGGCGGCAGGTCGGCGTCCTTGAGGCCCAGCTCGGACTCGAGCCACGCCGCGCGCGCGGGAAATCGGCACCGCGGATGCTGAAGCGCGCCCGCGGGCTGAGCCGCGTACAGTCCGCGCACCTCCGTCTCCAGCTCCGCGCGCGGATTTTTCGCGCCGTCGGGCGCCAGGAAAAATTCCGGCTCCGCGTCGCTTTCAGGACGTCCCAGCCAGCGCGACGGCCGCCAATGCCCCAGCTTGAGCCACGGGACCTGCGTCCAAAGGCGCAGCTCCCGGGCGCGCGCCACCGCCGCGTCCGGTCCCGCCGGCGGCGAAGATTGCGCCGCGGCCGCAGCGGCGGCCAGCACGAAAAAAAGAAGAGGGCGGACGATCCGCAGACCGTCCGCCCTCCGTTTCAAGACCCGGCTCGCTCTAGAGCGCGCAGGCCTTGGCCATCGACGGGTCGGAACCGAGCGCCTGATCCAGATGGATCAGCAGCTCCGCCGACGTCGTCTTGTCGCTCGGGAACAGTGCGTCGTAGTGCGATTTCGCGAACGCCTGGAACGGCACGGCCGGACAGCCCGACAGCGCCGCCAGGGACGCCGTGTACTCGCCCTTGCCCGCCGCGAGCTCAACCTCCAACACGCGCAGGTTCGACGCGGTGAACACTTCCCGCTCCATCGCGGTCTTGATCAGTCCGCCCGACGAACAGCCGAGCGTGCCGGTCGTGATTGCGAACGTCTGGTTGCCGAACGTTCCGTTCGTCGTCGCCGCGAGGATCTGATCCACGGGACGATTCTCCTTGAACAACTGGGCTCCAAGACCGCAGCCCGCGTCGTTCTGGCCGGCCTGCGCCGACGCCGCCATTCCGATCACGGCCACAAGCATCCACAGCGATCGCTTCATTCCTGAGCCTCCTTGTCCGTCTCTGTCCCCCGCCGCTGCGGGAACGTTGCCATGTTAACCCCGCGACGCGATTCTGTCAACCCCCGGGTCAAGGATCAGTTCTTGGCCGGAGCGTCCGCCTTCTTGGGCGTGCCGGTCACGTCCAGCTCGATGCTGATCTCGTCGCCGATCAGGACGCCGCCGCTGTCCAGCGTCTTGTTCCAGTTGATGCCCCAGTCCTTGCGGTTGACCTTGCCGGTGGCGGTGAAGCTGGTCTCCACGTTGCCCCACGGGTCCTTGCCCGAGCCGTCGATCTCCAGGTCCAGGACGACGGGCTTGGTCACGCAGTGCATGGTCAAGTCGCCGTGGAGCTTGGCCTGGTTGCCCTTCACGTCCGTGACCTTCGTGCTCTTGAACGTCATCGCCGGGCACTTGGCCACGTCGAAGAAGTCCGCGCTCTTCAGGTGGGCGTCGCGCTTCGGGGTGTCGGTGTTGATGGAGGCCGGGTCGATGTCGGCCTGCGCCGACCAGGACTTGGGGTTCTTCGGGTCGTAGGTGAAGGTGCCGCTGAACTTGGTGAAGCGGCCCGGGACCTTGCCCAGAATATGCGTGGCCTTGAAGCTGACGACGGTGTGTGCGGTGTCCAGCTCGTAGACTTCCGCGCGCGCGCCGGCGGCGAGGGCCGCGAACGCGGCGGTGAGGATCAGCATCTTGCGCATGTTTTTTCTCCTTGGTGCGTCGTCTTGGGCGATCGCCCGATGATCTATATGTAACTATTTTGATTACATCTTGTCAAGCCTCCGCGCGCCCGCGCGCAGAAGAAAGCCCGCCGCCAGGCACGCGGCCGCCGCGGCCGCGCGCGCCCAGCCGCCCTGGGCGCTCAGCGCCAGGGTCGCCGCGATGCCGAAAACGGGCAG
>JAJXVH010000057.1 GCA_021782205.1 bacterium | reverse complement strand
AAACCACCGGCGCGCCGCGCGTGGCACCGTTGTCGGTCAGCACGCTGACGCGGAAGAAGTCCTGCGGATCGACCGGCTTCATGCCCGGCTTCGCCGGCCCCTGCTGCGACGCGGCGGCGACGAAGACCTGGTAGTTGTCGGCGGCATACTGCGCGAGCTGCCGGACGTAAGCGATCAGGGCCGCGGACTCCGGGCCGGGCTTGGGCATGGCGGCACGCACGGCGGCGGCCTCGCGTTCGGTCTGCGCGCTGTATTCCTGCGCCTGGCTCTGGATCGCGGCGACCTTTCGCGCCAGCTGATTCTGCGCCTGATCGAACTCCTCGCGGGTGAACTTGCCTTCGGCGATCAACGCCTGGACCACGTCCGCTTTCGCCAACGGCGTCTTATCAAAAGAAAGCACGATCGCTCCCGGCGGCACCACGCCCGCGGAGAAGCGGCCGAACTTCTGCTTGAGAACCTGCTGGAAGGCTTCCTGGATCTCCTGCTGGCGCTCCTGCGCGCGCTTCTGCAAAGCTTCGGCCTGCGGGCTGGTCAGGCTCGGCACGACCTTGCCCAGCAGCTCGTTGGCCTGCTCGTTGACCAGAGCGACCGCCGCTTTGCCCTGCAGTTGGGAGATGAGCGCCTGCATCTTCTGCGCCTGGGCCGCGACGGCCTGCATCGAGGTCTGGAACGCCTCCAGGATGCCGGATTTCTTCTCCTGGAGCTCCTTCTGGGCCTGCGCCCATTCGGCTTGAGTGAAATCGCCGGCCTCGATCCTGACGGAGACCCCCTCCGGCGTCATCGCCTGTCCTTGATAGGTGACGCCGAACGCCACGCGGACCTGGCCATCCTCGTTCGGAGACGCCTCAAAGTAAACGCCGAATTTTCCGGCCAGCGTGATGGAGGCGATTTTTTTGTCGAACTCGGCCTGGGTCTTCTGCTGAAGAGCCTGGATCTGTCCCAGGAGTTGGCGCTGCTTCTGCGCGGTCGCGCCGGAGCCCAATTCCGCGATCAAGCCCTTCTGCATCGCGTCGACGAACTCCTCCACGCCGGCTTCCAGGGCCTTGCCGCGTCCCGGCGCCGTCTCCAGGATCAACGGCTTGTCCTTGTCTTCGAAGTTCGTGACCGCGACCAAGTCGTTGGGCGTCGGGCGCGTCGGGGCGACCTCGGACAGGATGCGGCGGATCGCCATCTCGCGGCCACTGCCTTCCGGACCGGCGACGAAGAGATTGTACTGTTCGGACGGCATTTCCAGCGCGAAGCGGATCGCCTCGATCGCGTCGTCCTGGCCCACGATCTTCTGCTCGACCGACGGGACCTCGCGGGTGCCGTTGGGCAGGCTTTCCACGGACGGCGAGTAGCGCACCTGCGCCGCGGAGAGCTCGTGCGCGGAAATATTCGGGCTCTGCGGCGCCGCGCCGTCGGCGGGACCGGCCGCGGAATTTCCCGCGCCGTCGAACGCGCGGCCGGAAGTCCCGGCGTCGCCGCCGGCCGAGGCCCGGATCGAGGCGGCCAACTGGGCGAGCTGGGCGCGCACCGGCGACGCGCCAGGCAGCGCGCGCGCGGCGGCGTCCAGCTTGTCGGCGTCGGCGCGCGTGCCCAACGTGTCGGGCAAGGTCACGCCGGCGGCTTGAAGCTGGTTGATCAGACCGATGACCGGGTGCGCGTCGACGGCCGCCGACGGGCCGAAGGAAGCGGCCGACGTCGCGGGGGCGGCGGCCAGCATCTCCGGCGCCGCGGACGCGGCGTACGCCGGCGCCGAAGGAGCCGACGGCGCGGCCGCGGAAAGTCCCACCACCGGCGACATCAAGGCGGCGCCGGACAAGGCGGCGGGCGCGAGGCTTGGAATCGACAAGGACAGCGTCTGCAGTCCCGCGATCGACGCCGCGGCGGGAGCCGCGATGGACGCCGCTCCGGCGGAAACGCGAGCGTCGACCTGAGCGAACGCGCCGCCCGGAATCACCAGCCCGAGGGCCAGGGCCAGCGTCACGGCCAGCGACTTCTTCGCGGCGATCCTGTCGACGATCATGTTCGGCTCCTTGGTCACGCAAACGTCATGGACGACTGTGGCCATTATAGGGGATGCCCTCGGAAACCTGCTGGGGCATACGGGGAAATCGCCGCGCGGCAATCGGCCTACTTGGCCGTGGGACCTACTTCCCAACGCGCACGGAAACGACGCGCAAGGCCTCGTAAAGCGCGACGGCGGCGGCCGTCGACAAATTCAAGGAGCGCGCTCCCTCCGCCATCGGCACGCGCCGAAGGCGATCCCGCCAGCGCTCGCGCAAAAGCGAGGGCAGTCCGCTCGACTCGCTTCCAAACACCAGCCAGGAATCCGCGCGATAGTCCGCGCCCCAATGCGGACGTCCGGCTTCCGCGCTGAACGCGTGCACGTCCGCGTCCGCCGGCAAGGCCGCGAGAAACGCGTCCAGCGAGTCGTGCACCGCGGGCGCAAGCCTCTCCCAATAATCCATTCCCGCGCGCCGCAGCCTTCTTTCCGACAAGGAAAATCCCAGGGGCGCCACCAAGTGCAGGCGCGCGCCCGCGGCCGAACAGGTGCGCCCGACGTTGCCCGTGTTCCAAGGTATTTCCGGATGCACCAGCACCACGTTCAGCATCGCGCAATTCTATCACGACAGCCGTATCGTTCCAAATGAACTCCGCCGTTTGTTAGCATCACGCTCATGAATCTGTTTCGACGGCGCTTGGCGGCGCTGGTCCTGTTGTGCGCCTCGGCCTGCGGTCCGCCGCCCCTGCCCGGCCCGTTCACGCGCCAGGACATCGCCGCCATCGCCGACCCCGCCGACGGCGCCGAGACGCGGGTTCAGAGCCTCTATCATTGGTTCAAGCCGAACCGCGACCCACGGGTTCGACCGCCGGCCTGGGTGGACGCGGAGATGCCCGAACTGCTGAAGCCCGTCTACCACGACCCGGAAGACGGCGCCTTGACCGAAGCCCAGCTCTGGCAGGCGCCCAGCGCCGTGCTGTATTCATTCTTCGAAACCACGCGCAAGACCTTCCCCCCCGTCTACGGCGGCTTTCTAGTCAAGCCCGCGGCGCTGGCGCGCGATTACAGCACCGAGAGCGAAGACATGAAGTTCGCCGTGGGCCGGCTGCGCTCGCTGCACCTGGAACGGTCCTTGGGCGGGCGCGCAAGCCGCGCCATCGCCTTGCTGGAGGACGTCTCCCGCCAGATCGACGGCCTGGCCGGCTCTCTGACGGCCGGAGACGATTCGCGCTTCGCGCCCTCCGTGCTGGCCGTGGCCTACGACGCCCGCCGCCTGGAAAACGTGCTGAAGTCCCCGCCGCGCTGACGGCGCGACGCTTCTCAAAATACGCGCGGCCGGCGGAAGCGTCCGCCGGCCGCGCGAGAACGGACTCAGCCCTGGACCGGAGCGGCGGCGGGCGCAGGAGCGGCCTTCGGCGCGTCGATGCTGCCCTTGCGCTTCTTGCAGGTCTTGGCCGTCAGCGACAGCCAGCCCTGGCCCTTGCAGGCGTTCTGGCCCTTGCACGAGCTCTTGCCTTCCACGGAGCACGCGCTCTTGCCCTTGCAGGCGTTGACGCCGTAGCAGTGGACCTTGGCCGGCTTCGATTTCTTGGCTGGCGCCTTCGACGGCGTCTGCTGGGTCTGGTCCGGGGCGACGGGAGCGGCGGCGTCCTGCGCGACGGCGGGAACGACGGCGGCGGCGGCGAACAACCCGGCGAGCGCGGCCTCGACGATGAGCGACGTCTTCATGCGTGTGTCTCCTTGCGTTGGTTTATGACGGCAAGAGTGAGTGCGGGTTCGCCTGCCGGGATTACACGCGCTACTGCGCGGTCCAGCCGCCGTCGATCGACAGCGACGCGCCGCGCATCTGTGCCGCGGCCTCCGTGCACAGAAACAGAGCCAGGCCGCCGATCTGCTCGGGCGTGGCGAACTCCAGCGAGGGCTGCTTCTCACCGAGCAGGCGCGCCTTGGCCTCCTCGACGGACAGCTTCTCACGCGCGGCCAGCGCGTCGATCTGCGCCTGCACCAACGGCGTCAGCACCCAGCCCGGGCAGATCGCGTTGCAGGTGATCGCCGTGCGCGCGGTCTCCAGCGCCACGACCTTGGTCAGGCCGATCAGGCCGTGCTTGGCCGCGACGTAGGCGGCCTTGTCGACGGAGGCCACCAGGCCGTGCGACGACGCGATGTTGATCACGCGGCCCCAGCCGCGCCGGCGCATGCCGGGCAGGGCGGCGCGAATGGTGTGGAAGCTCGACGAGAGGTTCAGCGCGAGGATCAAGTCCCATTTCTCGGGTGGGAACGATTCGATCGGCGAGACGTGCTGGACGCCCGCGTTGTTGACCAAGATATCCACGCGGCCCAGCGCGCCTTCGGCGTCCTCTATCAGCTGGGCGGCCTGCGCCGGCTTCGACAAATCGGCCGGGTGGTAGGCCACGGTCTCGCCGCCCTCCTGCTCCAGGCGGCGGCGCAGGGCGTCGATCTCCTTGGGCTCGCCGAAGCCGTTGAGCATGACTTTCGCGCCGGCGCGCGCCAACGCCGTCGCCACGCCCAGGCCGATGCCGCTCGTCGAGCCCGTCACCACCGCCGCCCGTCCCTTCAAGGTCGCGTCCATGCCGATATGGTTATAGAAAATTTGGAACCATCCGAGTCTTGACTGCGGCCCTGCGGCGGTCTAAACTGGGGAGCCCATGAACCGCCGCCCCTGCCGATTCCTCGCCCTCGCCGCGCTGAGCGTCGCCGCGCTCGCCCGCCCCGCGCGCGCGGGCTGGCCGGATTTGTCCTTGCCCCCGCCGCGTACGAACGCCGGGCAAAAAGACGCCGCGGTGATCGTCGGAATCCAGGACTACGCCTTCGTGGCCCCCGTGCCGGGCGCGCGCCGCGTCGCCGAGGACTGGCAGGCCTACCTGACCGAAACTTTGGGCGTGCCGCTGGAGCGCGTGACCTTGCTGCGCGACGACGAGGCCACTTTGGAGGCCCTGCGCCGCTACACGGCGGCGCAGGCCGCGGCGGTCAAGCCCGGCGGGACCTTGTGGTTCGTCTTCATCGGCCACGGCGCGCCTTCGCGCGACGGCAAGGACGGCCTGCTCATCGGCGCGGACGCGCAGGCGACGGCCGACAGCCTGGAGGAACGCAGCCTCAAGCGCGGCGAACTGCTGCGCCTCTTGGCGCGCGGCCGGCAGGCCAAGGCCGTGGCCATATTGGATTCATGCTTCAGCGGCCGCGACCCGGCGGGCCGGGAACTGGTGGCGGGACTTCAGCCGCTGATCATCTCACGCGGCCTGGAGGGACCGGTCGATGCGCGCACGATCCTGATGACGGCCGCGGCGTCCAATCAATTCGCGGGTCCTTTGCCGGATTCGTCGCGCCCGCGGCCCGCGTTCAGCTATCTGGCCCTGGGCGCCTTGCGCGGTTGGGCGGCCGACGCCGCCGGGGCGGTGACCGCGGGCGGTCTGATCGGCTTCGCGCGAAAAGCCCTCTCCTTGGCGCACGACCGCGCGCAGACGCCGGAGCTGTCGGCGGGCGCTCCGGGCGCCGTTCTGGGCCGCGGCCGCGAGGCCGCGCCGGACCTGGCCGCCATCGAGCGCGACGCCGCCGCCGGAGGCTTTCGCGTCTCCACGGACTCCCTAGCCCCGGTACCGCGCGCCGCGCCCCCCGAGGACCCCGGTGAACATCCGCTCGATTTCCGCGGGGCCGACGCGGCGGCCTGGGCCGACTACGACGCCGCCTACGAGTTCGACCGCGGCGGCGCGGCGGCCGAAGACAAAGCCCGGCGCTGGCGCGAGCTGGCCGCCGCGCGGCCGGCGCTGGCGGCGGCCGCGCAGAAGCGCGCCGCGCAATGGGAACTCTACGCCGAGCGCGGCGCGCAGGCCGCGCAGATTCGTCTGCGCCGCGCGGCGGTGCGCGACGCCGACTGGGGAAGGCTTGAGCCTCTGCTGCGCTACGAGGTGGTGCCGCAGACCGACAAGCGGCGCTGGGCCGCGCAGTTTACCGCCGCCTACCTGCCCTCTCCCGGCCTGACGGCGGGCATGGCGCGCCGGCTGGCGCCGCTCTTGCCGCCGGGACGGCAGCGGCGCGCGCTCGATATCCTGGAACGCGGCGGCGAAGGCGGCGACGCGCAGGCCGCCGCCGACTCCGCGCTGGCCGCGGCGGACGCGGACGTGGGCTGGCTTTCCGAAACGCCCGCGCGCAACGGCGAGAGAAGCTTCCAATTCGCCGCCGCCCCCGTCACGCTCGGCCAATACCGCCGCTGCGTGGCGGCCGGAGCGTGCACGCCGCTCGACGACTCGCCCGCGGACTGCGGCGTCTACGCCGGCGACGACCGCGCGGTCGGCCCCGCCGGAGAGTCGAAGAAAATCGAAGCGGACGAGAGGCCGGCGGTCTGCGCCTCCTGGTCCCAGGCCAGCGCGTTCTCGCAATGGGTGGGCGGCCGCCTGCCGACGACGCGCGAGTGGGAGTCGTCGGCCTGGCGCCGGGGCGCGAACGATCCGGCCTGCGCCAAACCCGGCGGCAACCCCGCGCAGGCGGTGTGCGGCGCGGGCGGCGCGTTGCACGAATGGGCGCAAGACTGGCGTCCGCCAACCCTGATCCCCACTCGGGCCGGAGCGCTTTCCGCGACGGCCTCGCCGTGGAGTCCGTTCGGCTTGGGTTCGCCGTTCTCGCTCTACACGCCCGACCACCCCGCGGGCTGGTATTCGCCGCTGACTTTGACGCAGGCCGCCGCGCGCTTCGATTTTTCTCCGGAGACGCGCTACCGCGACGTGACCTTCCGCCCCGCCCGGCCCGGCCTGTAAAGGCGCCGGCGCTCCTTGAGGCGGTCTTGAACCCCGGTTAAGAAGAACTTCAGCGGCCTCGGATACACTGGAGGCGTGAGCAAGAACGCGCTTTCGGCGGCGGCTCTGGCGTTGATCCTCGCGGCGTCGCCGGCGCTCGCGGCGGACGCGCCGCAAGCGCGCGTCGGAGAGTTGGTGCAGTCCGCCCTCGGCCTGGAGCAGAGCACGGATTTAACCGGCGTCACCGTCGACATTTCCGGCGCCGCGACGGGCCTGACGGTCGCCGCGGACGCGGATGCGGTGCTAAACGCCTTGAAAGGCGTCATCGAATACTCCGCCCGATCCATGACGGGCCGGGCGACGCGTCGCCTTTCCATCCGCATCGGCCGCAGCGGCGCGAACGTGGAAGTGGAACTGCGCGACTCCGGTCCAGGAGTGGCCGTCGCGGACCTGCTGAAAGTCTATGGCGGAGCGTCTTCCCCGCACTCCGCGCTCGCTCTGCTTTTTCGCTCCAACCGCCTGGCCCAGTCCGTGGGCGGCCGTCTGCTCATCGACAGCGAGGAGGGCGTGGGCGCGGACTACCTCATCGAACTGCCGCTGGGCAAGAATACGGGCGAAACGGTCGCCCTGCGCTGAAACGCCAGACGCCGACTCCGACAGCGAGCGTCCGTCCGTCAAGGAGCACTCCGGGACCCGGGCTCATGTATAATAGGCGCCTCCCGGGAGGAGCATGAACATCCACCAGCTTGTCAGCGCTTGCGGCGTTTTCACGATGATCGGCATCGGCTGGCTGTTCTCCAAGAATCGCAAGGCCATCAACTGGCGCACCATCGCCTGGGCGACGGCGCTTCAGGTGATCTTCGCCCTGCTCGTGCTCAAAACGCCGCCCGGCCGCTGGTTCTTCACCGGCGCCAACTCCGCGGCGTCCGGCTTGATCGGATTCCAAGAAGAAGGCGCGAAGTTCGTCTTCGGCAGCCTGGCCGTGCCGCCCGGAGAAGCCGGCTCGATGGGATTCTTCTTCGCCTTTCAGGTCCTGACGTCCATCGTTTTTCTGGCCTCGCTGATGTCGATCCTGTACTACTTGGGAATACTGCAGCGCATCGTCTTATTCTTCTCACGCATCATGACCTACACCTGCGGCACCTCGGGAGCGGAGACGCTCAACGCCGCGGCCGTGCCCTTCCTCGGGCAAACCGAGGCGCCGCTGATGATCCAGCCCTACATCGAGGCGATGACCGAGTCCGAACTGCTGTGCCTGATGGTGGCGGGCATGGCCACCATCGCCAGCGGCGTGATGGTCGTTTACGCCGCCATGCTCAAGCCGTTCTTCCCGGATTCCGCAGGCCAGATCCTGGCCGCCTGCATGATGGAGGCGCCGGCCGCCCTGCTGATGGCCAAGCTCCTGATCCCGGAGACCGGCAAGCCCAAGACGCTCGGCGGAGTGAAGCTCGAATACCACGACAAGGCGACCAACGTCTTCGAGGCCGCCGCCAACGGCGCGTCCACCGGCATCCACCTGGCCTTCAACGTGGCGGCCATGCTGGTGGCCTTCATGTCTTTGCTCGCCATGGTCAACGGCGGCTTCCACGTGGTGTTCGGCCTGTTCGGCCATCCCACCGTCGGACTGCAGGACGTGCTGGGCTGGATGCTCTCGCCGCTGGCCTGGATCATGGGCGTGCCGTGGAAGGACTGCGCGGTCATCGGCCAGCTCATCGGCGAGAAGACCGTCCTCAATGAATTCGTCGCCTACTCGGAGATGGCGCGGTGGGCCGCCGCGCACGCCGCCGCCCCCATGGACCGCCGCTCCTTCATGATCGGCATACACGCCCTGTGCGGCTTCGCCAATTTCCTGTCCATCGCCATCCAGATCGGCGGCTTGAGCGTCCTGGCGCCCGGGCGCAAGTCCGACGTGGCGCGCCTGGGCCTCTACGCGCTTTTGGGCGGCTCGCTGGCCAGCTTCATGACCGGCTGCATCGCCGGCATGCTGGTGCCCTGAGAGCCGCGGAGCGTTTCAGTGGGCGTGCGCCGCGGCCGGCCTTCGGCTCGCCTTCGTAAAGGAAAGCGCGAACATCATCACGGCCAGCGCCGCGTAGCCCGCGGCGAATTGATAGGGAACCTGGATGGCGGGCTCGGACAAGGTCCACGGCCAATACATGCTGCCGTCGGGCATGGCGGAGTGGACGATGCCGACGAAGGCGAAGCCGGCCAAGATCCATAAGTAGGCCGACGCGGCCTTCAGGCGGCGGTCGATGAGCTCGGCCATGAAAGCGCCCCACAGCATCGCCGTCAGGATGAACCCGTTGCCCAGCGCCACGGTGACCAGCATCTCCGGCAGGGCGCGCCCCTTCTCCACCATCAGCGCCGCGAAGTTCGCGGCGGGGACCACGGACGGGTTGGAGAACTTGATCTCCAATAGCCGCGCGAGCGTGGGAAAGAAGGAGAACGCCACGGCGGGCGCGTGCTTGGCCGGGCAGGCCAGAAAGGCCTGACAGATGATGTCGAGGCCGACGAAGATCAGAATGGGCGCGATGACGGCGCGCGGGATGATCTCCACCATCCAGCCCACGTAGCCCAGCATCCCGCCCAGGCCGATGAACAGCCCGGTCAGCAGCGTGTAGCCGGCGCGGCTGCCCATCTGCTTGTAGGCGGGCTGGCCGATGTAGGGCGTGGACTGCGCCACGCCGCCGCACACGCCGGCGATGAGCGTGGCCAGAGCCTCGGTCAGCAGGATGTCGCGCGTGTTGAAATCATCTCCGGCCACGCGCGCGCTCTCGGTCACGTTGATGCCGCCGATCACGGTCAGCAGGCCGAAGGGCAGGGCGATGGGCAGGAACTTGAGCGCCGGCCCCGCGCCTTTGAGGAAGTCCAGCGTCGGCACGGGCAATCCGAAGTGCAGCTGCGCGGAGACGGGCGTGTATGCGCCGCCCGCCAGACCGTGCGGGGCCAGCGCGTAGTATAAAGCCGTGCCCACCGCGATGGACGCCAGCACGCCCGGAAAGTTTTTCGGCAGAGGGATCTGCGCGACCAAGGTGTAGAGAATCAGTCCCAGCGCCACCATGCCCACGATCGGCGTGCCGAACACGTCCAGCAGCGGGATGAAGCCGATCAGCGCCAGACCGATGCCCGCCAGCGACCCCAGCAGGCCCGCCTGAGGCACGATTTTCTGCACCCACGCGCCGAAGAAGGAGAAGATCAGCTTGAAAATGCCGATGAAGATCATCGTGGCCATGCCGATATACCACGTCATCATCGCGGCCTCGTGTTCCGCCAGGCCGGAGGCCTTCAGCGCCAGGAACGCCGGCCCCAGCACCGCCAACGCCACGCCGATGGTCGACGGCGCGTCCAGGCCCAGCGGCATGGCCGTCACTTTCGTGTTGCCCGTCTTCTTGGCCAGGCGGAAAGCCATCCAGGTGTAGACCAGATCGCCGAACAGCACGCCGACGGCCGTGCCGGGAAACATCTTTTTGTAGACCACGTCGGCGGGAAAGCCGAACGCGAAGATCAGGATGCCCGCCAAGAACGACAGGTTGGTCATGTTGTCGAAGGTCAGGCCGAAGAAGCCGTTGATGTCGCCCAGCACGAACCATTCGTACTTCACCGTCGTTTTTTTCTGCAAGCCATGCCTCCGGTCAGCCCAATTCCTCTTCCAGACGGTCCGCCACCGTCTTGAGTACCTTCACGCGCGCCCACCGCTTGTCCTGCGCTTCGACCAAGGTCCAGGGCGCGTCGGGCGTGCTGGTTTTCTCGATCATTTCGACGGCGGCGGCCTGATAGGCGTCCCACTTGCCGCGGTTGCGCCAGTCCTCGTCGGTGATTTTATACTGCTTGAACGGCGTCTTCACGCGGTCCGAGAAGCGCTTGAGCTGTTCTTCGGGCGTGATCTGCAGCCAGAACTTGCAGACCACGATTCCCGACTCGGACAACTCCTCTTCAAACGCGGCGATCTCGCCGTAGGCGCGCTTCCAGTCTGCCGCGGAGCAGAAGCCCTCCACGCGCTCCACCAGCACGCGGCCATACCATGTACGGTCATAAATGGTCGTGCGGCCTCGGCGCGGCAGGTTGCGCCAGAAGCGCCACAAGTAGGGGTGAGCGCGTTCCTCATCGGTGGGAGCGGCGACCGCCATCACGCGCGCGTTGCGCGCATCGATGGCCGACAACAGACGCCTGATCGCGCTGCCCTTGCCCGCCGCGTCCACGCCTTCGAACCCGCAGATCAGCGCGCGCCGGTCCTTGCGCAAACGCCGGGTCAGTTCGGCCACGCGCGCCTGTTGCTTGTCAAGCTTGCGCGCGTAGTCATCGTCACTCAGGGACTTCGCCATGTCCAGACGGGTCAGCACCGATATTTTCGGCGTCTTGGGCCGGTCGGGGACGTTCGACGTGATCGGGGCGCGCGCGCGCGCCAAACCCGCCTTCAACGCCGCCAGCACCGCCTCTCCCGCCGCCAGGTTCCGCCAGCGCCGGTCCATCGCGTCGATCACCGTCCATGGCGCCTCCGCGGTCGCGGTGCGCGACAGCGCACGCGCGCTGACGTCCCGGAAACGGTCGTATTTGCGCGTGAAATCCCAGTCCCGCTTCGACACGCGCCACGCGGTCGCCGGATCCTGTTCCAGTTCGTGCAGGCGCCGGCGCTGGTCCTTCTTCGACAGATGCAGCCACAGCTTGGCCAGCGCGGTGTCTTCGCGCGTCAGCATGGCCTCGAAGGCCGCCGCGCGGTCCAGCGCGCGCTCAAATCGTCCCGCGCCGTATTCTCTGAGCGCGCGGCTCACGATGGGCCTGGTGTACCACGCGCCCAGCAGGATCGCGCCGCGTCCGGCGGCGGGCAAGGTCGTCCAATAGCGCCAATACTCCGGGCGTTCGTCGATCTCGTCTGAGCGGTCGCCGTAGGCCTCCACGTTCAAGCCCCGCGCGTCCAGCCACTCCACCAGACGCCGCGCGACCTCGGTCTTGCCTCCACCCTCCACGCCGCACACCAGCACCACCAGGCGCACCTTCGTCGCCGCCAGTTCGTGCTGCGCCTGGAGCAGGTCCGCGCGCAGGCGCGCCTCGCGCGCCGCGTACGTCTTCTTGTCGACCGTGCGTCCCAATTCGGCGCTCTCGAACATAAGCGGGATATCCCCGCGCAGTATAGCCCCGCCCGCCGCCCGCGGTCAACCGCCGGGATCTTTGCCGCGCGCCGAAAGGCGCGGAGCGCGGATTTAGTATTCTGGCGTGATGCTGCGCGAGCTCAAGGGCCTGGCCAAGGAGACGGCGATCTACGGCCTGTCGACCGTGCTGGGCCGCATGCTGAGCTTCCTGCTCACCCCGCTGTTCACGCACCTCCTGCTGCCCGCGGAGAGCGGCGTCGTGCAGACGGTCTACTCCTACATCGGCTTCCTGGCCTTGCTCTACGCGCTGGGCCTGGACGTGGCCTACCTGCGCCTGGGCCGCCGCGACGGCCGCCCCGACGACGGCGCCTTCACCGCCGCCTGGGGCGCGGTCGTGGTCCTGGCCTTCGCCGCGTCCGCCCTGATTCACGTCTTCGCGGCCCCCCTCGCGCTGGCCATGGGCGCGCCGGCAAGCGCGGCGTCCGTCGTGCGCTGTGCCGCGTGGATCCTGGCGCTCGACGCCGCGGCGCTGATTCCATACACGGAACTGCGCGGCTCGCACCACGCGGGCACGTACGCCGGCATCAAGGTCTTCAACATCGCGCTGACCTTGGTCCTGTCCTGGATCTTCGTCAAGCAATGGGGCTGGGGCGTGCGCGGCGTGTTCCTGGCCAACCTGGCGGCCTCGGCGGCCAGCCTGATCCTGCTCCTGCCCGTGCTCCTGCCGCGGCTGACGGCGCCCGACCGCGCGCGCCTGCGCGCCATGCTGGCCTTCGGTCTTCCGCTCGCGGCGGCGGGTCTTGGTTCCATGGTGGTCCAGGTGGCCGACCGCCCCATCATGACGCGCTTGGCAGGCCTGGGACCGGCCGGCATCTACGGCTCCTGCTATAAGCTCGGCATCTTCATGATGCTGCTGGTCAACATGTTCGACCAGGCCTGGAAGCCGTTCGTGCTGGAGCGCGCCGACCGCGCGGGCGTGGACCGCCTGATCGCGCGCGTGCTGACCTACTTCGCCGTGCTGGCCTGCTGGGCTTTTCTGGGCATCGCGTTCTTCGTGGACGCTTTCGTCAAAAGCCCGATCTTCGCCGGACATGCCCTGTTCGGCCCCGCCTACTGGAGCGGCCTGCCCATCGTGCCGGTGGTCACGCTGGGCTACCTGTTCAACGGTCTTTATTACGTGATGCTCGCTCCGCTGATGATCGACAAACGCATGGGCTCGGTCGGCGTGGCGACCTGGATCGGCGCGCTGATCAACATCGGCGTCAACGTCGCGCTGATCCCGCGCTGGGGCATGATGGCGGCGGCCTGGGCCACGTGCGTCGCCTACATCGCCATGGCCGCCGCGGTCTGGGTCCTGGGCCGGCGCACGCGCGCGACGCCCTATGAGTGGACCCGCCTGGGCGGCCTGGCCGCCTGGACCGCCTTGCTCTGGGCGCCCGCCTCGCACCTGAGCCTGCCCGCGCGCGCCGCACTCCTGCTCGCCTACCCCGCGGGCCTGCGCGTGTCCGGCTTCCTGCATGACGAGGAGCTGGCCGAGCTGGCCTTGATGTTCCGCCTTCCCGCGTTCCTGCGCGGCTCGCGCGCGGTATAATAGCGGCACGTCGCTGGCCGCGCGATCGCACGTCTCACGGAGGCTTGTGCGTCTTAACCCCGCTCTTTTGTGTCTTCTCCTGGCCGCACCAGCGGCCTTCGCCCGCGCCGCCTCGTCCGACGAGGCCTACGCCCGCGGCTTGAATGCCGGCGCCGCGGCGGTCGCGGCGGCCACGCCCGTCGATAGGACCATCGCCTCGAACAACTCGAACGCGCCGGATCTCTACGCGCGCCTGGTCGCGCAAGGCAACGTCCCGGCCTGCCAGGACGTTGAAGTCGCCGGCGCCGATTCTTCTCTTAAAGCCTGCCGCGTCGCCGGAAGACTGGATCATTTCACCGTCCACGTCAACGACTTGCTGTGGTGGTACTCCTACCCCGTCGATCCCATCGGCGACACGACGTGCCGCCAGGAGTGGATCGCGCAGACGAACGCCCACGGCGCGCCGGAAAGGCCGCAGCTCTGGTATTTCTGCCGCTTCACGTTCGTGCCGAAAAGCTGACGGACTCAGTCCGCGTCCAGGCCGCGTTGGGCGCACGCCCGCCGTAAAGCGCAGCCCTCGCAGTCCGGCGCCAGCGCCCGGCACACGCGGCGGCCGTGCAGGATCATCGCGTGGGAGAAGAAGATCCAGCTCTTGCGCGGCACGCACGCCATCAGGTCGCGCTCGACTTTCACCGGGTCCGTCTCGTCGGTCAGCCCCATGCGCCAGGCCAGGCGCTTCATGTGCGTGTCGACGACCACGCCCTCGGCCTTGCCGAAGACGTTGCCCAGGATCACGTTGGCCGTCTTGCGCGCCACTCCGCGCAAGGTCAGCAGATCCTCCATCGTCTCCGGCACGCGTCCGCCGAAGCGGTCGCGCAGGATTTTGCCCGTCTCGATGATGGACTTCGCTTTCATCCGGTAGAAGCCGCACGACCGGATCAGCGACTCCAGCTGCGCGGGCGCGGCGCGCGCGTAGTCGTCGGCGGTCTTATAGCGCGAGAACACTTTGGGCGTGACCGCGTTGACGCGCACGTCGGTACACTGCGCCGAAAGGATGGTCGCCACCAGAAGCTGGAGCGCGTCGGCGTGGTCCAACTCGCAGGCCGCGTCGGGATAGAGTTTTTTCAGACCCGCGACGAGCGCCCCGGCCCTCTCGGTCCGGTCCATCCTTACTTCGGCGCCAGTCCGGCCTTCTGGAACAAGGCCGTACCGCGCGTCTCGATCGTCGCCGCGTCAGAGGGCGGCGGCGTATCGCGCGTGCCTGCGAGGATCACGTAACTGACCCCCGAACCCACGCCGTCCAAGCTCGCATCGAGGTTGACGCCCAGGCTGTTGGCGAGGATCAGGGAGCCTTCGCCCAAAGTGTTGTTCGGCCCGATGTCGCCGATGATCGCGTAGAGCGTCTTTTGCTTGTAGCTGACCGCCGCGTAATCACCCAGCGATACGCCCGGATATTTTTTCAAAAAATCCTTGGACACGACGATGAACGGGATCTTCCCCGGATCCAGGCTGGCGCCGCCGGGATAGGTCAGCGCTGTGGTCGGCTTCCCGCTCGCGTTCAAGGTCGACCAGCCGCCCGCGCCGTCGGCGTCGATGCGCAGTCCCGCGGTGAAGGCGACCGCGGCGCCCGCGTTTGTCTGCGCGGCGGAGACCGTCACGGTCGCCGGACCGTTCGGCTTGGCTGAAAACAGCGCGGGAACGCTCGCGACACGGCTCGTCGCCGAGAGCGGATTGGCCGCGGTCGGCAGGGAGACCGTGCCGGCGACGGCTTGAATGGTGGGAAGGGCCGTTAAGGACGGCGCGGCACCTCCCGCGGTGCCTCCCGGACCCAAAGCTCCCGTCGGGCCGCCCAGGCCGAACGGCGTGCCGCCGGCTCCGGCCGGGGCCGCCGCCGCGGGCGCGGGCGCCGCGGTGCCGCCATCGGCACCACCACCACCTCCTCCGCCTCCTCCCCCCGCGCCCCCGCCACCACCGCCG
>JAJXVH010000162.1 GCA_021782205.1 bacterium | reverse complement strand
GGGCGGTGCTGGCGCACAAGGCCGTGGGCGGCGTGATGATCACGGCCTCGCACAACCAGAGCCAGTTCAACGGCCTGAAGTGGATGTCCTATTGGGGCGGCGCGGCCTCGCCGACGGTGACCGAGGAACTGGAGCGCCGCGTCGAACTGCTGGGCGAGCACGCGATCAAGACCATGGCCGAGGAGCGCGCCGTCAAGGAATCCTGGTTCGAGACCGTGGATTTCCGCGAGTCCTACTTCGATCAGCTGGAAAGCCTGCTGGACGTCAAGGCCATCAAGAAGGCCAAGCTGAAGGTCGCCGTCGACGCCATGCACGGCTCGGGCCGCAATTATTTGAGGCCGTTTCTAGAAAAGCGCCTGGGCGTCCAGGTCGTCGCCCTCAACGAAAACCGCGACGTGCTCTTCGGCGGACGCTCGCCGGAGCCGTCGCCCGAGACCCTGACGGAACTGACCGCTCTGGTCAAGAAGGGCAAGTTCGACCTGGGCCTCTCCTGCGACGGCGACGCGGACCGCTTCGGCATCGTGGACGCGGGCGGCGAATGGATCCCGGCCAACGACGTGATCGCGCTGGCTTATGAGCACCTGGCCGCGCGCCGCGGCATGAAGGGCAAGGCCGCGCGCTCCGTGATGACGTCCCACTTCATCGACGCGGTGGCTAAATCCCACGGCTCCGAAACGCGGGAGACGCCGGTCGGCTTCAAGTTCCTGGGCGAGTTGCTGCGGACGGGGACCTTCTTGCTGGCCGGAGAGGAATCCGGTGGCCTGTCCATCCGCGGCCACGTGCCGGAGAAGGACGGCATACTGGCTTGCGTGCTGATGCTGGAGCAGGTCGCCTGCGAGGGCAAGCCCTTGGCGGCGGTGCGCGAGCGTCTGCAGAAGAAGGTCGGAGAGTTTCATAACGCGCGCGTCAACCAGCACGTGGAGCGCCTGCGCCAGATCATCGAACTGCAGGACCGCCTGCGCGCCAAGCCCCCGCTGGAGTTGGTCGGCACGGCGGTCTGGCGCATCGACCAGAGCGACGGCTTCAAGTTCATCCTGCGCGACGGCTCCTGGCTGGGACTGCGCAGTTCCGGCACGGAGCCCGTCCTGCGCATCTACGCCGAAGCCCACGCCCCCAAGCGCCTGCAGGAACTGCTGGACGCCGGCAAGAAGATGATCCAAGGCAAGATTTAGTTTCAGGAGGAACACGTCATGGCCAAGATTCAATCCGTCCGCGCCCTGGAAATTCTGGACTCCCGCGGCCTGCCCACCGTTTCCGCGGAAGTGACGTTGGCCGACGGCGCGCACGGCGGCGCGGCCGTGCCCAGCGGCGCGTCCACCGGCGCGCACGAGGCCGTGGAACTGCGCGACGGCGACAAGAAGCGCTACCTGGGCAAGGGCGTGCTCCGGGCCGTGGGCCACGTGGAGGGAGAACTGGCGCAGGCGGTCAAGGGCGTGGACGCCGCGGACCTGCCCGCGCTCGACGCCAAGATGATCGCGCTCGACGGCACGCCCAACAAGGGCCGCCTGGGCGCCAACGCCATCCTGGCCGTGTCGCTGGCGGCCGCGCGCGCCCAGGCCGTGTCCCTCAAGCTTCCGCTGTATGCGTTTTTGCGCAAGGCCTACGGCCTGCCCGAGGACCGCTGGCTTCTGCCCACGCCCATGTTCAACGTCATCAACGGCGGCAAGCACGCCGACTCCGGCCTGGACGTGCAGGAGTTCATGGTCGTGCCCACCGAGGCGCCGTCCTTCGCCGAGGCCCTGCGCGCGGGCGCGGAGGTCTACCAAGTCCTTAAAAAAGCGCTGGCCGCGCTCCAAATGACCGTCGCCGTCGGAGACGAAGGCGGATTTGCCCCGAAGCTCAAGACCCACGCCGAGGCGTTGGAGGTTCTGGCCAAAGCCATCGCCGACGCCGGTTACGCGGGCAAGGTCCGCCTGGCGCTCGACGCGGCGTCCTCGGAATTCTACAAGGATGGCCGCTACGTCCTGGAGGGCCAGCCGCGCTCCGCCGCGGAATTGGGCGAGATCTACGCCGCGTGGGCCGCGAAATACGGCTTCGTCTCGCTTGAGGACCCTCTGGCCGAGGACGACTGGTCGGGCTGGGCCGCGCTGACCGCCAAGCTGGGCGACCGCCTGCGCCTGATCGGCGACGACCTGTTCGTGACCAATCCCCAGCGCCTGAAGCGCGGCATCGCGGAGAAGTCGGCCAACGCGATCCTGATCAAGCTAAACCAGATCGGCTCGCTGACGGAGACCGTGGCCTGCGTGCGCGACGCGCAGAAGGCCGGGTTCTCCACGGTGATCTCTCACCGCTCCGGCGAGACCGAGGACGCGTTCATCGCCGACCTGGCCGTCGCCTTGAACGCCTGCGCCATCAAGACCGGCGCGCCTTGCCGCTCCGAGCGCCTGGCCAAATACAACCGCCTGCGCCAGATCGAGTCCGCGCTGGGGGCCAAGGCCGAATACGCGGGCGGCGCGGCGTTTCGCGCCGCGGCCGCGGCGCGGTGAGACGTTGAGCGCCAAGTCCGGCCCGGGTGAGTTCGCGCGCCTGGCGCGCGCGCACGGCCCGCGCGCGCTGGCGGCGGGCGCCCTTCTGGCCGTGTTCTTCGGCAACGCGGGCTTTCGCAGCCTGGTGGGAAATTGGCGGGAACTGCATCGCCTGCACGGCGAGATCGCGGATTTAGAGCGCGACGAGCGCGATCTGGACGCCCGCTTGAAAGCCCTGCGCTCGGGCGACTCCGGCGTGGAGCGCGCCGCGCGCCGCGATCTGGGTTATATTAAGAAAGGCGAGATCGAATACCGCTTTCCGCCTCCCGGCCGGGCGGAGTAAGCCGTGCATCCCCTGCTGTTTTCCATCGGCCCGTTCCACCTCTACGGCTACGGGGCGATGATCGTGCTGGGCGGGGTGCTGTCCTTGGGGTGGCTGAAGACGCGCGCGGCCCGCGCGGGCCTCAAGGGCGACGACGAGTTCTGGCTTCTGGTTGATGCGATTTTGCTGGGCGGATTTCTGGGCGGCCGGCTTTTCTACCTCTTCGTCTACACGCGTCCGTTTTCGGCGGACTTCTGGAGCTCCGCGTTTTCCGGTTCGCACGGATTTTCGGTGCTGGGCGCGTTTGCCGGCGTGCCGCTGTGCCTCTACGCGCTGTGCCGCTGGAAAGGCATCCCCGCCGCGCGCCTGTTCGACCACATCGCCGTGGTCGCGCCGTTCTGGCACGTGTTCGGCCGCTTCGGCTGTTTCCTGGCCGGCTGCTGCCACGGCCGCCCCACCGACGTGCCCTGGGCGGTGGTCTTCCGCGACCCGCGCTCACAGGTGCGGCCCGAC
>JAJXVH010000056.1 GCA_021782205.1 bacterium | reverse complement strand
CGGCCGCGGCCGCCTGAGGCGCGGCGGCCGCCGGCACGGAAAGGGCCGCCGCGGCGGCGGGGGATGCGCCCGGCGCGATCAACGCGGGGGCGGCACTGAGAGCCGACGGGGCAAGCGCGGCCGCGGACAGGGAGACGGACATGCTGGGCAGCGCGGGCGCTGCGGAGAGCGCGGCTTCGGACGCGCCTGGAATTGCCTCCAGCACCACGGCGGAGGAGAAGCTGGGAGCCAGCAGGACGATCATGCAGGCGACGACGCGGATTTTGGCCGGCGAGAGCGCGCAGTTCATGAGAATATTTTAGCGGCCGCGCGCCGCGCCCGCACGGGCCCATCGGCCTGGGCGCGGGGACAATGGGCCTAAGAACGCTTAGATCGCGAAGTCTTTGCCCAGGTACAGTTCGCGCGCCTTGGGGTCGTCGAGGAGCTGCTGGGCGGTGCCTTCCACTTGGATGCGGCCGTCGAAGATCAGGTAGGCGCGCTCGATGATGGGCAAGGTCTCGCGGACGTTGTGGTCGGTGATCAGGACGCCGATGCCCTGACGCACCAGCTTCTGGATGATGGCCTTGAGCTCGCCGATGGTGATGGGGTCGATGCCCACGAAGGGTTCGTCCAGGAGGATGAGCTTGGGCTCGCGGATCATCGCGCGCGCCACCTCCAGGCGCCGCTTCTCGCCGCCGGACAAGGTCCAGGCCTTTTGGCGGCGCAGGTCCCAGAGCCCGAACTCTTCTAATAGGGCCTTCACGCGGCGCATCTGCTCCAGGCGTCCCTTGACCGTGCGCTCCAGCACCGCGCGCAGGTTTTCCTCGACGGTCAGGCCCTTGAACACGGTCGGCTCCTGGGCGAGGTAGCCAAGGCCCCGGCGGGCGCGCGCGTACATCGGCTCGCGCGTGACGTCGACGCCGTCGATGATGATGGCGCCCTCCTCCGGGGTGACGAAGCCGGCCAGGCTGTAGAACGTGGTGGTCTTGCCGGCGCCGTTGGGCCCCAGCAGGCCGACGATCTCACCGGAGTCCACGCGCAGGCTCACGCCCTTGACGACCATGCGCTCGCCGTACGTCTTGCGGATCTCGCGCGCTTCCAGTCTCATTTTGATTGTTCCTTGAACGTGGACGTGTCCTTGAACACGACCCAGCCCACGGCCTTGCCCGTGGCCACCAAGCGGCGCGGGTCGTCGTAGCCGACGATCACGTCCGCCTTCACCGCCCCTGGGGAATCGCCGTCCACGCGGCGCAGGACCGGCCGCCCGCCGGTCAGGGTCACGCGCGCGGGCGCGGAATCGAAGCGCGCGCGGTCGGCTTGGAACTCCACGCGCGGGCCCCAGCCGCGCACGTCGCCGTCGAGCGTGGCCGTCTCGCGGCCCTGCCAGGTCAACTGGCGGCCCTGGCCCAGGTCGGGCGGGCCGCCCTGCGGCGGCGTGCGGGAAAAATCGACCAGGCGTCCGGACGCGGGCAGGAGGCGGCCCGCGTCGGCCTTGCGGTCGTAGTAGGCGCTCTCGCCGCGCGCTTGGATCACGTTGCCGCTGTCGAGCGTGCGCTCCAGAAATACCCGGCCGCGCGCGCGCCAGTCGTCGGCCCAGTGGCGGAACAAGGCCCAGTCCGCGGTCATCTTGGCGCCGGCCGCCGCGTAGCGCACGTCGCCGACGAACTCCTCCTCGGGCTTCTTGCCGCGCCGCACGATCCACTGGCGGCTGCGCACCACCGAGCCCGCCGTCTCCGGCAGGGCCGAGTCGGCGCGCGCGGGCGCGGCCAGCGCGGCGCACAGCGCAGCCGCGGCGAAGGCGTTCATTCGTCGCGTCCCGACAGCACCGAGCGTTGATTGAAGATGCGCATCTCGGAGAGGTCCGGCTTGGCCAGCAGGCCGCGGCCGCGCACCACGCCGTCGGGGCGGCGGATGGTCACGGGAAGGTCGGTCTTCATCATGCCGGTCTTGGACGAGTAGGTCAGAGCCTCGGTGGTCAGATGCGAATGATCCTGAAAGGAGTCCACGACGACGCCGCTCGACAGGAGCACGTCATGGGTCAAGGTGTCGACGAAGCCGCCGCGCGCGACCACGCGCGAGGAGGCCTTGCCGTCGGTGTAGAAATCCATGACCGGCGCTTCCAGGTCGGCGCGGTTCTGGTCCTCGTGAAGGAACGCGCGGCGCGCGCGCAAGGTCCACGCCGGCGCGCCCGCGTCGGACTGGCTCAAGGTCAGGCCTTCAAAGGTTTGCTGCTGAGCCTCCGGCGGCGGGGGGGCGGCGCGGCGGCAGGCGGCGGCGCAGAGAGCGGCCGCGGCCAAGGCGCGCATCCTCACCGGTCCGGGAGCGCGTCGGCGCGGTCGGCCGGCGCCTTCAACTGCTCCTCGGGCAGGAAGGTCTTGCCGTTCGGAGCCAGCCACGGCGTCATCTCGACGGGAATACGGCGCAGGTTGTAGGGCTTGGGCAGGCGCGCCAGCGCGGCGCTGACGCCGAAATAGAAGACGATCAGGCACGCGTAGATGATCCCGAGCGTGCGCAGGTGCCAGGCCGCGTCGGGAAACCAGGCGGGGGGCGCGGTGAAGTCCCGGCCGCATTTCTTGCAGGCTTTGGCCGCGTCCTTGTTCTCGGCGGCGCAGGCGGGGCATTTCATCGGCGGATCTCCTTGGACAGCGCGTCGAAGCGGCGCACCTCGCGCAGAAAACGGGGCACGTCGGCCAGCTTCAGCGAGTTGGGGCCGTCGGACAGCGCCCGGTCCGGGTCGGGGTGCGTCTCAAAGAAGATGCCGTCCACGCCGATGGCCGCGGCCGCGTACGCGAGCGGCCGCACGAACTCGCGCTGGCCTCCGGTGGTGGCGCCGTTGCCGCCGGGAAGCTGGACGCAGTGCGTGGCGTCGTGGACGATGGGCACGCCGAAGGAGCGCATGACGTCGTAGGAGCGCATGTCGACGACCAGGTTGCCGTAGCCGAAGCTTGAGCCGCGCTCGGTCAGCAGGATGCGCTTGTTGCCGGTGGATTCGATCTTCTCGACGGCGTGGCGCATGTCCCACGGCGACAGGAACTGGCCTTTCTTCACATTGACCGCCTTGCCCGTGCGCCCGCAGGCGACCAGCAGGTCGGTCTGGCGGCACAGGAACGCGGGCACCTGGAGCATGTCGACGTACCGCGCGGCGATCGCCGCGTGCGCGGGCTCGTGCACGTCGGTCACGCAGGGCACGCCCAATTCCGCGGCGACCTTGGCGAGGATGCCCAGGCCCTCCTCCATGCCCGGCCCGCGGTAGGACTTCACCGAGGTGCGGTTGGCCTTGTCGTAGGAGGACTTGAGCACGAAGCCGGCCTTCAGCGCGCCGGCGGCTTTCTTCAGCGCGCGGCCGACGCGGCGCAGGAGCGCCTCGGACTCGATGACGCACGGGCCGCCGATGAAGGCGACCGGCGCGCCGCCGCCGAAGACCACGTTCTTGCCGACGCGGACTTCACGCGTGGACATGGGCTTTGCGCGCCTCGGCGCGCTGCACGGCCGCGGCGATGAAGTCGCGAAACAACGGGTGCGGCGCCTCGGGGCGGCTCTTGAACTCGGGGTGGAACTGGGTGGCCAAAAACCACGGGTGGTCCTTGAGCTCCACGATCTCCACCAGGTTCTTGGGCGCGTGCAGTCCGGCGATGACCAGGCCCGCGTCTTCCAGCAGCTTGCGGAACTTGTTGTTGACCTCGAAGCGGTGGCGGTGGCGCTCGGAGATGGACAGCGAGCCGTAGGCCTTATGCGCGAGGGTGCCCTTCTTGAGCGAGCATTCGTAGACGCCCAGGCGCATGGTCGCGCCCTTGTCCTTAACCGACTTCTGCTCGGGCAGGAGGTCGATGACCGGGTAGCGCGACTTTGCGTCGAACTCGGTGGAGTGGGCGCCGGACAGCTTCAGAACGTTGCGCGAGAACTCGATGACCGCGATCTGCAGTCCCAGGCACAGGCCGAAATACGGGATTTTGTTTTCGCGCGCCAATTGCGCGACCTTGATCTTGCCCTCGATGCCGCGGTCGCCGAAGCCGCCGGGCACCAGGATCGCGTCCACGTTCTCGACCTGCTCCGCGATCTTGGGGTCGGTCGTGTCGAGGAAGCGCACGCGGACTTTCGCCTCGTTGGCGATGCCGCCGTGGATCAGGGCCTCGTTGACGGATTTGTAGGCGTCCTTGTAGTCGGTGTACTTGCCGGCCAGGGCGATGACGACCTCGCGCTTGGGATGCTTGAGGCGGTCGACGACGGCCTCCCAACTGGCCAGGTCCTTGGCCTGGGTGCGCATGCGCAGGATCATCATGATCTGGTCGTCGAGGCCCTGCTTGTGGAACACCATCGGGACCTCGTAGATGCTGTCGCAGTCCGGCGCCTCGATGACCGATTCCTTGGGCACCGAGCAGAACATGGAGAGCTTGGCGCGCATCTCGGGCCCCAGGGGCTTCTCGGTGCGGCAGACCAGGACGTCGGGGGAGATGCCGATCTCGCGCAGCTTCTGTACCGAGTGCTGGGTGGGCTTGGTCTTGAGCTCCTCGGAGGCGCGGATGTAGGGAATCAAGGTCACGTGCATGTAGAGCACGTTGTCGCGGCCCGCCTCCAGCCCCATCTGGCGCGCGGCTTCCAGGAAAGGAAGGCTTTCGATGTCGCCCACGGTCCCGCCGATCTCGATGATCGCCACGTCCGCGCCCTTGGCCACGGCGCGGAAGCGGTTCTTGATCTCGTCGGTGATGTGCGGGATGACCTGGACGGTGGTGCCCAGGAAGTCGCCGCGGCGCTCGCGCTCGATGACGGTCTGATAGACCTTGCCCGCGGTGAAGTTGTTGAAGTGGTGCATCTCCTTGTTGAGAAAGCGCTCGTAATGGCCCAGGTCCAGGTCGGTTTCCGCGCCGTCCTCGGTCACGAAGACCTCGCCGTGCTGGAACGGGTTCATGGTGCCGGGGTCCACGTTGATGTAGGGGTCGCACTTGAGCATGGTCACCGCCAGGCCGCGCGCCTGCAGCAGCTTGCCGATCGACGACGCGGAGATGCCTTTGCCCAGCGAGCTGACGACGCCGCCCGTCACGAAGATATACTTGGTGGTCATTTCATGCCTCGGCGAGGAATTTTTCGGCGCGCTTCAAATCGGCGGGCACGTCCACGGACACCGGGCGCTCGGCGACGACGGCCGCGCGCAGGACCATCCCGGCTTCCAGCGCCCGCAGCTGCTCGAGTTTTTCCGTGATCTCCAACGGCGAAGGCGGCAGGGAGATGAAGCGCTTCAGCGCGCTTCGTCTGTAGACGTATATCCCCAGATGCTCCCAGCGCTTCGCCTTCGCGCCGTCGCGCGGATGCGGGACGGCGGCGCGGGAGAAATAGAGGCAGCGGCCGTTCTCGGCCAGCACCGCTTTGACGACGTTGGCGTCGCTCGCGCGGGCCTCGTCGGACAGCGGAATTACCGCCGTGGCGATATCGGCGGCTTTCGTCAGTGCCTTCACCGCGGCGCGCAAAGTCGACGCCTTCAAGAGCGGCATGTCGCCTTGATAGTTCAAGACCACGTCCTCGCGGCGGTTCTTGGCCGCCAGCCACACGCGGTCGGAGCCGGAGGGGCACGAGGACGGAGTCATCACGGCGTCGCCGCCGAAACGTCGGACCTCGTCGGCGACGGCTTTCGCGTCGGTGGCGATCAGCACCGGGCCCAGCCGCGCGGCTTGGGCCGCGCGCCAGCACCACTCGATCATCGTCCGTCCGCCCAGGCGCGCCAGGACCTTGCCCGGAAAGCGCGTGGAGCCCAGGCGCGCGGGGATCACGGTCAGCACCGCGCTCACTTCAGCGCCCCGGACAACTCGTCGGGAGAGACTGTGGCCGTGCCGAGCTTGCCCACGACGATGCCCGCGGCCTGGTTGGCCAGCACGGCCGCGCGGGGCAGGGACGCGCCCGCGGCCAGGGCCAAGGTCAAAGTCGAGATCACGGTGTCGCCGGCGCCGGAGACGTCGAAGACCTCGCGCGCGACGGTGGGGATGTGGGTCTGCCGGCCGCCGTCTTCAAAGAGGCTCATGCCGTCGGCGCCGCGCGTGATCAAGACCGAGCGGCTGTTGAGCGTCTTGAGGATGTCGCGGCCCAGGGCGACGATCGCCTCCTGGCCGGCGCGCGGCTCGCGGCGCATGCAGGCCCAGGCCTCGGCGGTGTTCGGGGTCACGCAGGTGACGCCGCGGTATTTTCGGAAATGCTCAGGCTTGGGGTCGACCGTGATGGGAAGGCGGCGGCGGCGCGCGGCGGGGATGGCGGCGGCCAGCAGGCGCGGGCCGATGACGCCCTTGCCGTAGTCGGAGAGGATCACGGCGTCGGCCTTCGCCAGCTCCTCGGCCAGGCTCGCGAGCAGGCGCGTCTCGGTCGCGTGGGAAGGCGGGCCCACGGTTTCCCGGTCGAAGCGCACGGCCTGCTGGCGCTCGGCGACCACGCGGCACTTCTGCGTGGTCTGGCGCTCCACGTCCACGCACACTCCCTCCACGTCCGCGCCGCCGGCGCGGAAATGATCGAGCAGCCGCCGTCCGGCCTCGTCCTCGCCGACCACGCCGACCACCGACACCGCAGCGCCCAGCGCGGCCAGGTTGCTGACCACGTTGCCGGCCCCGCCGGGGATGAAGCTTTCGCCGGTCACGCGCACCACCGGCACGGGGGCCTCCGGCGAGATGCGGCTGACCGAGCCGCGGATGTACTGGTCGAGCATCAGGTCGCCGACGACGAGGACGCGGCGGCCGCGGAAGGCGGCGATGGTCCGTAGAAGCTCGCGACGTTCGGCGGGCGGGAGAGCCATGTTACGGGTAGGCATCATAGCATTTCGCGCAGGACGGCCGTGATGTGGCCGAAGAAAACCTCGACCTCCATCTTGAGCGGGCGGTGCACGGCGTCGTCGGTCAGCCACAGGCGCAGGCGGCGGCCTTTCTGCACGAAGATCCCCTCGCGGCGCATCTCCGGCTGGACCAGGACGGCCGCGGCGGTCTGCGCCGGGACCTTCACGCGCTCGCGCTTGAGCACCTTGACCGCCAGAGGCCAATTCTCCGGGGTGTTGACGTCGACGATCACCGCACCCCCGTCGGGCAGTTCGTGCGCGCGCACGTAGAGCACGCTTGAGAGCACGTCCTCGACCTGGGCGGGGATGGTGCCCACGCGCACGTGAAACTCGCCGTTCTTGTCCACGCGCCGGGCCACGTAGCGCCCCGCGTCGCGGTCGTAGAGCACCCATTCGTCGCGGAAGAAGCGCCCCTCGCGCAGTTGCTTCGCGTAGCCCAAGGAGGTCAAGGTGCGCGCGTCAAGCCACGCCTCGTTGCGGTCGCGCACGGGATAGAACGCGTCGCAGAAGGCGTTGGAGCGCGCCTCGCTGTGGACGTGGTAGGCGGGACGTCCGTTGAAATCCACGACCTTGTCCACGCCCAAAGTCGCCCGGCCCACGTTGAAGAGTCCCCAGCTCACGTCGTAGGTCAGCAGTTCGGGGTATCGCGGCAGGGGGCGCGCGTCGGCCGGAAGCGACAGGGAGGAGCCGATGAGCTGTTCCGGGGAGACGACGGCGGTGGTGATCGCCACGCGGCCCCACGCGGCATGAGCGGGACCCGCGACGGCCAGCGTCAGAGCCGCGGCGGCGAGCGCCCTCACGCCGCTTCGGCGTCCCGCGCCAGCCGGTCCAGCGTGTCGATCCAGACGTTGCGGCCGCTCAGGATCTCCAGCTTCACGCCCAGCACGTAGACCTCTCCGCTCAGCAAGGCCTCCCAGCCGTCGGGGAAGCGCGCGAAGTCCTTGAGCGTGGTGACCAGCGGCAGACCGCCGCGCAGCTCCTCGGCGGAACGCAGTTCGCGGGCGCTGAACGCATGGTGGTCCGGGTAGCGCCAGCGCTGGGAAATCTTCGCGCCTAGGCCCTCCAGGCCGGACTCGAAGGAGAGCGGATCGCCGATGGCCGACAGCGCGACCACGTCGCGTCCGGCCAGATGCTCGGGCGGCAGCTTGCGGTCGGCGCGCACGTCGAGCAAATGGTCGGCGCGGTGGGCGGACTCCAGCACCGGCACGCCGGGGCGCAGAGCCGCAAGCTCGGCGCGTAAGGCGGTCAGCGCCTCGACGGTGACTCGATCGGAGTGGGTGATCACGATCAGGTGCGCGCGGCGCAGGGCGGAGACGGGCTCGCGCAGGTCGCCGGCGGGCAGGAGGCGGCGGCCGCCGAAAGGGTCGCGGGCGCTGATCAAGACGATGTCCAGATCGCGGTGCAGGCGCAGGTGCTGGAAGCCGTCGTCGAGGATCAAGACCTTGCTGCCGTAGACCTCGACGGCCAGCTCGCCGGCCTTCGCGCGGTCCGGGCAGACCAGCACGGGCACGCCCAGGCCCTGCAGGGACTGGTGGATCATCCACGGCTCGTCGCCGCATTCGCGCCAGTCGCAGTGGCGGCCGTCGATGAGCACGGAGACGTGCTTTTTGGGCGCCTTGCGCCCGTAGCCACGTGAAAGGATCGCCACGTCGTGGCCGCGGCGGCGCAAGGTCTCGGCGGCCAGCAGGACGGCGGGAGTCTTGCCCGTGCCGCCGGCGGTGAGGTTGCCGATGCAGATCACGCGCGCGCCGAGGCGATGCTGCTTGAGCGCGCCCAGGCCGTAGAGCGCGCGCCGGCCCAGCACGCCCGCGCCGTAGGCGGCGGAAGCCGCGGTCAGCGCGGCGCGGCCCGCGAAGCTCCGGCGCAATTTTTCGCGGCGCTTGGCCCAGTTCATGCGGCCGCTCCCGCGCGCGCCAGAAGTTCCTCGACGGCGGGCAGAACGCGCTCGGCGTCCAGGTCGCGCAGACACTCGATCTGCGTGGGGCAGACGTTGCCGCGGCAGCCGATGCAGGCCAGCTCCTCGCGGCGCACGAAGCGATGCTCGGGGTGGACGGGCGTCCAGGACGCGGGGTCGGAGGAGCCGTGCACGGTGACCGTCGGCACGCCCAGGGCGACGGCCGCGTGCTTGGTTCCCGAGCAGTTGCTGACCAGCACGCGGCAGGCCGCAAGTTCCCGCGCCAAGTCCGCGATGCCGCGCGTCTCCGGGACCGTTTCCGCGCCAGCGCCGATGCCGCGCGCCACCTCCTCGGCCAGCGCGCGCTCGCCGGGCCCCCAGAAAATCCTCAACGCGCAGCCGCGCCGTTCGCGCAGGAGCCGGCCCAGCGCGATCCAGTGCCGCGCGGGCCAGCGCCGGGTGTCCTTGCGCGAGGCGGGAGCTAGGCCGACAATGTTGTCCAGATGGGCGGGGCGCGCCGCCAGATATATCCGCGGCAGCTCCGCCGCGGGCGCGGCGGGGATGCCCAGGCTTTGCAGCCACAGCACCTTCTCGCGCGCCGCGTAGACCGCGCGCTCCGGCTGGACGAGCAGGCGGTTATAGGCCCAGCGCCGGCGCACGTGCGCGGGCCCGGCCTTGACCGTCGCGCCCGACAGCGCCGCGATCAGCGCCGTGCGCGGGTTGGCCAGGAAGTCGATGACCCAATCGTAGCGGCGCGCGCGGATCTTCAGCGCCCAGCGCAGGGCGGTAAGCGCACCCGCCGGGTCGTAGATCAGAATCTCGTCGATGTCCGGGTTGCCCGCGACGGCCTCGGCGCCGGGCGCCTCGACCAGAAAATCGAGCTTCGCCTGCGGATAACGCTTTTTAAGCGCCGCCAGCGCGGGGGTGGTCAGGATCACGTCGCCGAGGCGGCGCAGCTGCACGACGAGAATGCGCGCGGGGAGCGGAGTCTCTTCCACATCGTCATGATATAAATTTCCGACGGGCGCAACTCTGGTCCCGGCCATTTTAGTCCGCCCGCAAATGCCACGGCACGTTGATCACGACCACGCCGTTGCCGCCGCGGACATAGAGCAGGGCCTTGAGCAAGGTCGCGCGCTGGGCGTGGAGCAGGTGGTTGTACCAGCGGTTCTCCACGATCTCCGGGATGACGACGGCCACGCGGCGGCCGGGATGATCCTGGGCGGCGCGCAGCACGCGGTCGACGAGCGGCGTCAGCAGGTAGCGGTAGGGCGAAGGCAGCACGACCAGGCGCGGCGCGGGCAGGCCGGCCGCGGCCGCGGGGGCCTCCACGTCGGCCGCCCACAGGGCGCGCAAGTCCACGCCCGCGTTCTCGGCGGCGACGTGCACGGCCTCCACGTCGCGCGAGATGGCGCAGGCGAAGCTCAACGCGGCCTTCGTCGCCTTGTTCCAGCCGGTGATCGGGACGATGGCCAGGGGAAGAGTCAGGCCGCCCAGCGCCAGCGGGCCGGGTTCGGCGATCTGGGCCGAGACGCGCTCGTAATGGCGGCGCAGGGCCTTCATGCCGAAAAATAAAACGGGAATGACGAGCGCGGTGATCCACGCGCCTTCCAGGAATTTCGCCGCCAGCACCACCAGCACGGTCGCGCCCGTCACCGCCGCGCCCGCGCCGTTGAGCAGAATGCCGCGCCAGGCCGTCGCGCCGCCCTGCCGGCGCCAATGCACGACCATCCCGGCTTGGGACAACGTGAAGGCCAGAAAAGCGCCGACGGCATAGAGCGCAATCAGGCGGTCGGTCACGCCGCCGAAAGCCGCCAGCAGGGCCCCGGACAGAAGCGCCAGCGCGATCAGGCCGTGAGAGTAGACCAGCCGCCGTCCGCGCGAGGCGAACGCGGCGGGCAGGTAGCCGTCGGCGGCGATGGAGCGGCACAGGCGCGGGAAGTCCGCGAACGCGGTGTTGGCCGACAGCGAGAGCACCAGAAGGACCGAGGCCATGCAGACGTAATAGAAAACGCCGCGGCCCGCCACCGCGCCCACCAGCAGGGACAGCACGCTTTGGTAGCCGGGCGCGCCGGGATCGGACGCGACGATGCCGTAGGCCCGCGCCAGCCAAGCGATGCCCGCCAGCAGGGCGACCAGCGCCGCGATGATGATGGTGAGGGTGAGCTTGGCGTTGCGCGTCGACGGCGCGCGAAAGGCCTTCACGCCGTTGGAGACCGCCTCCACGCCGGTCATGGCCGTGCAGCCGCTGGCGAAGGCCTGCACGATCAGCCAGGCGCTGACGGCCTCCAGCGCCGCGGGCGGCCGCGGCAGGGGTGCGACGGGCAGGGGGTGTCCGCCCGACGCGGCGGTCTTGGCCAGGCCCCAGATCAGCGCGACGCCCAACGTGCCCACGAACAGGTAGGTGGGCACCATGAAGAAAAAGCCCGCGTCCTTGACGCCGCGTAGGTTGACGTAGGCGATGAGCGCGAGTATGCCCAGGCACAGCGCCGTGGTGTGCGGCTGAAGACTGGGCGCCGCCGAGACCAGCGCGCCCACGCCCGCGGAGATGCCCACGGCCGCGGTCAGCACGTAGTCGATCATCAGCGCGGAGGCGGCCAGCAGTCCCGCGGACTCGCCCAGGTTCTCGCGCGCGACGGTGTAGGAGCCGCCGCCGTCGGGGTAGGCCTCGATGGTCTGGCGGTAGGAAACGAAGACGACGGCCAGCAGGACGATGATCGCCGCGGTGATGGGCACGATGTAGCCCAGGCCCGCAGCACCCAGCGGGATCAGCAAGGTCAGCGCCGCCTCGGGGCCGTAGCCGGCGGAGCTCAGCGCGTCCAGCCCGAATATGGGGATGCCCGCGGCGGGTCCGATCTGCTCGGCGCGCTCCTGCGAACTGCGCAGAGCCTTGCCGAAGATCAGGTCGTCGAGAGCCATGGTCGGCGCGCGCGCGGCGTCAGAAGCGCGCCTTGCCGCGCGTCAGGTTCAGGTGGAAGTCGAGGGCGTTGTCGTCGCCGCGCACGAGCAGGCGCTGAATGGGGCCGTCCTCGCGCCGCCACGGCAGGCGCGTGATGCCTTGGCGGATGCCGAAGTCGAAGCGGTAGCCGGCGTCCAAGGCGGCGCGCCGGACGTCCGGCGCGTAGGCGCCGGCGCCGTAGGGATAGGCGAAGCCCACGCACTCGCGGCCCAGCTTGTCTTCCAGGCGCTTCTTGCTTTCGGTCAGCTCCCAGCGCGCTTCTTCCAGCGGAATTTCCGTTAAGCAACGGTGCTTCATGGTGTGCGAACCGAACTCGAACGTGCCGCCGTCCTGCATCTCCTTGATCTGCGACCAGGTCAGCATGCGCGTCCAAGGCTCGGTGTCGGGGTCGTGCCAGGCGTTGTATTGATCCATGGTCTCATAGACCAGAAAGACGTTGCCCTTCATGCCGAACTCGCGCAGGAGCGGAAAGGCGGTCTCGTAGTTGTTCTGGTAGCCGTCGTCGAAGGTGATCAGCACGGGCTTGGCGGGCAGGGGCTTGAGGCCCTTTTCGGCGTCGCGCCAGTCCGAGAAGGTGATCGCGGCGTAGCCGTGGTCCTTCAAGTATTGAAGCTGGCCGCGAAAATCCGCGGCCGTCACCCACAGCTTCTTGAGGCGGGAGCCGGGGGGGGCCTCGCCGATCTTGTGGTACATCAGCGCGGGCATGCCGCCGTCGATCGCCGGACGCCACCAGTTCCAGCGCGCGCTGGCGCCCGCCGCGGCCAGGGCTCCCAGCGCGCCCAGCTCCGCGATCACGGTTTTTTCTCCCGCATCGCGCCGAGTTTGACATATTTCAGCCAGCTGTGGAACGCGGCCAGCCCCGCCCAGACCAAGCCGGGAAAGCCGTCGAGGACGGCCAATTTTAAGACGGCGCGCGAGAAGAATTCCCACGGCAGGAGCAGGTGGTGCAGGGGCGTGAAGCGCTTGCCCGCGGCCCGACGCTTCTCGGCGGCGAGCGTGGTGTAGCGGTCGAGCTTCGAGAGATAGTCGGAGATGTCCGCGTAGGGCTGGTGCGTGATCTTGCCGCGCAGGCGGCCGACCGTGCCGGAGATCTGCAGGCTTTCGTGCAATTGACCGCCGACGAAGCGCGCCTTCTCGCGGCGGAACAAGCGCACGTGGGATTCGGAGCCGAGTCCGCCCCAGCGCAGAACCCGGCCCAGAAAGAGCACCTCAAAGGGCACGTCGAAGGCGGCGGCTCCGGCCGTGCCGGACAGACGCGCGCGGATCTCCGCGGCCAGCGCCGGCGTCACGCGCTCGTCGGGGTCGATCCACAGGCACCAGTCGCCGGTCGCGGCGTCAAGACCCGCCTGACGCTGGCGCGCGTAGTCGTCGAAGGCGCGGCGCAGGACTTTCGCGCCCGCGGCGCGCGCGATCTCCTCGGTGCGGTCGGTCGTGTCGGCGGAGATGACGATGACGATCTCGTCGGCCAGACCCTGGAGCGCTTCTAGACAGCCGGGCAGGTCGCGCTCCTCGTCCTTGGCGATCAGCAGCGCGCTAAGCAAGACGGTCATAGAGCTCCTCCATTGAGTCGGCCATGCGCGCGAGCCCGAAGCGCGGCAGGCGGGCGCGCGCGGCGGCGGCCAGCCGCGCGGACAGCTGCGGTTCGGCGAGCAGGCGCAGGATCGCCTCGGCCAGGGCCTCGGGATGGCGGGGCAGGACCAGCAGGCCGGTCTCGCCGCCGCTGACGACCTCCGGGATGCCGCCCGCCGACGTGGCCGCGACCGGCACGCCGCAGGCCGCGGCCTCGATGAGCACCGAGCCCATGCCCTCGCCCCACGAGGAGTGCGCGTAGACGTCGAGGGACTTGAGCAGGGGAACCGGGTCCGCCCGGTGGCCCACGAGGAGGACCTTGCCCGACAGCCCCATGCGTCGGATCGACGCGGACAGGCGCGCCTCCTCGGGACCGCGGCCGGCGATCAGCACGCGCGCGTCGGGACGCTTGAGCAGGGCGATCACCGCCGCGGCCAGCAAGGTGTCGTGGTCCTTGTGCGGCACAAGTGCGGCCAGGTTGCCCACCCACGGCGCGCCCGCGTCCAGGCCGAATTCCTCGGCCAGCGCGGCCTTATAGGCGGCCTTCTCGCCCGGCGAGGGCGGACGGTAGCGCGCGGCGTCCACGCCGGTCCACGCGCATTCCTCGGCGGTCGCGGGTATGCCGTCGGGTGCGACCGAGAGCTTCGTGTTCGGCACGCCCGCCTCGCGCAGTATTTTGGCGATGGCGCCGGAGACCGCGACCACGGCGCCCGCGCGGCCGTACTTGAGGCGCGCCGAAAAAGCGCTCACGGGAAAATCCACGCGCCGGTGCGCCAGCCAGCGCGCGCCGGACAGGGAGGCCAGCGCGCAGACCCCCGCGGCGTGGCCGGTGTGCGCGTGCAGGAGCGCACCCTCGTGGCGCGCCGCCGCGGCCAACCGCGCGGCGGTCAGCGGGTCCCACTCGCCGAGAAACGGGTAGGTCCGCACCTCGAAACCTTGATGCGCGGCCTGCGACGACAGTTCGCCGCCCGCGCGGGCGCAGATCACGCCGCGCCGGCCGCGCGCGCGCAGGGCCGCGGCCAGGTAGAGGAGCTGGCGCTCCCCGCCGCGCAGGCCGCGCTCGCCGTCAACGTGGAAGACGGGAGGCTTCTTCATAGACGCGCTGAGTGTCTTCGTAAAATGGCGCGGGGCTGAACAGGCGCTCCCAGCGCTCCCGCCCCGCCGCGGCGAAGGCCTCGGCGACAGGCGCGTCGCGTAGGATCAGACCCACGGCCTTGGCCAGCGCCGCCGCGTCGCCGGGCGGCACCAGCAGGCCGGTGACCTCGTGCTCGACGAGATCCGGAAGGCCTCCGACACGCGAAGCCACCACGGGCCGGCCCGCCGCCATCCACTCAAGCGTAGCGCGCGACACCGCCTCGGAGCCCAGCGAGGGCACGATGCCGACGCGGCAGGAGGCCATGAACGCCCACTTGTCGGCGACCCGTCCGGGAAAGGCGACGAACGGGGCCAAGCCCATGGGCTTGAGCTGCCAGGCCAGGCGCTCGCGCAGGACGCCCTCGCCCGCGCAGACCAGCCGCGAGGCGGGAATCTCCACGCGCAAGAGACGCGCCGCGTCCAGCGCGACCACGTGGCCCTTGACCGCGTCGAAGCGGGCCAGCATCCCGACCACCGGCTCGCGCGTCAGCGGCGCGGCCGACGCCGGCCCGGCGATGCCCTGCGCCACCAACGTGGTGCGCGCGGAGGGGAAGGCGGACTGGAGCTGCTCCTTCAAGACGGTGTTCGCGGCGATGAACGCGGCCGTGCGGCCCGCAAGCAGGCGCGTCAGCGGACCGCCCTTCGGTGCGCGCGCGTCGCCGCGCGTGCGCACCACGGCAGCACCCCGCGGGGCCAGCGCCAGCGCCAGCGCGTGACCGGAGCCGGTGTGGGCGTTGAGGATGCTGGGCTTGAGCGCCGCCAATTCCCGGCGCAGGCGCGGCAGTTCCAGCCAGGGGTTGACCCAGCCCCGTGTGGGTAGATTCAGCGACGCGGCTTGCGCCAACACCGGCGAGCCGCGCAAACCCCAGACCTGGACGGCGTGGCCGCGGCGCGCCTGCTCCGCGGCCAGCGCCAGCGCGTATTGCGCCAGGCCCGAGTCCCAGGGCTCGTCTTCCAGGTGGATGATGGTCATGCCAAGGCCTCCCGGCAGGCGGCGTGCGTGCGCTCGACGGTGAGCAGGCGCATGCACAGGAAGTGACCCTCGGGGCAGGCGCGGGCGCCGTGCAGGCCGCAGGGCCGGCA
The DNA here is from genome assembly GCA_021782205.1 of bacterium. GTDB lineage: Bacteria > Elusimicrobiota > Elusimicrobia > UBA1565 > UBA9628 > GWA2-66-18. The sequence continues at coordinate 79 of JAJXVH010000056.1, read as the reverse complement.
GGCCAGAGGCTCCTCGACGACGCGGTGGCGCGAGCCGTAAGGAAAAAAGCCCAGTTCGCGCGTGGTCGCGCCGAAGAGC